>BNTW01000088.1 GCA_025996895.1 Bacteroidia bacterium | reverse complement strand
TAATTTAGCACCCGAATTTCTTCTTCGGATAAATTCATTTGAATAAGCATACTGCATTACTGTGAGAGGTTTTGCAAATATGCTTATTCTTTTTCTATTGCACAAATCTATACCGAGCGAAGTATAAATACTACGATTTCTTTGCCACTCAGTTAATTAACATTTTTACCACCCCCGATAACTATCTGAATATCAGATTGTTACACCTTGTTTTGCCGGTCGGCATTTCATTTTACACTTTCCATACGCTGAGTTACACCATTGATGTCTATCGCCGAAAGTTCGAGCCAACACGAGATATTACTTCGTTTTTCCTTTTTGTCAGCATTTTTCCGCTCGCAATGGCGGGGCCCATTGAACGCGCCACCAACCTTTTGCCGCAGATTTACAAACGCCGTACTTTCGACTATGCTCAAGCAACGGACGGAATGCGACAAATCCTGTGGGGTTTATTCAAAAAGGTGGTTATTGCGGATAACTGCGCCGTTTATGTCAATCAAATTTTCGATACCTATCTAACACAAACCGGCAGTGCTTTGTTGCTGGGTGCGATTTTATTCGCTTTTCAGATTTACGGCGATTTTTCAGGCTATTCCGATATGGCCATCGGTATCGGCAAACTGCTCGGTTTCAAGTTCCTGAATAATTTTCGTTTTCCCTATTTCAGTCGTGACATTGCCGAGTTCTGGCGGCGTTGGCACATTTCGCTCAACACTTGGTTTCGCGATTATCTCTACATTCCGCTCGGCGGCAGTCGCGGCACAAAATGGTTGGTGGTGCGCAACACCTTTATTATTTTCCTCGTCAGCGGTTTCTGGCACGGCGCAAACTGGACTTTTATTGCTTGGGGTGCGTTTCACGCCGTTTTGTTTTTACCGCTGATTTTGCAAAATAAAAATCGGAAATATACGGATACGGTGGCGGAAAATCGAATTTTTCCGAGTTTGAAAGAGTTGTTTCAAATGCTTGTAACTTTTGCTTTGGTCGTCATTGGTTGGGTGTTTTTTCGGGCGGAAAGCATTCACCAAGCGTTAGAATACTTGAGCGGAATCTGTTCGTCTTCTTTATTTGGATTACCACACACTCAACCACACATACCAATCAGCATCTATCTCTTTATTATGTTATTGTTAGGAGTTGAATGGGCGCAAAGGAATAAGCAGCACGGATTGGATTTGGCTAACGTAAAATCTCATTTTCTGAAATTCTCAATTTATACAATAATTATTACATTGATTTTTATTTTTGGTGCTTTTGAAAAACAAACTTTTATTTATTTTCAATTTTAACGATAATGAAGAAATTTATTAAGATATTGATTATATTCGGATTATGGATATTTGGATTAGCAACTGTTGCCGATTTTGTTATTTCTAAAAATTTACGAAAAATAAAAGATTCCGTTGCATTGAGTGGGTGGAATTATATTTTATCGAATAAGAACTTAAAGCATAATGCAATAATAATGGGTGATTCGAGAGGTATGGAACACTATAATCCTGTCATTTTGGATTCTCTTCTTCATTTTGACTTTTACAATTTAGGAATAGAAGGAGGTAGAATCAGTGGTCAGATGTTGAAATACAACACATATCGGCAATTTAACAGGCAGCCTGATATTATAATTTACGAAATAAATCACAGTTCTATGTGTCTGGGAAGCGGTCCAAGAGAACAATTTTTTCCTCATTTCCACAACAGGCATTTTTTAGAACAAGCAAATAAATTATGCAATTTTTCAATATTCGAGATGTATATGCCTTTGTACAGATATGCTGGGTATCCAGCCTTAATTCAAGCAGGAATGGGGTTGGGCGAAATCAATAACAGAGCAGACTTGACAAAAGGTTATTATCCTGTACCTGTCAGCCGTGGTTTTTATCGCAACACAGAAGAAAAACAAAATGAAATATCAATAAATGCAGATTCTACGGCAATATATCTTTTTAAGAATTTTTTATCACAAGTGCATCAAAAGTCTAAAATAATACTTGTTTATTCTCCCGTCTATATTGAAATTACTGAAAATATCAGAAATATAGACAAATTATATCAGATGTATGACGGAATTGCAAAGCAATATGATATTACCATTCTTTACTATAACAAAGATTCAATATGTTGTGATTCTACATTATTTGTTAATGTAAACCATCTGAACGAAAAAGGAGCAAATCTTTTTACTACCAAACTCGCCCATGACATTGATTCTTTAAAATTCTTGCACTAACACAAATCAATGTCTCAAATTATCCGAAACTCTTGACTTTGATAATGCGACACCCTTGGAAAGAAAATTAGATTTATTGACAGTGCTGTTTTAAATTATCAATTTCCAAAGGCCAGGCAAAATCAATGAAATAAACTATTAAATCTTTTCTCCATACGATAAATCCCCTGCATCGCCCAATCCCGGGACAATATAGGCCTTATCGTTCAAATCGGGATCTATCGCCGCCGCCCAGATCGTTGTTTTTTCTTTCGGGAGATTTTCTTTGGCGGCTTCTATCCCGTGTTGGCTGGCGATGATGCAGGCGACATGGACAGCGGCCGGTTCCCCCCGCTTTAATAAGGCTTTGTAGGCCAGATCCAACGAACCGCAAGTGGCTAACATCGGGTCAACAATCAGCAACGTTTTCCCTTCGATGCTGGGCGAAGATAAATATTCCACCACGATTTCAAAATGGGAGTGGTCGCTGTTGTACCGGCGCGAAGCAGATACAAACGCATTTTCCGCATGATCAAAAAAATTCAAAAACCCTTGGTGGAAGGGCAATCCCGCCCGCATAATCGTTGCCAACACAACGGAATCGGAAATGATCGGAATCGGGGCAATGCCTAAGGGCGTTTGAACTTCTTTTGGGCTGTAATTCAATGTTTTACTGATTTCGTAAGCCATGATTTCTCCGATTCGTTCAATGTTTTTACGAAAACGGAGACGGTCGCCATGCACCTGAACGTCCCGAATTTCAGCCACAAATTGATTGAGAATGCTATTATTCTCCCCTAAATTATAAACCTGCATATAGTTTTTTGCTTTTGCGCTCAAAGTTAGTGATTTTCCAGCGAAATTGCATAGCGGGTCGATTGAATAAATACATTTATCCACGGATTTTTTTCGGGCGTCCCCGCCAGATTGGAGTTGTGCCACAAACTCAAATAATCTCCGCCCGATTGTTTGCACTCGTCTGCGAGGCGTTTCATTGTTTGCAAAGTTTCTTCGGGCGACGATTTCAGATGAAAAATAAATGTACTATCCATTACGATTGTCGGACGAATGAGTAACGAAGTCGCTTCGTCTTTTTGCAAATCGTAGAAAAAATGCGGTACGGCCGTTCCCGAACGGAATCCGGGGGCGTGTGCAAAGGCGAGTGTAAAATCTTCTTCCACTCCGGACAACTGCAATTCTTGAAACGTTTCGGGCACTTGCATACGCAAAAAATGCTGGCGAGAAAGCGTGATTTTCGCCTGCAAAATTTCTTCCAATTGATTTTTTTCAATGC
Organism: Bacteroidia bacterium; assembly: GCA_025996895.1. Lineage (GTDB taxonomy): Bacteria > Bacteroidota > Bacteroidia > Bacteroidales > Azobacteroidaceae > Azobacteroides. Next base: position 7,724 of record BNTW01000088.1, on the reverse strand, counting down.
TCAACTGTCTCATATTGCGCAATGTATCATACGAAGGATGTAACCCAATATTGGACAACACCAACGTTTTCAAATATTTAAAATACGCTTTGGGCTGATAAACCGTTGTGTGGCCGTATTTTCCGCGTTTTCCCAACAACACAAAAAGATAATACGGCCGGTTTTGTTCCGTTTGTATTTGGTCAATAAACCGCAACGAAGCCAGATAGGGGTCTTCCTGCAAGCGGAGATGCACGGCCAAACGCTCTTTTATTTTCCGAAAATATCCTTGCAGGGTGTCGCGCAAAAGTCCGCCGGTATTTTTAAAAAACCCTTTGTAGCGGTATAAAAAAGGATGATCGATGTCGTAGGTCGCGATTGCCCGATATTTCCGCAATTTAAAATCGGATGTATCGAAACCGGCATTTTCCAGTTCTTTTTTCAATTCGTAAGCCCAACGGTCGATTATCGGCGTCTCCAACAATCCCTTGCGGAATAACAGTGCTTCCTTATGATTAAACCGGCCATGTTGATCCCATTCTTCGGGAAAATATTCTTCGTAAAGCGTAAGCAGATAAAACGAGGCAGCGAATAAATCGAAGGGAATAGCCCCTTTTCCGCTATAAAAAAAACAAAATAGTCCTTTCCATTCGCCCTCTTTCAACGCTTTCGGCGGGTGAATATTGGTTTCAAACAGCAATCCCTGCGGAAAAATTTGCAAGCCGTGATTTAATTCCGCTTTGGAATAATTAATGCACGGTGCAGTAGTCGCCAAATACTGTTTCTTATCCGCCGTAATTTGGAAATCCATACCCAAAATTTCATTAAAAAGATGCCGGGCGATGTATTCCAGCCGTTTCGTATGTTCGGAAGAAGAATAAATAGTCAGCATAAATGAAAATACGATAAATAATCCGGCATAAATTTACGGTATTATTCCGAAAGAATTGCAAAAATTTAGAACAAAAAAACGGCAAACCATTTTCAGATTTGCCGTTTTCAGTTATAAAAATACTTTTTATTCTTTCACAATCTTGCTGACTGCTACTTCCCGACCGCTATAAACCTTAAGCAGATAAACACCTTTAGGCAAAGTCGATACGGATATTTTCTCATTGAAATTGTTTTCATAAAGCAGCAAAGTACCTGATAATGTGTAGATTTCAACTTTCTTTATCGGCGTTTCCGATTTTATAAACAATTCTTCCCGCACGGGATTTGGGTAAACCGACAGTTGGGCGGAAGAAATATCGGCAATGCCGGTGCCTGCTGTTACCTCAACAGCAACAGCATTACTTGTAACACTTACTCTTTTGGTACCGGTTACGCTGTTGTTTGTGTTTGTTACTTCCACATAATAATAATATGTTCCCACCGATGTTGTAGGAGGAGTGTAAGTACTGTCGGTTCCCACAGATATGCCGCCTGTTGTGCTGTTAGTTGTATTGCGGTACCATTGATAAGTCAGTGTTCCGTCATCGTCTGTAGTTGCCGTTACGGACAGCGCAGTTGCCGTTGCGTTATGGGTATATGTAGCGCCAACCGGTTGCTCTGTAATCGTTGGTGTTGCCGCATTTGCGTAGCGTATCGTTCCGGTTAAAGTGTATGTTCCGGTGTAACTGCTATTTTGTGGCTTGAGTTCTATATAATAAGTTCCGGCTTCCAAGTCCATATAATCATTGTATGTTGTAAAATTAGAACTACTTTTAATCTGCGTACCGTCAGAACTATACCATTTTACAACCGCATAATAAACTCCGCCATTACTTGAACTACCAAGAGCCGCATTTACTGTAAATCTGCCCGGTTGTGCCAAAACATATTTATACATATCAATTTTATCTTGATAACTGATAAAACCTTTTACCGTTTGTCCTAATGTCAATGATTGTGCATTGGTAGTTGTATTATTGGGTTCAATTTCATTGTTCCCTGTCGCCGTAAAATTTCCTATTAAACTATATGTTCCGGTGTAACTTGAATATTGAGAAACACTTATATAATAAGTACCGGCTTCCAAGTCCATATAATCGTTATATGTTGTATAAGCGGAACTACTTCCAATCTGCGTACCGTCAGAATTATACCATTTTACATACGCCCAACCAACTCCACCATTACTTGAACTGCCAAGAGACGCACTCACAGTAAATCTGCCCGGTTGTGTTAAAACATATTTATACATATCAACATCCGAAGAGGTAAGAGTGCCGCTCACAGTACATCCGCTGTTAGGCAATGACATTGCGGTTGCGATTGTGTTATTCGGTTCTGCTTCATCCACAAAACAATCCGCCCTCATCGTAAATGTGCCGCCATATTCTGAGAAAATTTCAATTTGATAATCTCCGATACTTGCTATGCTATAATCATCGCTGTACGGAAATCCGGTGGGTGTAATGAATGTTTTAAGCGTTTCGCCGTTTGAGTTCAGCAATCGAAAAGTCGCACCTTGATAAGGCAACGCCTTCGCAGAACCATCGGTAGATATATTTACCGTTAACATACCCTCTTTTGTTACAGAAAAGGCGTATCGATTATAACTGCCACTCGTGACAGTTTCCGAATATGTTGTGCCAAGTTGTATGTTGTATGTCGTCTGCGACCACGCAGTCCCAACAAAACACATCATCAACATTATTGGAATAACACGCATATTCCATTTGCTCCTATTCGTATGGTTTTTTGGACTCACCCCGTTTTTTGAAATGGGTTCCGCCTCCATTGCGCAGATGTAATCAACTGCATTTCTGTTTGTTTTACTACTTTGATACATAAAATTTGTAATCTAAATTTAACTTTCGCATATTTCTAATGTCAATTTTAAGTTTATTGTCTATTGCTTTATGAATACAACGCCACCCAGAGGCACGCTGCCCACCGCCACTGCCGTGTTCTCATCGAATGTCAGTTTATTGCTGCTGACGGTGAAATCAAGCGGTTCGCTGCCTCCCCAATGTAATGTGCCGTTCTTGCCGTCGTACCCATACGTAAAGTTGAATGGCTGGGTTGCCGGGGTAACAACGCCATTGGAGGACATCATCGTTTGAATATTGCCGTCAGTTCCGGAAGTGAACTTCAGTTGGAGATAAAACGAAGAGATGTTCGTTTTTACGTAAACATACTGCCAGCTGGTTCCAGCGAGGCTCCCGTTGTCGTTGTCATCATCTTTCGAGCAAGAGATTGAACTCACGGCAGCCGTTGCTATTATCAAAGTACAAAGTGCTTTGCTCATAAAACTATGCGCTTTTACGCGATTGAAATTTACTTTCATATTTTTTCTGATTTTAAAAGTTTAATTCTTAAATAACTGATGTAGCTTGTAATACCCATTGCAATAAGAGCAACCCAATATGCAAATTGAAAATCTGCCTGAAGAACTCCTTGTCCTTCTTTTTCGATTGAATTCTTGATTACAAACTGCAGAATTAGCAATGAAACAAACCCTGTTGCTCCGGCGCCGGCTCCAATTAAAGCGCCTCTTTTTTCTTTAATTAAAAAAGTGCCCAGACCAATAATGGCAGCACCAAAGGCAATTATTGCCCAGATATTTGACGGAATTTCCTCTCCTTTTGTTTCTCTACCGGAAAACATGTCACGGTTTTTAAGTTCAGTTCCTGTCACAAGGTTTATACCTGTTACACTCCCGACTTTCTGACCGCTACAACTAACCGTACAGAAATTAAAGAAGAAGAAAATGATTACAGCAGCAAACAGTAACGAACTAAGTGAACGTTTACGCACAATGTTGTCAGTCGATGGGACTTGGATGTTAATAGTCTGTTGTCCTGTCCCGCTTTCTTGATGTTGATTTTCCATTTTTTTTGAATTTATTTGTTAGTATATACGCACGATGATGAGAGAGAGCAGGGGATTACTCCCCTACCTACTCAATTATTCCACCAGCGTTGGGTGCTCTGTTAAAAAATAGTTCAGAGCTTCTCTCGCCAAGTCTCCATAATTTATATGAGGACTGACGCTGGTACTCGTTTTTTCTTCGGCCAGCATTTTACCCGTACTCATATCAAATGTACGGAAAGTCCATGAGGCTTTAACGAAACTTTTCATGGTAACAAGCAATACAATATACTTATCGTCCGGGGTTACATTTTTACTGTTGTTTTTCAAAAATTTACCGGCATCAATGCCTTGCGTCTTCTCCAATCCTTTTTGGGCGGCATAGTCTTTCGATTGAACATTGAAACCTTTCGTTTTCATTTCAGCAACTATTGCAGAGTAACATGCCCCTTGTTGCACACCGGGAATATCTGTTGCTATCACCACAGGTAATGTCATATTTAATTGGGCAACTGTAGCTGTTTGCTGTGGAGCGTTAGTTGATTGTATAGAGTTTGTTTGCTGTTGAACGGGTGCAACAACAGCTTGTTCTTCTTTTTTGAAAAACACATCTTTCTCTCCGTTTGCATAGCAAATTCTAAAAATCTCTGATTTCTTTAATGTGTAAGCTGGTCCGTTCTTATTGGTCCATTTTTTGTACTCAATATCAGTGTCACCAACTTTTTGCACTAACGCATTAATGTCATCACCGTTTAGCAATGTGATAACATCCGGCTTCGCTACTTGGGGCTTCGCACTCTGATTTTGAGCCGATACACTTGCAGTTGAAAACAAAAATAACATTGCTACCAACAGCATGAAACACACCCTACTCTTTACGATTGGATTTTCGGACTCTCCCCGTTTTTGAAATGGTTTCTGCTCCATTGTGCTGATGTAATCAGCTGAATTTCTGTTTGTTTTACTACTTTGATACTTCTTCATTATCTTTTGAGTATTAAAATTGTTATTAAATTGTTTTTTTAAAATGCATAACAAATACCTAACGAGAGATATGTGCGCTTGAATGGCTCACTGCTGGGTCTGTATCGAAGCTCTGCATTGGCAGAGATATTATAGGTTATCTGGTAATCTACACCGGCACCAATGTTAAGACCCAAATTTGACTCTGAAAACTTTGCCTTTTCGCCGGTTGGAACTAATCTGGTAATCGAAGAGCCTGTGTACCCTATTTTTCTTTCCTCCATTTCCGGATACCATCCATTCCAATTCATATATCCCAATCCGGCAAGAGGATAAATAGTAAACTGCTCACTTACCGGAAAGCAATAATGTAAATTGACACTAAAATCAGTGGAGGAAGGAGAATATACATCATAATAACCATTATCATCTTCAAAGAAAATATATCCATTAGATTTCTCAAAGAAATATACGAACGACCCTTCTACTCTCCAAGTGTCGGTCAAACTGTACCGAAACTTGGCTTGTAGCCCGGTGTTGGAAAAATCGTCTCCGGAACCAAAAACCACACTTGCTCCAAGCGACTTGGAGCCTTGTTCTTGAGCATAAACGCCCACACTCATCATTGCCATAAATAATGACACAAAAAACATCTTTTTCATTATTCTTTGCCCATACCTTTGGGACTTTTTTGTGCATCTGGTACGCAAAATTGTTATTCCCTCTACTCTAAACGACTTTTCATGGGAAGTAATTCCGCCCATTTTTACGAGTTTCTGCTCTCGCTGCAATATGATTTGAGTGTTTTGCAGTTTCACTTCGCATTTATGGGCAGTTGCGATTCTGTGTATATTGTGGCGGTTGTTCCGTCGTCTGATTTTCAAAAATTTGGACATAAAAAAAGCATGGATATTCTCTACCATGCTCTGCGGTCTTAGGAAACCTGTATCTACGGAAAAATCATACCCATGCTAACGCATAGGCATTCGCGACTTATTCATGTAGATACCTGTTGAAAGTTCCTAAGTTTCAGAGCATCAAGAATAATAGCAAACGCTATTTTATATGTCTTATTTTGTGTGCTTTACGCACACATTTCTTTTTTTATTTCATTTTATTTTGTTTTTGAATGAGGTGTAAAAGTAATATTTTTTTTGCGATTATTAAAATTTATTTTTTCAATTCATTTTTTAGTAATTCATAAATTTCTGTCCAGTTTTTAAGATAAAATGTTGTGGTTTCGTCTGAAAGTTGGGTAAATGTGTTTGAATTATAAAATAATTCTGCTGCTTTTTCTTCGTCAATTTGACAGTCAAGCACCAGCTGCTCAACAATTTTTTCGTCTATAACTTTTGCCCAATTTTCAGCGTGATTGCGAAATTTTGTAACGTAAAAACCTCGTCCAAAATCTTTATTCGGGGCGCATTTCGACAAGTCGATTTTGTCAATTTTTGTATAACTTCCGTGATAAATCCTCATTAACGCATCCCATTATTACGGCATACTGTATAAATATCGTGTATCGCCCAAATATCATTATCGGTATGCAATGCCCACCAATGTTTGCACAAAAAATCCCAGCCTCCGTATTTTTTGAGATAAAAATATGCGCTTTGGACATTCATTTTATATGCTTCTGCAAAGCGAGGCACAATAAAAGTCAAAAACCCAATCTGTTTGCATTCTTGCCGTAAATATCTTATCTTTGCATTTTTATCAAAGTTAGTTTTATGTGTTTTACTATACTTGCCCTTTCTGTTTTTGACAGATCTATTCAGGATTACCATCAATGGGATAGCGTGGAAGCACCTATTCAAAATCCGTATCCTTCTCAATCCATTGAATATTATCTGTACCTGAAAAATTGGATTGATACGGTACAATGGCATCTCGAAGATATTATCCGCGACCCGAACATTGAGCCGGCAAAAGCATTGGAAATCAAGCGCACTATTGACAAGTCCAACCAAGACCGGACGGATTTGGTCGAACGGATTGACAGTTATTTTTTGGAACAATATAAAAATGTGGCCGTTCAAGCGGACGCGACGATTAATACTGAAAGTCCGGCGTGGGCGATTGACCGCCTTTCGATTTTGGCTTTGAAAATTTTTCACATGCAGGAAGAAGTCAATCGAACAGACACGGACGAAACCCAGCACGAAGCTGTTTCGCACAAGCTAAATGTGCTGCTGGAACAGAAAAAAGACCTGTCTTCGGCCATCGACCGACTGTTAGAAGACATCGAAGCGGGGAAGAAATACATGAAAGTCTACAAACAGATGAAAATGTACAACGACCCGAACTTAAATCCTGTCCTCTACGGAAAAAAATAATATGGCTCGCACGTTGGTTATCCGTTTGTCTGCGTTGGGCGATGTCGCGATTGCGTTGCCCGTCCTCTATTCTGTGGCAAACCGGTATCCCGGCGACATGTTTATTTTCCTCACCAAGCGTCCGTTCGACACATTGCTCGAAGGAAAGCCGGAAAATATAACGCTTTTTCCGGTCAATATGGAAGGAAAAAACAAAAATATTTTCGGTTTAATCCGCTTAATAAAGGAAGTCAATAAACTGAAAATCAATCAGGTAGCTGATTTACACGATGTACTTCGCACCGCCTTTATGGATTGGATTTTCCGTATGATGGGAAAGAAAGTGGCCGTTATCAATAAAGAACGAAAAAAGAGAAAGGCACTAACGCGCCGAAAAAACAAACGCTTCCTTCCGTTAAAAACGAGCTTGCAACGCTATCAAGCCGTTTTTGAAGCATTAGGTTACGATGCTTCGGTGCAATTCACTTCCCTGTTTCCCGAAAAAACAAAAAAATCGGAGACGTGGATAGGTATCGCGCCTTTTGCCCGCCATTTCGGAAAAATCTATCCGTTGGAAAAAATGGAAGAAGTGGTGCGCCGGTTGAGTGAAAAACCACTTATCCGGCTGTTTATATTCGGGGGAAAGCAAGACCGCGCGCAGTTGGAACA
>BNTW01000087.1 GCA_025996895.1 Bacteroidia bacterium | reverse complement strand
AAGCAACCCGGCTGTAAAAAATATAATAGAGACTATCAATTTTACCAATACTATATATCCGGGTACTAATTTGGTGATGAAGTTCAAAATCGCGACAATCTAATGTGGGGCAAGTCTGGAGTTCTGAGGTTAGCCATTTTGTACCGGGTCAGTTTGCTCCGGTGAGGGGGGGCATTTTAAATCGGTGGAGGGGGGCAGTTTCGGTGGGTGGAGGGGGGCAGTTTAAATTGGTCTAGAGGGGTCTATTTGCTTCGGTTTTTCCACTTGACCCGCAATCCCAACAAAATCGTTAAACATTCATTAACGGACATCAGGGGATTGCGGGTCAAGCCCGCAATGACAGAACAACTGTCGCCTTCGCAATGCCGAAGGCCGGAAATATTGCGTATTAAAAATAAATTTTGTATATTACGCGTGTGAGAAAAAAGACGCTTTACAGGGCACATAACGCGTTAATTTTTGTTAAACCGCCAGGTGAGTAATGTGTGTGTGTATCATATTATTTTGCACTTTTTAAAATAATTTTATATGTTTTACAACATAAAAATACTTTTTTCTAAAAGAATAACAGCAAAAAACGTGCCAAAAAAAACACGTAGAGACGGAGTATGCTCCGTCTCTACAAATGGTATGTATCTATTATTTAGAAAAACCGAATCAGGTCGTTTTCGATTTTTGCATTTTCGCGCAATATCTGTGGCGACTGCAAGAGTTGATACCGGCGATACATGTTTTGCATTTGCAGGATTTGCCGTTGCGAAGCCTCGTCGTAGGGTTGCTGGTTTTCCTGTTTGTTCGTTATCTGAATGACATACACACGGTTTTCGCCGGCATAAGGGCCTGATACGACGTTGACCGGCGCGGTTACCGCTTCGGCATTCAAAATCGGTTCTGCTCCGATACCGGAAATACTGCTTGTCCCAAACGTAACGAATTTTACATTTTGCACGGTTGTGTTCATCGCCTCTGCATATTGTTCCAGCGTAGTGAAATTTTTCGCTTTCAAATCGGCTGTCAATTTTTCGCCTTTCTTCTCGTTCAACAGTTCGCGTTTCAACAAATCGGAAACCGAAGCCAGCGGACGAAAACCTTCTTTCAATTCGCCTTCAATGGCTGCTACAACAAAATATTCGCTATTCTGACATTCGTAAATATCCGAAATCGAACCTTTGGAGTGATTGAACGCCCATTGAATGACTTGGCGCGAGCCTTGAATGCCACCCAAATTGATTTGATTTTTAGCAATTTCCACATCGGTTTGTATCCGGAAACCGGCCGTATCGGCACTTGCACGCAAGGCTTCCAGCGAGTGATGGGAAGAAATGAAATGATTTAAATCGTTGTAAATTTGTGATTTCGTTTCCTGACTGGGCGTAACGCGCACTTGCAAGTTGGCTACTTTGTATTTTTTCACAGGTGCGGTTTTTTCTGTTACCTGTACCAAGAATGCACCGGCATTGGAATGCGCCACAAAAATGTCGTTCAACGGTGCGCCGAACACTTCATCTTTGAATTTGGTATCAATTCGCGAAGCTATTTGCGCTTCGGTAGCCCAGCCCATGTCGCCATTGGATTGGCCGTTGGTAGCTGCATTCGCCATATCGGCAAACGCAGTTCCGCCCTTGACCACTTGTATTAAGCTGTCGGCCAAATGCTTGAATGTTGCATCGTCCAACGCCATCGGCATAGACAATAAATTGAATTTGATGGAGTCGGGTGCGGTTTTTTCGCCTTCGTATTTATAAATGTTGTACGTTTCGCCCGTCAGCACCGGCCCATCCACCGTACCGACCGGATTGTTATCAACAAACTGTTTTTCATTTTCAGAGAGCAGACTGTAAGCCGAATAGGCATCTACATAAGGAATATCCGAATTGTTTTGTATCAAATCGCCGACATAGCTTGTCGCGGCAATGCTTTCCCGTAATCCGGTTAATTTGGTTGCTACCGCTTGAAAATCGACAGGAGCAGGGTAGATATTTACCGCAATGAAATCGACAATCCGGGCATCTTCCTGCTTGTACGCACTTTTGCGTTCTTCGTACAATTTTTTGATTTCAGCTTCAGAAACGCTAACTTGGTCGTCGGGAATGGAGCTATACGGTTGAGCTACGTAGTCGAAATCGACGGTGACTTTGTTGTTGTCGTAGGCGGCTTTTGCTTCCACATTGTTGGTGAGAATAGCGGAAGTCAGCAACACGCCGAACTTATTCCGTAACTGGTCTTTCAAAATTTGTTGTTCCAGGGTCGCCCACGCTTTTTTCATTTCCAGCAGTTGCGGAATATATTCTTGCGGATAGGCGTCAAAATTATCGGATTCAATGGTTTGCAAAAATTGCACTAACAGATTTTTATCAAACCGGCCGGTTTGGCGATTTTGAAAATCCGGCATTTGCTGAATCTGGGGAGAAATGTGGTCTCCCACAATCAAATCCCTCATTTCGGCTTTACTTACGGTCAGTCCCAATTTTTCGGCTTTTTCCGAAAAGAGAATGTCATTAATCATCTCTTCCAAAACCATTTGGCGGATTTGATTTTGTTCGTCGTCCGTCAGGCTGGCATTTCCGCTGCGCGCCTTATAGGAATTGATTTGTTCTTCCACTTTCTTTTGATAATCCTGGTAATGGATTGCCTCGCCATCTACTACGGCGATATTTTCTTTCTTTTGATGAAAAAAGGTTGAACCTGAACGAAGGAAGTCGCCGATGATAAATGCGAATAAAGCGACACCCACAACTATCACTAACAGAGCGGCTTTACTTCTGATTTTTTCTAATGTTGCCATTGAATTTTATGTTTACTTTTTGTTATTTATTAAAATTGCGCACGAAGGTACGAAGTTTTGCGGATTAATCACCTATTTTTTAAAGAAAATTTAATCATTGGGCGGCGGATTGTCATTGACAACGGTTTCTACCGTGTTGAAATAGAGCGTATAATCGGTCATGTCTTGATTGGAGCGCAGGCCGATGCTCGTTACAATCCGGTCGCCGTTTTCAATCCGTACAAATTTATCGGTATAAATGGCATTTTTGGAAAACGGCGGCTCTTTTTTGTTCCAAAACAGCTCGTCGGTTTCAAAGCGATATCCCGCCAGATTTTGTATTTTTACGTTTCCGACCAACCGCCACAAGTCTTTTTCTTGAAAATAATAGGCGGTGTCGGCTTTGATACTGCCTTCGACCGTGAAGATAGAATCGAATTTTTCGAGGTAAACGCCTTCCGGAAAATACCAATACGAAAGCGTATCACCGGTATAAATGTCCCAAACGGCCGTCTGCATGCGGTAGCGCGTAATTCCCGAATCCGAAATCAGCGAAGTGACTTCTTCGGCATGAGCCACAGGCAACACCGCCGTATCGACGTGAATGGTCGATAAAGATTTTTTTCCCTTATTGCATGAAAAAACCAGACAGCAAGCAAATAAAAGAAGAATTATTGGAGTTTTCTTTTCATAAACCACAGCTCGTTGTAAGTATAGCTAATCGTAAATTTAAAATATTGTTCTTTTATATAAGCACTTACGTCGGGACGGAGCATGCTGTATTGAAAGGCCAGATTGACAAACGAACGGCGGTCATTCATCGGAATGCCCAATCCCAAAGACGCGCCGAAATCATCGTATTTCCGGTCTTGATAACCGCTTCCTTCTATTTTCACATACGAATTGCTGTAATAAACTCCCGCGCGGTAGCGGATGCGGTTAAACAACTTGTTATTCATGATGTTGGGAATGTATTCGACGCCCGCATTGATTTTCATGCGGTCGTTGAGAGCGTTTGTTTCGTCGTAGAATTTGGCGGCTGCCCAGCGTTGGTATTGAAAATCAGCACCTGCCGTCAATTTATTCAATTTGTGATAAGTGAAGCCGGCTGCATACGTTTCGGGAAATTGGAAAACCAAATCGTTTGAAGAGGAATAGGTCGGTATACCTGTAATATAACCGTTGGAGTCATATTTTGCCTCCCCGTGCATCGTTGTTGCACCGATTTTCGTTTTAGGAGTATAAACGGCACCGATTATCCATTCGGTCGTTTTATTGACCGGGAAACGATATTGAATGCCTAATTCATACGTCAGCGCGCGCACTTGCAATGTATCACCCGAAATATTGGTAGATGCATTCGATGAGGGTACGCTTGACTTATCGCGCGTTTTATCGCCAAACATATAACCGATATTCACGCCGGCGGAAAAGTCTTTTGTAATCCGGTAGGAAAGGGCGGCATAGACCTTGCTCAATCCGCCACTGCCGGTATGCCGGTTATACATGGTTGTCCCTGAGGGTAAAATGCTGTCGTTTCCGAATTTATAGCCCACAAACGTAACGGGTGTAAATCCTAAACCTAAACCTAAACCCTTGGCCAACGGAAACTGCATGACTACATATTCCAACCCTGCGTTGTATTTTTGGGCTTTCGCGCCGTCTGTACCCTGTTCAAACCAGCCCAATTTTCCGGAAATACCGAAATCGAGCATAAAAGTCAAAGAATCCACTGCTGAAAACGAAGCCGGATTTAACGGATTAATCAGTTGCGAACTGCGCAATCCGTAGCCAATTCCACCCATTGCCCGCTGAGCGGCAGAACTTTGGTCGGCTATCTGTCCGTATCCATACCATGTATAAGGTGAATTTGTGTTGCTTTGAGAGTGGATAGAAAAGGAGAAACAGGCGAGGAACGACAGCAGGAATATTCCCTTTAACGTATTTATTTTCAATACTTTCATTCTTTGATTTTTACTTGATAATTCAAAATTTCGTTCAATCCTTTGAGGACTAAATTTTCGTCTGCAAAGATGGAGTTTTTTAATTTACTTTCAAAATAAAAAGCGTATCCGCCTGTTAAAAAAGCAAAAACCGTCTGATTTTTTTGATATTCTTTTATGTATGAATCGATTTCGCGGACAATTCCCTGTATCACTCCTGCGCGGATAGCGGTTTCGGTGTCGTATCCCATCGCAGGAATTTCGCCTTCTTCCGCAATCAACGGCAGACGGTTAGTGAATTGATGCAAGGCTTTGAAGCGCAACGCGGGGCCGGGAGAGATGTTTCCACCGCTATATATACCGCCTTTGGCCACCAAATCAAATGTAATGGCTGTCCCGATGTCAATGATCAACAAATTTTCGTTCGGCTGTTGAACGAACGCGCCCACCGCAGCGGCAATTCTGTCCATGCCCAGTGTTTCGGGTGTTCGATAATCAATGGTCAGCGGAACAGGCAGCCGGTTGTTCAATTCATAAAAAACCGGCAAACGGCCGGACAAAAACGCATAAACTTCCTTATCTATCTGCCCCACGCTCGACAAAATCCCTTTTTTCAATGGATATTTGTCGAACAAATCCTGCAAATGCTCCACCGGCAATGTTTCCCATTGTCCGTTTTCCACCAACTGATTGTTTTCAAACAAAGCAATTTTGACGGCAGAATTTCCGCGATCGATAATGAGATTCATACTATCAAACTACTAATGAAAGTTCGCGGCTTATCCGGTGAATGCCGTCGATGATTTGCTGCCGTTTTTTCGGACGCGGATTGCGTATGCCGGAAGCATAATGACCGAGTTGCTTTTCGTTTATACCCGACACACGTGCAATGGCAGAGCGGGTGAGAATACCATCCAGACTATGAAGCAATGCCGAAGTTTCCATAATATAATCCAATTCACAATTATCGTCAGACAGCCATTCCGGCAATTTATCTCCACTTTGCATACAGCCCTCGATATGAAATTGCAGGCTTTCTTGGAAATCTTTTTTCAGCCCTTCCAGCGTCTTGTTCGTAACAACAATAATACCATTTAAAACCGGGTTGTCTGCGATACAACTGTAATTATCGCCACTCCAACCTATTCTTATTTGTATTTTTTCCATCGTTGTGCAAATTTTTCTCTTATTTTTGTACCTTCGCCGGGAATCGAACCCGAATCTAAAGTTTAGGAAACTTCCGTTCTATCCATTGAACTACGAAGGCAAGCCGTTTTTGAATTGCAAAAGTACGGTTTTAATTGGAATTAGCCAAATACCTCGTGCAGAATTTCCAGCGATTTGATTTCCGGCAAGGTACTTAAATGCAGTCGATAATATTCTAAAATACGTTCGATAATTTCTTTCCGCTCGTGGCGTGAAAACTTAAAATTCGACATGTTTTCGTAATCCATACGCAAGAGATAATAAAACACCAACGCTTCGCCGGGATGGAGAAAATGCGGATGATTGGGCTTGCAGGCAATAAAAATACCATTTTGCAAATCAAAAAACATGCCTTTTTCATAGTTAGTGGCATCGGGGTAAAATCCCAAAAATTGGCTCATTCGTATCATAAAAACCAAATGGAAGTTCGCAAAACTCTTTTCCGTCAAATCCAAGACCTGAAGCGATTGGAAAATATAATCGAACAAAAATTTATTCGGCTGGATTTCGCGCACCACCTTACTGATAAATTCCGCCAGAAAAATGCTTATCGCACTTTTCACCGGATTGCACAACAAAGAAATCAGCGGAATGTGCGCTTTGGCTTCCTTAATCCGGTTGATTTCACGCAGATTTTGATGTTCCACCTCCAAATCGATCACTGCCAACGCATGAAACAGCGATTTCGGCACTTTCGTCTTCCGGCTTTTTGCCCGCGCCGTCAGATATGAAGCCACTCCAAACTCCTCTGTATAAACATGAACGATAGAATAAGCATCGCTATAATTCATATTATAAAGCACAATCGCTCTCGTTTTCTGTAACATGAAACAAAGGTAGAAAATTTTGGAAAAAAACGTACAGATATTTTGCAGTTAAAAAAATAAGTTCTATATTTGCACCCGCTAACGCGAAAAGGTCCATTCGTCTATCGGTTAGGACGCAAGATTTTCATTCTTGAAAGAGGGGTTCGATTCCCCTATGGACTACAAACAAATAAAAATTAATTGAAAAATGGCAAATCATAAGTCAGCTATTAAAAGAATTAGACAGACGCTTACCAGAAGGCTGAGCAATCGCTATTATGCAAAAACAACAAGAAACGCAGTACGCGACTTGCGTAATACGACCGACAAGACAACCGCATCGGAATTATACAAAAAAGTAAGTTCGATGTTGGATAAATTGGCGAAAAAGAACGTTATCCACAAAAACAAGGCAAGCAATCTCAAATCCAAATTAGCACTCCGTGTCAATCGCTTGAGTTGAAGAATCTCTTTCATTTCATTTATAAATCAATCGAAAGCCATTCATTTTTTTGAATGGCTTTCACATTATATATAATATATAGGTGCCGGATTATTTTACCGTTTCAAACGACTGCTCTTCGCGGATTTCCGGCCGAACGGTATAATGAAATTTCTGTTTGCTTTTCCCTCTTTTCACATCAAATGTCAAAACGTTCCGTTTCGACGGATTGATGTACGGCTCGAAATAAAACAAATAAGAGAAAACCGGCTGATATTCAGGATTTTTGAATGCTTTAGCCACGAGCGGATATTTGGTTTTGTCCCAATACGCGCAGCGGGCGAAACCGTAAGCATTGATGAATTGCGTGCGCGGGTCGCGCAATTTCATGGTTTCCGAAATAAACATTTTATACCGTGCATCGGCATTTTTAGGGTCTTCGTTCGCTTCAATATCATTGATTTTGCTTATCCAGTCGCCTTTTTTGATGCCTGCCTGCGATGCCGGACTGTTTTCGTCGATGTCGATAATCTGCGTCATATCCTGCAAATTATAATAAAGTCCGGTATAATTGTACTTATAGGTACTAAAAACAAACTTGGCCGCGTCTGTGCTTTTTGTGAAAGGATACTGCATCAACATCAGCGGAATATGGAATTGCGCGTAATCCTTCAAATCATAATTGCTTTGCTTCATCCATTCGTTGGCCTCGCATTCCCAAACCACTTTCGACTGGCGCGACGCCATCCGGATACCCAATTGAAGCGTATATTCTGCCTGAATGGCTGAATGTATCGGAGTGTCCAAAATGGGCAAATATTGCATCTTCTTCGTATAAACATTATACCGGCAGGCGTTGGGCAATTTTTCCTTTTTCGTTTTGGAACGGTAATTCGGATTTAAGCTGTAGGAATAATAGGTATAAATGATTAAATCCGGATTTTTCCCGGTATAACGCAAGCCTTTATTTTCTAATTCTGTTTTTATCGACTCATTGATAGCTGTTTCCAACTCCTGATATTGCTCGTTGATTTTTGAAAAACCGAATGTCTTGTATGTCAGCAAATTAATATCCGGGTCGATGGTTGTTTTAAACGGACAGACAAAAGCGCGTTTCTGCACGTCTTCAATACTGTAGAAAGAATACGAACCCGACAAATCTTTTTCAGGAATCATATTGCTGTAATAGCATTTTTTCTGCACGACGACTTCTTTTATTTCCTTCAAATTACTGATTGTCAGCGTGATTTGGTCGATATAAACATCGTGCATCCATTCGTCAATCTTGTCGATAATCGTGTCTTTGGTCGTTTGTCCATTGATTTGCACAATAATATCGTTCGGTTGAAGTCCGGCTTCCGCTGCCGAAGTGCCGGGCATGACGGACAAAATCACCGGCTCGTTGTAGCCGTAACTTTTTTGCTGGCTCAATTCGTAAATGAAGCCGTAGGTACAAAAATAGGAAAGTTTATCTTGAGAAAATCCCGGCAGGAAATTCACTACAATCAACGAAACAAAAATTATTTTTTTCATTTTTTCATTTTTTACGATTGAAACGCTTGCAATATATCGGCTTTCAAATCTTCCGGGTCTTCCAGTCCGACGGACAACCGTAGCATATCGGCCGGAACTTCCACCATTTTCTTGAATTCGGGACTTAACGTGCCGTAAATGGTTGATAGCGGATGAATTATCAGCGATTTATTATCAAACAAGTTGGTCGCCCGCCGGATCACATTCACGCGGTTGATAAACCGGAAACAAGCTGCCTGATTTTCCAGACTGAAGGTGAGCATCGCGCCCTGATATTCACCAAACTGTCGCTGGCTTATTTCGTGAAACGGATTATCGCGCAATCCTGTATAATTGACGGACTTCACTTCGGGAACACTCTGCAAAAACTCTGCCAAATTTTTACAGTTTTCCGACATTTTTTTGAAACGTAAATCCAATGTTTCCAAACCTAAATTTTGCAGATAAGCCGTGTGAGGTGACATATAAGCTCCCAGATTTCGGGAAATTTCCCCGCGCAGTTTGACGGTAAAGGCTCTTTTGCCCACCGCTTTCGCTAAAGTGTCTAATCGCGGCGACTGTGCCCAATCGAAACGTTGGTAATCCAAAATCAGGCCTCCAATACTTGTTGCTCCGCCGGATAGGTATTTGGTACTCGATACCATTTCCAAATCGACATCAAACTGTTTCGCATCGAAAGACGGCCACGCTACCAAAGTGGAATCCGCAACGACCGGTACATTTTTGCTGTGTGCCAAATCGGCCAACGCCTTCAAATCGGCCACTTCTATATGCGGATTGGTGATGATTTCCGTAAAAACGGCGCAGGTCTTGTCGTCGATATTTTTCTCTACTTCGTTTATATCCAGCAAATTGCAAAAGCGAACTTCCACGCCGAACGCTTTCAACGTGAAAAGGAAGAACGAGAACGTGTTGCCGAACAAATGGGAAGTCGTAACGATATTCGCACCCGAATAGGCAATCGTCATAAAAATATTGGAAATGGCCGCCATGCCGGAAGCGACTGCCGTTACGTTTTTTGCACCGGTAATTTGCTGGATGCGGTCTTCAAACGCTTCCACTGTCGGGTTGGAAATACGCGAATAGGTGTGTTTGCCCGATTTTCCGAGAAAAGCGTCTTCCATGGCTTCAGCCGTATCAAATTCAAAGGCTGCACCCGAATAGATGGGCATGGAAATCGCGCCGTGACTGTCTTTTTGTTGAAAACGCCGGTTGATTATCGTTGTCGAAATATTTTGCTTTTTTGCCTCCATTGTTCAAACAGTTTTAAAAGAAAGACAAAGGTACGTTTTTTTTTGTAAAAAGTACCTTTGTACGCGATAAATAGTTGTTGAAAACGATTAAACGTTTGCAGTTACGGTCGAAACGTTGTGAGTCGTTTCGCCCAAGATAACCAACGCTTTTTCGAGAATGGTTGCATCGTCCAACAAGACAATTCCTCCATCGGGGCCTGGCTCGATATGAATACCCCCGCCGTTGCCGGTGCTTTCATTCACTCCGCCGAAATAATTTCTGACGGTTTCTACCGGAAGACCTAACTCTTCGGCAATTCGGCGGATACTGCCGTCAGGCAACTCATCTTTGATTTTGCGTAACTCGTTGAATGTGATTGTTTTCATGGCATTTTTATGTTTAATAAGTGATCATTAATAAAACTGTTTTTCAAATCAAGGTGCTAACTTAAACAAAATATCAACACTCTCCAATTTTTTCGGGGAAAATTTGCAAAAAAAACCGGTAAAAAAAAAGGGGCGGCCGTAAAGGCCGCCCCCTACCTCGGGAATTGGATGTTATGCGAACTTCCCGATGGGTTTTGTCATTGCGTTTTCCCTGTCATTGCGGGCTTGACCCGCAATCCCCGGAAAACCGTTAATACATAAAGGCCTGCAATGAGCAGCAAACAAAGCGTTCCGTTCCCGACCGGGATTTTCAACGCTGTCTGCGGATTACTGTACGGCAAATCCAGCCAGCCGTTTGTGTCTCCGCCCGCATAGCTTGCACCAAATTTGTTGGTCAGAAAATCGCCTGTAGGCGAGAAAGCCGTTTCAAAAGCAAACAAATCATTTGACGGAAAGAAATACTGCTGGAGCGTTTCATAACTGTCGTACGGATTTTCGTAAGTGTTTGCATAGGGCGAATAGAGGTCGTCATACACGAGCTGGGCACGAAGCGGCAGGATTGCCGTCAGAAAAATAAACAGCATGATGATTGTTTTCCCGCAGGTCGCTGACCTACGGTTATGAAAATGTTGGCTTTCAGCCATTGGATTTGCGATATTATATTTTGTTTTCATATTGTCGTATTTTTATTGTTTTTTCATTTTACAATGATTTTCTTCGTTTCCCCATTCACTCTCACGATATACACGCCTGCTGCGCTTGTCTGATAGTTGTACGTTGTTTTCTGTACCTTGTTGTCCTTTACCAACGTTTTGCCCTGCATGTCCAGGATTTCCAGATTCTCAATTGCATTACCGTTGTTATTGATAATTTGTATTGTTCCCGGACTTGGGTTGATAACCGACACTTTATTGGTTGTTAAACCATTAATACCTGTTACATCTTCAAACGTGAGATAAAAACGATTGTCCGTATAA
>BNTW01000086.1 GCA_025996895.1 Bacteroidia bacterium | reverse complement strand
TCATATCGAAAGCTTCTGATGGTGAACCAATGCTTTAAAGGTACTAATTCCTGCGGTTTTTCCCAAATATTTCTAAACTTATTTTACTGTTATTCAGCAATTTATCTGTTTTTTGAACGAACTATTGATTAAAATATATTTGTGAAATGCGTTAAAATATTGTAATTTCGCACTATCTTTAAAGTCCTTAAATTCTTTAAATTCATACCGTTTTATTAGTGATACGGAGCCGACTTATTCCAAATAAAGAATTACCTTTGCATTGCATTTATTGAATTTGTTACCGAATGGGAATGATTTATCCGCAGAATTTCGAACAAAAAATCGGTTTTGACAAAATCAGGGAAGGAATTACCGCGCGTTGTCTGTCGCCGTTGGGTGAAGAAAAAGTCGGCGAAATGGCTTTTTCCACACAATATGACACGGTCAGAAAACAGTTGTATCAAACGCACGAATTTACGCGGATTTTGCAGGAAGAAGATAATTTTCCTTCCGATTATTTTTTTGATGTGCGCGAATCGTTGAAAAAAATTCGTATTGAAGGTACGTATTTGCTTGCACGTGAATTGTTTGACATTCGGCGTTCACTCGAAACCATTCAGGAAATCGTTCGTTTTTTCCGGTTGAAAAAAGAAAACGACGACAAAGTTTATCCGCATTTACAGGAATTGGTAGAAGATGTCGCCTCTTTTCCTCAATTACTCAAGCAGATAGACCAAATTTTGGATAAATTCGGGGAAATCAAAGACACTGCCTCGCCCGAATTGAGCCGGATACGGCAACAACTGATACAAACCACTAACAGCATTTCAAAAACGTTAAACCGTATTTTACGGACGGCGCAATCCGAAGGTTTGGTAGATAAGGAAACCAGCCCCACGATGCGCGACGGACGACTGATGATACCGATTTCACCCGCTTTCAAGCGAAAACTCAAAGGGATTGTACATGACGAATCGGCGACCGGTAAAACGGTTTTCATTGAGCCGGCGGAAGTGGTGGAAGCCAACAACAAAATCCGCGAGCTGGAAGGCGAAGAAAAGCGCGAAATAGTCCGTATTCTGACAGCTTTTACGAACAATATCCGTCCCGAAATTCCGGAGATCATTCATTCTTACCACTTTCTGGCGGAAATTGATTTTATCCGTGCCAAAGCCTTGTTCGGGTTAGACATTGAGGCGATTTTACCGGTATTGGAAGAGGAACCGCAAATCGATTGGATACGCGCCATTCACCCGCTGTTGTATCTTTCGCATAAAAAGCAGAACAAACCGGTTGTGCCGTTAGATATTGAAATGAGTAAACGCATTTTGATTGTTTCAGGACCGAATGCAGGTGGAAAATCGGTGTTGTTGAAAACGGTCGGTTTGTTGCAATACATGCTGCAATCGGGGCTACTGATTCCGGTGAGCGAACGTTCTAAAACCGGCATTTTCAAGGATATTTTCTTGGACATCGGCGACGAGCAATCCATCGAAAATGACCTCTCGACCTACAGTTCGCATTTGACTAATATGAAATTTATGGTCAAAAACGCCAATCCGCAATCGCTGATTTTGATTGACGAGTTCGGCGGTGGCACAGAGCCGCAAATCGGCGGGGCAATTGCCGAAGCGTTGTTAAACCGGTTCAACGAAAAGCAAAGTTTCGGAATTATCACCACGCATTATCAGAATTTGAAAACCTACGCGGAAGAGCACGACAGCGTTCTCAACGGCGCGATGTTGTATGACCGCCACGAGATGAAGCCGCTTTTTAAGCTATCTATCGGTAATCCGGGCAGCTCGTTTGCCATCGAAATTGCCCGAAAAATCGGTTTGCCCGAAGATGTGATTGCTGAGGCGTCTGAAAGGGTGGGGCAGGACTACATCGACATGGACAAATATTTGCAGGATATTGTCCGCGACAAGCGTTATTGGGAATCGAAACGCCAGCATATCCGTCAGCAGGAAAAACGGTTGGAAGAACTGACCGAACGTTACAATGCTAATATGGAAAAGGTTGAAAATCAGCGGAAAGAGATTTTAGCGAAAGCCAAAGCCGATGCCGAACGCCTGCTTGCCGACACAAACGCCCAAATCGAAAAAACCATTCGAGAAATCAAGGAAGCGCAGGCGGAAAAAGAAAAGACGCGGGAAGTCCGCAAAACACTGGAAGACTTTAAACAATCTGTTTCTTTGCCTGTCAATAGTAGTGTCATTGCGGGCTTGACCCGCAATCCCAAGAAAAACGTTAAACAGCCGAAGCGAGGGGGACAGGAGATTGCGGGTCAGGCCAGCAATGACACCCTCAAAGCGGGCGATACTGTCCGCATAAAAGGCCAACGTACAGCGGGTGAGATACTTGAAATCAAAGGAAAAAATGCGATAGTCGCTTTCGGTGCGATAAAAACGACAACAAAGCTTGATCAGTTAGAGCACGTGAGTCGCAACCAACTGAAAAAAGAAGCGTCCGCAATAAATGTTTATGTCGCCAATCATTCGGACGTTTTGTCGGAGAAGAAAAAGCATTTCAAACTCGAAATCGACCTTCGGGGCATGCGGGGCGATGAAGCGTTGCAAGCGGTTACTTATTATATAGACGACGCAATCCAATGCAACGCCGGCCGCGTGCGTATCTTGCATGGTACAGGCACCGGCGCGTTGCGTCAAATCGTTCGCGAATATCTCAAAACCGTTCCGGGCATTCTGCGTTTTCAAGACGAGCATATTCAATTCGGCGGAACAGGAATTACGGTAGTAGAATTTGAATAAATTAACTTTCTTTCTCTGATTTATTCCGTATTTTTGCCTTTCCATTCAAAGCGGATTTTGCAATGAAAAAGTATAGCTTGATTTTTTTATTTTTAGCAGGTTGGTTGGCAGTGAACGCTCAACAGGTGTTGTCGTTGGAAGATTGCCGGAACTTGGCGATACAGAACAATAAGCAGTTGAAAATTTCTAACGAAAATATCCGGAAAGTGGAAGAGGATAAAAAAGCGGCTTTTACGAAGTATCTGCCCGATATTTCTCTGACCGGTGCGTATCTCTACAATCAAAAAAATATTTCCATATTGAGCGAAGACAAATATTTGCCCATCGGGACGGTGATGTCCGACGGCAGTTTCGGCTTCACGCCCGAACAGATCAAAAACGAATGGACAATGGCCGGTAATCAGCCTGTGCCCTTAGACGCTGATGGACAGCCATTTAATCCTGCTCAGAATCCCGATAAAATTTTGTGGAAAGAACATGCGATTATTCCGAAAAGTGCATTTGAAATGAATATTCATAATGTTTTTGTTGGCGGCCTTTCGATTGTCCAACCGGTTTTTATGGGTGGAAAAATCATTGCTTACAATCAGATTATGGAATATGCCAGGGCATTGGCCGAAAGTCAAAAAGCAACTACTATTCAGGAACTTAATCTGCAAATCAATCAGACTTATTGGCAGACGGTTTCTTTGTCGAACAAGCGGAAACTGTCGGAAAAATTGGTGACGTTGCTTCAACAAATGAACAACGACGTAGAAGCCATGATTGACGAAGGCGTTGCTACCCGCGCAGACGGATTGACGGTGAAAGTGAAGTTGAACGAAGCCGAAATGACGCAGACACAAGCCGACAACGGACTGCAGCTATGCAAAATGCTTTTGTGTCAACTTTGCGGATTGCCGTTAGAAGAGCCGGTTGTGCTGGTCGACGAAAACCAAGAAAGCCTTTTGACCAATGTGCCGCTTTCGGCCGGTAATGTGCAGGAAGCGTGGTCGAATCGTTCCGAAATCAAAAGTCTAGATTTGGCAACAAAGATTTTTAAGAAGAAAGAGGCTGTTGTGCGTGCCGATATGCTGCCGACGGTGGCACTGACCGGCAACTATTTGGTTAGTAATCCGAATTCGTTCAACGGATTTCAAAACAAATTTGCCGGATCGTGGAATGTCGGTGTGATGGTCAATGTGCCGTTGTTTCATTGGGGTGAGCAATTTCACCAGTTGAAATCGGCGCAGGCCGAAACACGTGTCAAACACTTGGAAATGGACGAAGCCAAAGAAAAAATAGAATTGCAAGTCAATCAATCAAAATTTAAAGTGGCGGAAGCGCGGAAAAGAATGATTGCGGCTACAAAAAATAAGGAGAGTGCGGAAGAAAATTTGCGCTATGCCGACATTAGTTTTAAGGAAGGCGTTATTCCCATATCGAATGTGACGGAAGCGCAAACCGCTTGGTTTAAGGCACAAACCGATTTTATAGACGCACAAATTGCCCTTCGCTTGGGCGAAGCCGAATTAAACAGAGCATTAGGAAAATAAAAATAATATGGAAACAGATTTGAAATTAATCCGTAAAAACAATATGTTGCTGGCATTCATTTTTCTGCTGGCAGTGATTATTTTGTTGATAGTCGCCGGTTGGTTTTTGTTGAAACCGAAGCCGGAAATCATTCAGGGACAAGCAGAAACAAAAGAAGTCCGTATATCGGGGAAAGTGCCGGGACGTATTCTGGAAATTCGAGTTACCGAAGGACAAACAGTTCATGCGGGCGATACGCTGGCTGTTTTGGACAATCCCGAAGTGCAGGCCAAATTAGAGCAGGCGCAGGCGGCGCAAGAAGCTGCTCAGGCACAAAGCGATAAGGCAAACAAAGGGGCGCGGGAAGAGCAAATTCATTCGGCTTACGCGCTGTGGCAGAAAGCTAAAGCCGGTTTGAATATTGCGGAAAAATCGTATCAGCGCATGCAAAATCTCTTTGATAAAGGCGTTGTTCCGGCGCAAAAACGCGACGAAGCCGAAGCAAATTTTCAAGCCATGAAAGCTACCGAACAGGCAGCGTGGTCGCAATGCACGATGGCGAAAAACGGCGCGGAAAAAGAAGACAAAATGGCGGCGCAGGCATTGGTCAATCGCGCGAAAGGAGCAGTCGATGAAGTCAAATCATACTTGAGCGAGCAATATTTAATTTCACCCATCGACGGCGAAATTTCCGAAATTTTCCCGCAAGTCGGTGAATTAGTCGGCACAGGAACGCCCATAATGAACGTGATGGACAAAAAAGATATGTGGGTGGTGTTTAACGTCCGCGAAGATTTGTTAAAAAATAAGCAAATCGGCCAAATGGTTACCGCTTATATTCCCGCGCTTGACAAATCCGTTTCGCTGAACATCTATTATATGAAAGACATGGGGACGTATGCTGCCTGGAAAGCGACCAAAACCAACGGTCAGTATGATTTGAAAACTTTTGAGATCAAAGCGCGTCCTGTTGAAGCAATAGATGAGATCTATCCGGGTATGTCGGTGATAATCAAATAAATAGGGTAGGGCGATGATTCTTCAAACGGCACGGAGAGAAATTGAGCGTTTATGCAAAAACAAAATTTATTGGTTTTGTATGATTGTTGCGCCGTTGATTTCTTTGCTGTTTTTTATTTCGTTGATGTACAACGGATTACCGACTAAACTTCCGGCCGGATTAGTCGATTTGGATAATTCTTCACCGTCACGAAATCTGGCACGTCAGTTGGATGCTTTTGCCGGAACGAAAATCACTGCCCATTATCCGAGTTTTGAGGAAGCGCGAAAATCCATGCAACGAGGCGAAATTTACGGCATTTTTCTCATTCCCGGCCATTTCGCACAGGACGTTGTTGTAGAAAAGCAGCCGAAAATCTCATTCTATACCAATAATTCTTATTTGATTGCCGGCTCGCTGTTGTTTCGCGACATGAAAACGGTTGCCAATCTGGCTTCAGGCTCGGTAGTTTTGCAAATGGGGCGGGCGAGGGGCTACACCAACGCACAAATCATAGCATCAATACAGCCCATTTTGATAGACACGCACCCCATCGGCAACCCTTGGCTAAACTATTCGGTTTATCTGAACAATGTGATTTTGCTCGGAATTCTCTCGTTACTGATTATGTGCGTAACCGTTTATAGTATCGGCAGCGAAATCAAGGGAAAAACGGCCGGCGAATGGCTGAAAACAGGAAATAACTCTATCTTACAGAGCCTGATAGGCAAATTACTTCCACAAACGATTATTTTCTTTATTGTCGGACTGATGATGTTCGCCGTTCTCTATCTTTTCATGGAATTTCCGGTCAATGGCTCTATTTGGAATATGATTTTGGCGTTGCTGTTCTTTATTTTTGCCTCGCAATCACTGGGCGTTTTCATGATTGGTTGTTTTCCGACTTTGCGTTTAGGATTGAGTTTTGCCTGTATTTGGGGCATGATTTCGTTTTCGATTTCGGGATTTTCCTATCCGGTCGATGCAATGTATCCCGCTGTGCAACTGATGAGTAATCTTTTTCCCCTGCGGCATTATTTTCTGATTTATGTAGATCAGGCGTTAAACAGCCGCGCGTTATTTTATTCATGGCCGCACTACATGGCTTTGTTGGCTTTCGGCCTGTTGCCGATAATCGTTTTGCGCAGTCTGAAATGGTCGTTACAATACAAATCTTACCAGCCTTGATATGAAGTTTCCGATATTTACCATCTGGCGCGAAGAACTGAAAAATATCTACCGGGATATTGGGGTAGTACTCTTTTTCATTGTTGTGCCGTTTATTTATCCGGTGCTGTACAGTATTATTTATAATCCGGAAGTGATGCGGGAAACACCAATGGTGGTGGTCGATATGTCGCACAGCACCCTGTCGCGCGATTTTGTCCGTCGAATAGATGCCACACCCGATGTGCAGGTTTATAAATATGCCTCCAATATGGAGGAAGCAAAGGAAATCGTCAATAGCAAAAAGGCTTACGGCATTTTGTTCATTCCACAGGAGTTCAGCCAAGATATACATCGCGGAAAGCAGACCACCGTTTCGTTGTATGCCGATATGTCGGGACTACTTTTTTACAAGGCCGTTCTTCTGGCGACGACAGAGGCTTCGCTCGAAATGCGTAAAATAGTGAATGTCAATGCGATAGAGCTTCCCGTTCCTTATGAGGCGATCTCGTTATATAATACGCAAAACGGTTTTGCTTCGTTTTTGGTTCCGGGAATTTTGGTTTTGGTGGTGCAACAGACGCTTTTGTTGGGAATCAGCATGATTTGTGCTACCACCCGCGAGCGGAACCGGGGTGCATTAGTTCCGCACAATCCCATTTACAGCGATGCCTTGCGTACGATTTTGGGTAAGGTGATGGCTTACCTGACCGTTTATATTTTCATGAGTATCTGGGTATTTATTGTCATGCCGTCGCTGTTTCATTTTCCTCATCTGGCAAATGAAGGGACGCTTGCCCTGTTTATCCTGCCTTATCTGCTGGCTTGCATTTTCTTTTCCATGGTGGTTGCCGCCTTCATTCGCGGACGCGAAACGCCCATGATGATATTGGTTTTCACTTCGTTGCCCATCTTGTTTATGTCCGGAATATCGTGGCCACAAACCGCTATTCCTGCTTTTTGGAAATATTTCGGCTATCTGTTTCCTTCCACTTTCGGCATACAGGGCTTTGTCAAACTCAATTCTATGGGTGCGTCTTTGAACGAAATCGCCTTTGAATATAAGGCCTTGTGGTTGCAAACCGGCATTTATTTTATTATTACGTTGTTGATTTATAAAATATCGTTACTTTTGCATAAGAATAAAATTTAAAAATATGAAGAAAGTTAATTTATTGTTACTGACTGTATTAACACTATTGTGTATGAGTGCATGTAAAGAAAAAAAACAGGTAAATCCGTTTTTTGAAAAATGGGAAAATGCCTACGAAGTACCGCCTTTTGACCGGATAACGGTAGAAAATTATCGCGAAGCCTTTACCAAAGGCATGCAAGAACACGAGGCGGAAATCGCTGCGATTGTCGATAATCAGGAAACACCGGATTTCCAAAACACGATTGCGGCTTTAGATGCTTCCGGTGCGTTGTTGAGCAAAGTGGAATATGTGTTTTTTGCCGAATCGAGCTCAAACGGAACAGAAGAGAATTTGAAGCTGGAAAGCGAAATAATTCCGGTTTTGACGAAGCACGGCGACAAAATCATACTGAATCAGCAATTATTTGAGAAAATAAAATATGTGAAAGAAAACACTGACACAACGGCTCTGACTGCGGAAGAAAAAATGCTTTTGGAAAAAACGTATAAAGATTTTGTCCGCAACGGTGTTAATCTTCCCGAAGCCGACCGCGAAACGTTGAAAAAATTGAACGAAGAAATGTCGGGATTAGAAAACAAATTTGCTCAAAACGTGCTGAATGAAACTGGCTCATATCAGTTAGTCATTGAAAATGAGGCGGATTTAGCTGGATTGTCGGCCGATATTATTGCCGGTGCGGCGCAACGCGCGGAAAAAGCCGGATTGACCGGAAAATGGGTGTTCGGTTTGGATAATCCGAGTATTATACCTTTTTTATATTCCGATGATAATAAGGAACTTAGAGATAAAATCTTTACCGCTTATTTAAATCGTTGCAACAACAATAACGAATACGACAACAAGGAAATCGTGAAAAAGATTGTCGTTCTGCGCAAACAGAAAGCTAACTTATTGGGTTACAAAGATTTTACCGGTTATGTGTTGGAAAGAAGAATGGCAAAAAATGCCGCTAATGTCTATGGTTTGCTGGATAAAGTCTGGACGCCGGCGTTGGCCAAAGCGAAAGAAGAATTAGCAGGAATGCAGAGCATAGTAGGGCAGGGGACGCCGCTTAAAAGCTCGGATTGGCGGTATTATTCCGAAAAACTGAAAGCGCAAAAATACAATCTTTCGGACGAAGAATTGCGTCCGTATTTCAAGGCAGAAAACGTAGTAAAAGGATTATTCTGGGTGACTAATCAACTCTACGGCATCACATTTAACGAGAAAACGGATATTCCGAAGCCCAACAAAGATGTCCAGACCTTTGTGTGCGTGGATAAGGACGGCGTTACCGAATTAGGCGTTTTGTTCGTCGACTTGTATGCGCGTCCGGGATTGAAAACCGTCGGCGCGTGGTGCGGAACGTATCGCGACACATATCAAGACAGCGAAGGCAAGCGCGTGTTGCCGCTGACGTATGTAGTCTGCAATTTCACATCTCCTGTGGGTGATACGCCGGCTTTATTGACGCCCGACGAAACGGAAACTTTTTTCCACGAAATGGGACATGCCTTACATAATTTGTTTAAAACAACCAAATATCACGCAACTTGCGATGTTCCTAGCGATTTTGTGGAATTGCCGTCGCAGTTTATGGAACATTGGGCATTTGAGCCGCCTGTATTGGCGTATTATGCCACGCATTATCAAACCGGTGAAGTCATTCCGCAAACTTTGGTTGATAAGATGCAGGCCGCTTCCAAATTCGGACAAGGATTTGCGACGACCGAATATTTAGCTGCTTCTTATTTAGACATGGATTATCACGTAAATCCTTCACCTGAAACGATTAACGTAACCGAATTTGAAGCAAAAACGTTGAGCGACCGCGGGCTGATTTCACAAATTCCGCCGAGATACCGCAGTACTTATTTTAAGCATACGTTTGAAGGTGGATATGCCGCCGGATATTACAGCTATATATGGTCGGAAGTGTTGGATGCTGATGCGTATGAAGCGTTTGTCGAAACCGGCGATATTTTTAATAAATCAGTGGCCGAACGTTTCCGTCAAAATATTTTAGCTCAGGGCGGAACCTATCCGGCCGATCAAATGTATCTGAATTTTCGAGGAAAACAACCGACAATTGCACCGTTGTTGAAATACAGAGGATTGGAAGAAATTAAATAAATAGTAATAATAAGTAATTATGTTCGGAAAATTTGAGAAATCGAAATCCGAACATAATTACTATTATGTTTAATAAGAAGTGGTGAAGACGAAAACAGCTTTTGTTTGTACACAATGCGGCAACGACTCCCCCAAATGGTTGGGCAAATGTCCGGTGTGCAGTGAATGGAACACGTATGTGGAAGAAATTGTTTTAAAGACAAGTTCTACACAAACTTTGACGGAATTGTCGAATTACGATACGTTCAAATCGAAGCCGGTTTTATTAAAAGACATTCAGACGGACGATGAAATCCGTATGGACATGAACGACCAGGAACTAAACCGCGTACTCGGCGGCGGATTGGTTCCCGGTTCGTTGGTCTTGATTGGCGGCGAGCCCGGAATCGGCAAATCTACCCTCGTTCTGCAAACCGTACTGAAATTAAATCAGTATAAAACCTTGTACGTTTCCGGTGAAGAAAGTACTAAACAGTTGAAACTGAGGGCTGAACGTTTAGGCTCGGACAATGGAAAATGCTTTATTGTCTGCGAAACCAATCTGGAACAAATCTTTACGCACATCAATAATCAAAAGCCTGATTTGGTGATAATCGACTCCATTCAAACGATTTATACAGAACGGGTTGAATCAAGTCCGGGAAGTATTTCGCAAGTGCGCGAGACGGCTGCCGCTATCCTGAAATTCGCCAAAGAAACCGGTACCCCTGTCCTACTCATCGGCCACATCAATAAGGAAGGCAATATTGCCGGCCCGAAAGTGCTGGAACATATCGTGGATACGGTACTCCAGTTTGAAGGCGACCAACATTACATGTACCGGATTTTGCGCAACATCAAAAATCGTTTCGGAAGTACTTCTGAATTAGGTATTTACGAAATGCGTCAAGAAGGCTTGCGCGAAGTGAATAATCCGTCGGAACTGTTGCTCACGCAAAACCACGAAGGTTTGAGCGGCGTAGCCATAGCCGCTGCTGTTGAAGGAGTTAGGCCTTTCCTGATTGAAACTCAGGCGTTGGTTAGCACTGCCGCTTACGGCATGCCCCAGCGAAGCGCGACCGGCTTCGATATTCGCCGAATGAACATGCTGTTAGCCGTTTTGGAAAAACGCGCAGGTTTCAAATTGGGACAAAAAGATGTTTTCCTCAACATTGCCGGCGGTTTGCGTGTGAATGATCCGGCTATGGATTTATCGGTGATTGCGGCTATCCTGTCGTCCAATTTGGATGCAGCCATTGAGCGCGAAGTCTGTGTATGCGGCGAAGTCGGCTTGTCGGGCGAAATTCGTCCGGTCAATCGGATTGAGCAGCGGATTTTGGAAGCCGAAAAACTCGGATTTCATCAAATCCTTATTCCGCAAAACAATCTTAAAGGATTTAACAACAGCAAATTAGCGATAAAAATTAAAGCAGTGCGAAAAGTGGAAGAAGCCTTTCGAGAACTGTTTGGGTGATTACATTTCATTTGATTTCTTTTCAAATTTATTAACCCACATTGCAGCCACCCCTTTATCGAAGTGTTAAAAGATCAAAAATATCCAAGTTAAATATGCTTTATACGTTCTGTGGGATGGTGTATATGTTAAAACATTCGTTTTTTGGTGCTAAA
>BNTW01000085.1 GCA_025996895.1 Bacteroidia bacterium | reverse complement strand
TCAATAAGCGAAAGACTCAACACCTCCAACCCACGAAGGGTTTTTCCGGCACAGCCCGACCAAAAGTAACCAATGCCGGGTGTCTTTTTGCCGGATTTGTGGATAAAACCGGCATCGAAAGCGATTGCATTGCGTGGACCGACAGAAGGAGAGACCATCGCTCGGTTGAAGGAGAAAAAGTCAAACCCCCTCTCAAACTGCCTGCGGAAACGCTGTTCCCCAAAACGGCTATACCTTCCTAATTGCAGGAAGTTGATCCGATCGGGAATACTGAGGTATAGCATGAAAACCTCAAGCATAAAGTTGCGTTTGCTTTTATTTATTTTTACTTTTGCACTTGATAGTGCTGTTAATACAATCTCTGTATATCGGACATAAATCGCAGGGGTCATATCGAAACTTCTGATTGTGAGTCAATGCTTTAAAGGTACTAATTCCTGCGGTTTTTTCCAAATATTTCTAAACTTATTTTACTTTTATTCAGTAATTTATCTGTTTTTTGAACGAACTATTGATATGATTAACATCTTGTTTATTTTTATTCTTGATATGTTTTCAGTGCAAAAAATGGTATCATTTCTAATATCCACTGTCGTTTGATAGTGGAAATAAATCTCATTTGTAAAACGTTGCAACAAAGTCATGTAAATTATCAGCGGCAAATTTTAGAATAATTTTTGATATATGCAAAAATTTCTCCACCAAAGAAGCAAAATCATTTTGAAAAAGTAAAAAAATAGGTTACTTTTGTCCCTTAATACCATAAAAAACAACAAACATATATGTACTTATTAGGTTATGATGTAGGAAGTTCTTCGGTCAAAGCATGTTTAGTGGAAGCCGAATCAGGGAAAATCGTCGCTCAAGATTTCTTTCCGAAAGTAGAAATGCAAATAATGGCTAAAAAACCGGGCTGGGCAGAGCAAGAGCCGGAATCGTGGTGGGCTAATTTGAAGTTGGCGCACGAATCTGTATTGCAACAGTCGGGTGTGAGCGGGGACGAAATCAAAGCAATTGGTATTTCGTATCAAATGCACGGTTTGGTTTTGGTTGATAAAAATAAAAAAGCCCTTCGTCCGTCGATTATCTGGTGCGACAGCCGGGCAGTACCATACGGCGAAAAGGCGTTCAAATCCATCGGCGAGGAAAAATGCCTGTCGCATTTGTTAAATTCTCCGGGAAATTTTACGGCAGCTAAATTGGCTTGGGTGAAAGAAAATGAGCCGAAAGTATATGAACAGATTGATAAATTCATGTTGCCGGGCGATTATATCGGTATGCGCCTGACAGATGAGATCTGTACGACGATTGAAGGCTTGTCGGAAGGTATCTTTTGGGATTTCAAAGAAAACCGTTTGTCGAAAGAAGTGATGAATTACTTCGGATTTGACAAGCATTTTGTTCCCGAAATCAAACCGACTTTCGGTGTTCAAGGCTTGGTAACGGCGGCTGCCGCAAAAGAATTGGGCTTGAAAGAAGGTACGCCGGTTTGTTACCGCGCGGGCGACCAACCCAACAACGCGCTTTCGCTCAACGTATTTAATCCGGGCGAAATTGCTTCAACAGCAGGTACTTCGGGCGTAGTGTATGGCGTTTTGGGACAAGTCAATTATGACCCGAAATCACGTGTAAATACCTTTGCTCATGTCAATCATACGGAAAAACAAACCCGGCTGGGCGTGTTGTTATGTATCAACGGAACAGGTATTTTAAATTCGTGGATTAAACGCAATGTAGTGGCGCAGGGTATTTCGTATAACGATATGAATACGCTGGCGGCTCATTCGCCGGTTGGAAGTAAAGGCCTGTCTATCATTCCGTTCGGAAACGGAGCGGAACGTATTCTGGAAAATAAGGAAGTCGGCTGTTCCATTCACGGCATTAATTTCAACATTCACAATCAGTCGGATATTATCCGCGCAGCGCAGGAAGGCATTGTTTTCTCGTTCCAATACGGTATCGAAATTATGTCGCAAATGGGTATGGACATCAACATTATCCGGGCAGGCAATGCAAACATGTTTTTGAGTCCGGTTTTCCGCCAGACGCTGGCAAGTATCAGCGGTGCGATTATCGAACTCTATGATACGGACGGCGCAGCGGGTGCAGCCAAAGGTGCAGGTATCGGCGCAGGCATTTACAAAAACAATAAAGAAGCATTTGCCAGCCTCGAAAAGTTGGCGGTGATTGACCCCGAATTGGAAGAAAAAGCGCAATATGAAGAGGCCTACGAACGTTGGAAAAAGGCGGCCTTGGGTGAGCGGTAAGCGGTGCACGGTGCACGAAAAGGAAGAGAAAAATGGAAGAGTGTGATAAGAGTAAGAAAACTGTAAAAGGATTTGAGGATTTGGAAGTTTGGAAAAATGCCATGCAATTAACCGTGGCTGTTTATGCCGAATTGAAAGAAAACAAAGATTATGGTTTTAAAGATCAGATACAGCGAGCAGCAACATCTATTCCATCTAATATTGCCGAAGGCTTTGAACGACAATCCAATAAAGAATTTATTCAATTCTTGTATATTGCAAAAGGATCGTCGGGAGAATTGCAAACACAATTATATTTAGCTCAAAAAATAAATTATCTTACAAAAGATAAAGCTAAAGAATTAATTGACAAAACAAAAAAAATATCAAGTATGATATATAATTTGATAAATTATCGTAAAACTATTAAATAACCCGGTCATGCACCGCGTACCTTGTACCGTGCACCCACAAATTTTTTAAAAAATTATGGCAACAAAAGAGTACTTTCCCGCGATAGGGAAAATCAAATTTGAAGGAAAAGAAAGTAAAAACCCGCTGGCATTTCGCTATTACGATGCTGAAAAAGTAGTGTATGGCAAAAAAATGAAAGATTGGTTTAAGTTTTCTATGGCTTGGTGGCACACGCTTTGTGCCGACGGCGGCGACCCATTTGGTCCGGGCACAAAATCATTTCCCTGGTCGCAAGGCGCTTCCGCTTTGGAAATTGCGAAACAAAAATTGGACGCCGGTTTTGAATTTATGCAAAAAATCGGCATCGAATATTATTGCTTCCACGATACCGACTTAATTGCAGAAGGCGATTCTATCGAAGAATATGAAGCCAATGTGAAAGCCATTGTTGCTTACGCGAAACAAAAACAAGCCGAAACAGGCATCAAATTGCTTTGGGGAACAGCTAACGTATTCGGTAACAAACGTTACACCAATGGCGCTGCTACCAATCCTGATTTTGACGTGGTAGCTCGTGCCGCCGTACAAATCAAAAACGCTATTGATGCAACCATCGAATTGGGCGGACAAAATTATGTATTCTGGGGCGGTCGCGAAGGTTACTATTCTTTGTTGAACACCGACATGAAACGTGAAAAAGAACATTTGGCTCAACTATTGACCATCGCTCGTGATTATGGTCGTTCCAAAGGTTTCAAAGGAACTTTCTTGATTGAGCCGAAACCGATGGAACCGACGAAACATCAATACGATGTGGATTCTGAAACCGTTATCGGCTTCTTGCGTGCACACGGTTTGGACAAAGATTTCAAACTGAATATTGAAGTGAACCACGCTACTTTGGCCGGCCACACTTTTGAACACGAACTGCAAGCAGCAGCCGATGCCGGCCTGTTAGGCTCTATCGACGCTAACCGCGGCGACTACCAAAACGGCTGGGATACCGATCAGTTCCCCATCGACATCAACGAATTGACGCAAGCTTGGTTGGTTATCTTGCAAGCAGGTGGTTTGGGCAATGGTGGTACAAACTTCGATGCTAAAACACGTCGCAGTTCCACCGATTTGGAAGACATTTTCATTGCGCACATCTCCGGTATGGACGCATTTGCACGCGCATTGGAAACTGCCGCTGCTATTCTGGAAAAATCGCCTTACAAAAAAATGGTAACCGACCGTTACGCTTCTTTTGATGCAGGCGAAGGCAAGAAATTTGAAGAAGGTAAATCATCGCTTGAAGACTTGGTAGCTTATGCTAAAAAGAATGGCGAGCCGGCTCAAATCAGCGGGAAACAAGAATTGTACGAAGCGATAGTTAATATGTACATTTAAAACGTCTGTCATTGCGGGCGTAGCGCAGCGAAGATCCGCAATCCCATGAATTACGTTAAATACAAATTAACGATTATCAGGGGATTGCGGGTCAAGCCCGCAATGACAAGTAATAACAATATTATCATGGGAAATAAAAATGGTTTTAATTTAAGTTATATCATTCCGATTACTTTAGTCGCCACTTTGGGCGGATTGTTATTCGGATACGATACTGCCGTTATTTCCGGAGCTGAAAAAGGCTTGGAAGGCTTCTTTCAACAAGCAATCGATTTTACTTACACGAAGGGTTGGCACGGGTTTACTGCGGCAAGCGCATTGATTGGTTGCGTATTGGGTGGAGCCATTTCCGGATTGTTCGCCTCTAAGTTCGGACGGCGCAACTCGTTGCGTATCGCATCCGTCTTGTTCTTCTTATCTGCCTTAGGCTCTTATTATCCGGAATTTCTATTCTTTAATAAGGGAGATGCCTCTTTTAATTTGTTGATCGCCTTTAATTTGTATCGCATCTTAGGCGGTATCGGTGTAGGTTTGGCTTCAGCCGTTGTACCGATGTACATTGCGGAAATTGCTCCTTCCAATATTCGGGGCACCTTGGTTTCCTGCAACCAGTTTGCCATTATCTTCGGTATGTTGGTAGTGTATTTCGTCAACTACTTAATTTTAGGCAATCATGTTAATGACGTTTCCGATCCATGGGTAGTATCCACCGGTTGGCGTTATATGTTTGGCTCAGAAGCTTATGTAGCAGGAATATTTGGAATACTCCTATTCTTTATACCGAAAACGCCTCGTTACTTGGTCTTGATTGGTCAGGCTCCGGAAGCATTAAACGTATTGACAAAAATCAACGGTGCTAAAAAAGCGAAAGAAATCCTTGGTGAAATCGAAGCAACCTCTAAAGAAAAAACAGAAAAACTGTTTGCTTACGGTGTCACTGTGGTCATCATCGGTATTTTATTGTCTGTATTTCAACAAGCTATCGGTATAAATGCCGTATTGTATTATGCACCGCGCATTTTTGAAAGTGCCGGCGCAGAAGGTGGCGGTATGATGCAAACTGTCATCATGGGAGTTGTAAATATCATATTTACGGTGGTTGCCATTGTAACGGTTGATAAATTCGGACGCAAACCTTTATTGATTATCGGTTCAATCGGTATGGCAGCCGGTGCGTTTGCCGTAGCACTTTGCGATAATTTCGCGGTGAAGGGCATTGTTCCCGTATTGAGCATTATCGTTTATGCCGCATTCTTCATGATGTCGTGGGGGCCGATTTGCTGGGTGTTAATCTCCGAAATTTTCCCGAACACCATTCGCGGTAAAGCCGTAGCGATTGCGGTTGCTTTCCAATGGGTATTCAACTTCATTGTTTCATCGACTTTCCCGCCTATGTACGATTTCAGCCCGATGCTTGCCTACGGTTTGTATGGAACTGTGTGCGTATTGGCCGCTTTGTTTGTATGGAAATGGGTGCCGGAAACCAAAGGCAAAACGCTGGAAGATATGAGCAAACTTTGGAGAAAATAATTATTTCTCCAAAAAATAATAAATACAGGAGGCTGTCTAAAATCAAGGACATCTCCTGTATTTTTATAACATTGAAAATTTTATGAAAACTATTGAACAAAAATCCGAAAACAAAAACTATGCGGCACGCCCGATTACGATTACCGAATTGAAGCCGCATCCGAATGCCGACCGGCTGAAAATCGCCGTTGTCAATGGCGAAGATGTGATTGTCGATTTGAACACCCAAACCGGCGATAAGGTCGTGTTATTTCCTATTGAATGTAAGATAAATCCACTTTTCCTGACGACTAACAGTTTGTACCGTAAAGGACAGGGCGAAAATAAAGACCCCGAAAAGACCGGAATGTTCGACAAACACGGACGAGTCCGGGCAATCCGTCTGCGCGGCGTGGTAAGTAAAGGCTTCATCGTTCCGCTGACTCATTTCACTTTTCTGCAACCGGATAATGCGGATTTGTTATCGGAAATAGCTCAAGTCGAATGTTTTGATACCATTAATGGTGTTAGGATATGCGAAAAATACGTCATTAAGCACAGAGAGCAGAAAGGGCAAAAATACCACCGCCGAAAAAATTTGTCGGAAAAAATCGTTGAGAAGCAATGGCGTTTCCATTACGAAACCGAATGGTTGGATAATAATCTGGAACGGATTTTACCTCCCTATTCCCTGCATATTTCCTATAAATTGCATGGCACCTCTATTTGTGCGGGGTGCGTGCTGGTAAAGAAATTCAGCTGGCGTCCGGCGATATGGTTTGCCAATAAATTTCTCGGTGGAAACGAATCTTACCACGATGTTTGGTCGAGCCGGCGAGTTATCAAGACACCCAAATACAAGAAAGTGGATAGAGTGTTTTACGAAGACGATATTTGGACGCGGGTGTATACCGATGTGTTGCAGGGAAAATTGACGAATGGTTTGACTATTTACGGTGAGATTGTCGGCTATTTACCGAATGGTGGCGGCATTCAGGGCGAATATGATTACGGTTTTACGCCGCCCGAAGGCAAGGAATATTTCGTAAATAAAAATTACGGCTTGTTCATTTACCGTGTTACGAATACGAATAAAAACGGCGTGGTAACCGAAATGAATCCGTTTGAAGTGGCTGTTTGGTGCAAAAACAACGGATTAGATGCCGTTCCGTTCTTGGCGTCGGGCAAGGCAACCGATTTCTATGCTTTCAATGAGCCTGCCGAAGACAGCAGGGAAGAAGAAAAAGCGGCAAATCTTGCCTCGTGGCGGCAACATCTTTACGAAGCCATTAAAAACGACCCCCGTTTTTATCTGGAAAAACGATGTTTTATGTGTAAAAACAACGTCCCTGCCGAAGGAATTGTGGTACGGATTATCGAAACCGGTGAGGCATTCAAACTCAAAAGCAAAGCGTTTTTATTGAAAGAAACCGAACAATTGGACAAAGGCGAAGAAAATATAGAGGGGT
The DNA here is from genome assembly GCA_025996895.1 of Bacteroidia bacterium. Lineage (GTDB taxonomy): Bacteria > Bacteroidota > Bacteroidia > Bacteroidales > Azobacteroidaceae > Azobacteroides. The sequence goes on along the minus strand of BNTW01000085.1, from coordinate 4,482 downwards.
AATGAAATGATTACACCCCTCTGATGCGTAGAATTATTTAGTCACAATAAATCCCTGCTTCAATAACTGTACCAAAAACGTTAAAATTCGATATTCATAATTTTCTTCGTGATTAAAATGTTCTGCCAGTAATTCGGTGATTTCTGTGACTGTCCGTTTGCCGTCGATTAAATCCCAAACGGCTGTGCCGTGTTCATCCAGACGAATGCGGATGATGGCCGACTTGTTTTTCGGAACAAAATATTTCTGCATAAACTTACTCCTGAAGCGAGGGAAGGCTATCCCCGATAGTCCACCCTCCTTTTCAGTCGTAATGTGTTCGCTGATAACCGGAACAAGGTCGAAAAAATTGACTTTCTCTTTCGCCATCAGCTTTTATTTTTATTCTTTAACGGTACCGTTACTAAAAAGTATCCGATAACAATAACAATAATCAATCCGATAATATAAGACGGATGTTGAATCGGCAACATATTGGAAAAGAAGATGTTGAACATGGCGAAAACAGCTACTACCAAACCCATCAGGGCTTCGCCGGCAATCATTCCCGAAGCGAGCAAGACACCGGTATTTTCCACTGTCGCCAACTGTCCTGCGTTGTATTTTCTGCGTGCAACTTGCCAATCTAAAATTCCTTTCATCAGCCCGCCGATAAAAATCGCAAATACGGTGCTGAACGGCAGATACATGCCCACGAAAATCAACATCGGACTTTTGATTTCCATTAAAATAAACGCTACTCCTAATAGCATTCCCGCGATAATCAACGCCCAAGCCATTTGTCCACCGATAATTCCCTGCGAAAGTGCCGCCATTAATCCGGCTTGCGGAGCGGAAAGTGTTTTGCTTCCAAAACCACCCTCGTAAGGGATTTCGGCGTGCGCACCCAAGTTTATATCTCCCTGATTGAGAATGATTAACACGCCAAACATCACAAAGCCCGCTAAAATCACGCCGAGAATATCGCCAATCTGCATTTTCCAGGGCGTACCACCGAGAATGTGTCCGGCCTTCAAATCCTGAAACATTTCACCGCCTACCGCCGCTGCCACACAGACAATCGCTGCAATACCCAACACTGCTGCGACGCCACCACTGCTTCCTTTTACACCGCAAGCAACTAAAATTAAGGCAGTTACTACCAAAGCCGTCAAAGTCAGGCCGCTAATCGGGTTGTTGCTCGAGCCTATAATTCCCACCAGATAGCCGGATACGGCAGCAAAGAAAAACGCCAACACAATCATTACGGTCGAAGCGACAAGAGCCACCAAAATCGACGTATGGAAAATAAAATAAGTAATAATAAATGTCAATACGGCCGCTATACAAATACCTATCAAAATCCAAGCCGATTTCAGGTCTTTTTCGGTACGTTCTATATGGTCGGCAGAGCCTTGTGTAGCACGTTTCAAATCTTTGACCGAACGTTTTAGGCCTGTTCCCAGACTGTTACGCATGCGATACAATGTAAAGCAAGCCGCAACCAACATTCCGCCGATAGCAATAATACGAACCACTTCGCGCCACACGATATTGGCTGCATTTTCCCATGCGAGCAACGAACTCGAATCATACACTTCGTTATTAATCGTCAGTTGCAGGCTATCCACAAATGAACTGCCCAGCACCATCAGCAAAGCAGGCACCATCAATCCCCACGCCAGCATCGAGCCGCTGAAATTCAATGCGGAAAGTCGAGGCCCAATAATATAACCGACACCTAAATAGGCAGGGCTGATCGTTGGGCCGCTGGCCAGGAAACCGCCATCTAAAGCAGCTTTTCCTTTGGCAAAACTCGCTGTTCCGGCTTTGAAGAAATGCGTCCATTCGGTCGCAAATATCCGCAAGTCACCCGCAATTTTGACTAATGCACCGGCAATCATTGCCGAAAACAGATATTTCGATCCACCGGCACCGCTTCGTCCGGTTTTGTGGATTTCGGCTGCCGCCACACTTTCGGGAAAAGGCAATTCTTTATCTTCTACCATCACACGGCGAAGTAACGCCACAAACAAAACACCGAGCGTACCACCTGTAACCAAAATCAGCGAAGCCGTCAAATAACTGCTCAACGAACTAAATTCTTCGCCACTCCAAACGCCCGCAATGTAGAAAGCGGGAAGTGTGAAAATTGCACCCGCAGCCACCGATTCGCCGATAGAGCCAACCGTACGGGTAAAATTTTCTTCTAAAATGCTGCCTTTAAAGAAGCGCAAGACTGCCATTCCGATAACTGCCGCCGGATAAGTTGCAGCAATCGTCATACCGGCTTTCAACCCTAAATACGCATTAGCTGCACCCAAAACAACCGCCAACACTAAACCGATGAGTAACGCCCGTACGGTAAATTCTTTCATGTCCGTATCTGCCGGCACAAAAGGAGTGAATTTTTTCTGCTCTGACATAATATAATTAGTTTATAAAATAATATCGTTTCACTACTTTTATTTCGTTGCCTTTTCCAAGTGTTTCATCATGGAGAAGAGGAAAACAGCAGACAGCAGACAGCAGATAATCAACACGCCCCAGACCATCCACAACGGAATTGAACTTTCCCAAATGGCTGCAATAACCGAAGTCAAATAATTGCCGACCGCCGTTGCAGCAAACCAACCGCCCATCATCAAGCCTTTATATTTGGGCGGCGCGACTTTCGTAACAAAAGAAATACCCATCGGGCTTAACAATAATTCGGCAAAAGTTAGTGTTAAATATGTGCTGATTAGCCAGTTAGGATTTAATAAAATATCGCTTACTCCGCCAACGCCTTTGAGTTCGGCAGGCGATTTCAACCCGAACGAAGCGACCGCCAAAATAGCAAATCCCGCAGCGGCAACCAACATTCCGTAACCGATTTTGCGTGGCGTGGAAGGCTCTTTTTTTATTTTTTCCAACCAACCGAAAATAGCAATAGAGAACGGCGTAAGTGCCACCACAAAGAACGGATTAAACTGCTGGAAAATTTGCGGCTCAATTTTAATCGTTGTGTCCATCAAACCGTACCGCCAGGCAACTAATCCTGCTGCACCGGCCAAAACCGCAACGGAAATCAATTTTCCCCTTAATTTTTCCGATTGGAAAATGCTGAAAAGTGCGTAAATTCCGACACAAATCAACGCCAGATTAAGAACGTCCATACCTATCCGCGTCCAGCCATCGACAAAACTTTGGGTGTAATCGCGGGCAAAATAAGTCATTGTCAGGCCGTTTTGGTGAAACGACATCCAGAAGAAAATCACTACTGCAAATACCAATCCAAGTGCCACGATACGTTCTTTGGTTTGCTTTGCGGTCAATTCCACTTCTTCCACAACGCCTGCAGCTGTTTTCTGCTTGGCGTTGAAGTCGGCGTGTTTAAACAGTTTTTTAGAAAATAAATAAATAAGCATGGAAACAATCAGTGAAATGCAGGCAACACCGAAGCCGTAGTTATACGAAGCAGACAAATTATCAATATATTGCTGGCTAAAATTAGCCAAATCGGTAAATTGCGCGCCCTGACCGGCCATTAGATTCGTGAGTTTGGCTGTTCCTTCCGTGGTGATAGTTCCGCCGATAAATTGGTGTGCCAAAGCGGGAATATCGGCCACATAATGCAATCCGGCTTTCCCCATAAAGAAATTGACCACTTCAGTCGCCGCGCGAGGAGCAAACATTGCACCAATATTGATGGCCATATAAAATAGTGAAAAACCCGGGTCGCGCCGGCTTCTGTATTTCGGGTCATCATAAAGATTGCCCACCAAAACCTGCAAATTTCCTTTGAAAAGTCCCGTACCAAGCGCAATGATAAACAGTGCGCCAATCAGCACAGGCATTCCCATTCCCGGAATAGCCATCAAAAGATAGCCGAGAAACATGACAACAATACCGACCGTAACGGTTTTGCCGTAACCCCACCAATTATCGGCAATCAGCCCACCGATGACGGGTAAAAAATAAACCAAGCCAAGAAAAATACCGAAAATTTGTCCGGTAACCGTAGCGGACAAACCAAACTTTGCTTGAATAAACAACACAAAAATTGCCAACATGGTATAATAGCCAAACCGTTCGCCGGTATTAGCTAACGCTAAGGCATATAAGCCTTTTGGATGATTTTTAAACATAATTTATTAAGTTGTTAATATTAATAATCTTTTATTTGGCAAAGATAAAAAAACAAATTAAAAATGAAAGCAAAACCGGCAAATAAATCAATGCATAGTTTTCACAAAGTCTGTAACCGTGAGCCGATGCACGTCTAAAATCCGTGCGATTGCCGATTTGGAAACTTTCTTTTCGATCAGGTTTTTGATTTCCGCCTCTTTGCCTGTGAGTTTTTTGACTTTCGACTTGCTGCCTTTGGGGCGTCCTATACTTCGCTCGGTATAGATTTGTGCAATAGAAAAAGAATAAGCATATTTGCAAAACCTCTCACAGTAATGCAGTATGCTTATTCAAATGAATTTATCCGAAGAAGAAATTCGGGTGCTAAATTAC
>BNTW01000084.1 GCA_025996895.1 Bacteroidia bacterium | reverse complement strand
TAATAAATAAAAAGACAAAAAAGATGAAAAAGGTAAAATTATTAGCAATCGCATTGATTTTTTCAGCCGTCGCGTTGGCGGCTGATTTCCCCGGTTATCCGGGCAGCTGGCTACCGGACAGGGAAACATTCATACCGTCGGAGTGGGTGAAGAACATTGGCGATCCGGGTACCGACCCCACGCCGATAAGCGACGGTGCCCTTGTCCTGATGGTCCTCGCAGGTATTTACAGTGTCGCGAAATTTAGCCGGAAACGGCGCGCGTGAAGATTGCCTGAATTTGGTTTACGGCGAAGCAATCCGGACGAATTTTTAATTAGTTTTGCATATCTCATAGATTTTTCCGAACTTTGTCGTCAAATTCACGCTTGAATAATGAAGAGGATTGTCGCTCTGTTTCTTACATTTATGCTGTTGCTTGCTTCGACGCACGCGACATTGGCTTTTCATTATTGCGGAAAAGAGTTGCATTCCATCGGGATAGTTGAGTTTCAAAAAGTTTCCTGCTGTAAAGAAAAATCGCACAGCGGCGAAAATACATTACAAAAAAAATCGTGCTGTTCCAATCAATATTTAAAAATCAGTACGGACGATTATTCTGCTAATCAACAAATTACAATTGGAAGTCCGAAAGATTTTCATTCAGTGGCATTCGTTTCTTGTCCCGAATGGGGATTGAATAATGTATTTAATACAACCCCTTTTCAACGTGTTTTTCCGCCTCCGCGCGGGCTTATAAAATCCGGTATCGAACGGCTTATTTTCATTTGTATTTTCAGAATTTGATTTTAAATGTCCTGTCATTGCGGGTTTAACCTGCAATCTCCGGATAATTGCTCTGTGCTTTCTTTCGTGAAAGGCATTTTTTAATAAATAGATTAAAATCAAATTTTTATGTTGAATAGAATAATCAAATATTTTCTTGAAAACAGGCTGATAGCCGCATTATTACTCATTATTATCGTTGTCTGGGGCATCGCTGTCGCTCCTTTCGACTGGCACAAAGGCCTGTTGCCGTCCGACCCTGTTCCGGTCGATGCTATTCCCGATATCGGCGAAAATCAGCAGATTGTCGCGACCGAATGGATGGGACGTTCGCCGAAAGACATTCAGGAACAAATCACTTATCCGCTGACGACTTCCCTGCTTGGCATTCCGGGTGTGAAAACGATCCGCAGCTCGTCGATGTTCGGCATGTCGTTTATCTATATTATTTTCGACGATAATGTAGAATTTTATTGGAGCCGGTCGCGGATATTAGAAAAACTGAACTCTCTGCCTGCGGGAACATTGCCTCAAGGCGTTCAGCCCGCTTTGGGGCCTGATGCCACCGCACTCGGACAGGTTTTTTGGTATACTTTGGAAGGGAGAAATCCCGAAACAGGCAAGCCCACAGGCGGCTGGAACCCCGATGAATTGCGTACCATTCAAGATTTTTACGTCAAATATTCACTTTCGGCAGCCGAAGGTGTATCGGAGGTCGCATCTGTTGGCGGTTTTGTGAAAGAATATCAGGTAGAAATCAATCCCGATGCGATGAAAGCCTACAAGGTTTCAGTGATGGACGTGATGAACGCCGTACAGAAAAGCAATCTCGACATCGGCGCGGAAACCATCGAACTGAACAAAGTTGAATATTTGGTGCGCGGATTGGGCTACATCAAAAACCTGTCTGATTTGGAAGAAGCGGTCATTACCGTTCGCGAAGGCGTTCCGGTGCGGATCAAGGATGTGGCTGTGGTTAATTTCGGGCCGGCAACCCGTCGCGGCGGATTGGACAAAGAAGGCGTAGAAGCTGTCGGCGGTGTAGTGGTTGCCCGCTATGGTTCCAATCCGATGGAAGTGATCAACCATGTTAAAACCAAGATAGAGGAAATGTCGGCGGGACTTCCGCAAAAAACGCTGGCCGACGGTACGGTTTCGAAGGTTACAATTGTGCCGTTTTACGACCGTTCGGGACTGATTAAGGAAACCATCGGAACGCTTGAAACAGCTCTCATGCACGAAATCCTGATTTGTATTATTGTGGTGATTGTACTGATTTTCAACCTTCGGGCTTCGGCGATTATTTCGAGTTTGCTGCCGATTGCTGTTTTGGCAACTTTCATTATCATGAAATATACCGGTATCGAGGCGAATATCGTCGCGCTGTCGGGCATTGCAATCGCTATCGGCGTAATGGTCGATGTCGGGGTGGTGATAGTCGAGAACGTATTGAAGAATTACGAATTAAAAAAAGTCAAGCAGAATGCGTTGATTGATATTATTTATAAAAGTACAAAAGAAGTTTCAGGCGCGTTGAGTACCGGTATGCTGACAACAATTATCAGTTTCCTGCCGGTATTTGCTATGCAGGCGCAGGAAGGCAAATTGTTTAAGCCGTTGGCATACACTAAAACTTTTGCACTACTTTCGGCCTTTCTGCTCGGTTTCGCACTGTTGCCCACGATTGCGTATTGGGTGATGTCAATTAAGCGGCCGAAATGGCTTGTCATTCCGCGTGTCAAGCCCGCCATGACAATCAATCTTATTGTTTTAGTTGTTGCCGTTATTTACCTCACTGCGCATTGGCTGCCTGTGGGCGAAGGGGCCGGTTTCCCTGTGAATTTTGTGTTTGTTGTTTTGTCCATCGGTATTATTTTGGCAATTTTATGGTCGCTGGTTGTTTTTTATGAGCGAATTTTACGCTGGTGTTTGGCCAACCGCTGGAAATTTATGCTGATACCGGTGGTTACATTAATTCTCGGTGTATGGATTTGGCGGGGAATGGGCGAAGAATTTATGCCCTCGCTCGATGAAGGCTCTTTTTTGCTGATGCCGACGAGTATGCCGCATACCGGTATCGAACAAAACTTGCAACTGATTGAAACAGTGGATAAACGGATCAGTGCCATTCCCGAAGTGGAAGTTACGGTCGGCAAATGGGGACGTGTCAATTCCGCGCTCGACCCCGCGCCCGCGCAAATGTTTGAAAATACGATTATTATCAAACCTGAATATGTTGAAACCGACAGTGGACGTGTCCGTCAATGGCGCGACCACATTCGCAACAAAGACGACATTTGGCAAGAAATCGTCAATGTGTCGCATTTGCCCGGATTGACTTCTGCACCCAAACTGCAACCGATTGAAGCGCGATTGGTGATGCTTTCGACCGGTTTGCGTGCGCCGATGGGATTGAAAATTTCGGGACCGGATTTGGAAACAATCGAAGAAGCGGGAAAAACACTTGAAACGGCGTTGAAAGACGTGCCTTCTGTTTTACCTTCGACTGTTTTTTACGATCGAGCGGTGGGTGCGCCGTATATCGAAATCAAGTTGAATCGCCGGAACATGGCGCGTTACGGTATTACAGTCGCCGATTTGCAGGAAGTGATTGAAGCGGCTGTCGGTGGTATGACACTGACGACTACGGTTGAAGGACGCGAACGTTTTCCTGTTCGCTTGCGTTATCCACGCGAGTTGCGCAACGACCCCGAAGCCTTGTCGAAAATTTTAATTCCGACAGCGACCGGCGCACAAATTCCGCTCGGTGATGTGGCCGGCGTCGAATATACCAGAGGCGCGCAAATGATACAGAGTGAAAACACATTTCTGACCGGTTATGTGATTTTTGACAAGCAAGCGGGCAAAGCCGAAGTCGATGTGGTGCATGAGGCCGACCGGTTGTTGAAGGAAAAAATCACTTCGGGTGAAATACAACTTCCGGCCGGTGTATCCTACAAATTTGCCGGCAATTATGAACAACAACAGCGTGCAGCAAATCGTTTGCTGATTGTTATTCCGCTTTGTTTGCTGGCGATTTTGCTGGTTTTGTATTTCCAATTCCGTACCGTAACCGCTTCATTCATACATTTTTCAGGCGTGTTTGTGGCTTTTGCCGGCGGATTTATTTTGCTGTGGTTGTATGGTCAGTCGTGGTTTATGAATTTCAGTATCGGCGAGGAAAATGTGCGCGACTTGTTCCACATGCACCCCATCAATTTGAGTATCGCCGTTTGGGTCGGTTTTATTGCGTTGTTCGGCATTGCCACCAACGACGGTGTGCTGATGGGAACGTATATACACGATTTGTTTGTCGAACGGAATCCGCAGACAAAACACGAAATCCGCGAAACGGTGGTTAAAGCCGGATTGAAGCGCGTTCGTCCTGCTGCCATGACGACGGCGACCACGCTCATCGCACTTCTGCCTGTGCTGACTTCGACCGGAAAAGGCGCGGATATTATGATTCCAATGGCCATTCCGACTTTCGGCGGCATGTTGATACAATCAATGACCATGTTTGTTGTGCCGGTGCTGCAATGCTGGTGGAGGGAACATTCAATTACAAATTACGAATTACAAATTACGAATCAAGATGAAAGCTAAAAAATATATTTTATTACTATTCACTATTCACTGCTCACTATTCACTGTTTTTGCGCAACATTCGCTGAGCGATTACTTGAAAATTGCTGCCGAAAACAATGCGGGTGTAAAAGCCGATTTTCTGGCTTATCAGGCAAGTTTGCAGAAAATTCCGCAGGCAGGAGCGTGGCAAGACCCGCAATTGGATTTGGACTTTTTCCTGCAACCGATGGAAATCATTGACGGAAAGCAAGCGGCAGACATTAAACTAATGCAGATGTTCCCCTGGTTTGGTACGCGCAAAGCGGCTCGCACCGAAGCACAACACATGGCGCAAATGACGTTTGAACAGTTTCGCGAAACACGAGACCAACTTTTCCTTGATGTTTATACTCAATGGTTTATACTCGGGCGGCTGCAACAGCAATTAACGAATAATCAGGATAACAAAAAATTGCTGGAACAGCTGGAAACATTGGCTTTGCGCAAATTTTCGACCGGAAATGCTTCGGCTATGCCGTCGGGCGAAAGGCAAATGATACAAAGCGAAGGAAATAGGAACAACGCAACCACCTCCATGTCCGGCATGAACATGGGTGGAACATCTCCTTCTTCTACTAATTCTCAATTTTCCACTCTCAATTCTCCACCCAATATGAATATGAGCAGTGCGTCTTCCGGCATGTCGGACATACTGCGTATTCAGTTGGAAATCGCGGAATTAGATAATAATGCGGAAAGTATTTTGTCACAAATACAGGCGGAAAAAGCAAAGTTCAATACGTTGCTCAACCGCCCGGCGGAAAGCGAGGTGCAAATTCCCGGTTCGCTGGAACAAATCCCTTTTCTTTTTCATTCGGAAGAGATAAAAACGCAGATAACCGCCCGCAATCCGATGTTGAGCATGCTCACCGAAGAAGAAAAAGCCTATCAGGCAAAAGCGGAAATGGACAAGAAAATGAGTTATCCGATGTTTGGGATTGGCTTGCAATACATGCTTATTAACAAAAAACCGGTGGAAGTAGATGCCCATTCGGGTATGGAAACGATGAACGATATGAACGGCAAAGATATGATTATGCCGATGGTTTCGGTTTCTATTCCGATTTATCGGGGAAAATACAAGGCACAGCAGCGGGAAAATGCTTTTTTGCAACAAGCGGCACGGGAAAAGTATGCCAATACGCAAAATTTACTCGAAGCCGAATTATACCGTTTCAAAAGTGATTTGGATAATGCTGCGCGGAAAATATCCCTTTATCGCCAACAATCGGAATTGGCGCAAACCACTTACAATCTGATAATCAATGAGTTTGCGTCGGGGAAAAGCGATTTGTCGAACGTGATACAAGTACAACGCCAACTATTGGACTATCAACTGAAAATAGCCGAAGCCATTGCGGATTATAATACAATGGTTGTAAACATTCAAAAATTAAACAGTTATGAAGACAAATAAAATTTTAAAATACGTCCTTTTCGGGCTGATTTTTATTGCCGGAATTGTTATCGGCAAATTGATTTTCAATGGTCATTCGACCCATGACCATGCGACGGAACAACTGTCGGAAAATAAAACGCAAATTTGGACGTGCTCCATGCATCCGCAAATCCGGCAAGACCACCCGGGAAAATGCCCGATTTGTGGAATGGATTTAATTCCTCTCAAAACGGTGGGTAATGCAACCGTATCAGAAGACCCCAACGCAGTTATGTTGTCGGAAGAAGCCGTTGCGCTTGCCAATATTCAGACTATCGTGGTCGGGGCAAAAAATATTGCGCCCACTCAGGAAACACATCTTTACGGTACGGTTAAGCCCAACGAACGGCTGTTGCGCTCGCAAGTATCGCACATCAGCGGGCGTATCGAGAAATTAGTGGTGAATACGGTTGGTGAAAGCGTTCGTCCCGGACAAATCATTGCGACTGTCTATTCGCCCGATTTGTTGAATGCCCAGCAGGAATTGCTCGAAGCTAAAAAATTGGGGCAACCAGCCTTATTGAACGCTGCCCGCGAGAAACTGCGCTCGTGGAAACTCACCGACAATCAGATTACCGAAATCGAGAAAAGTGCGTCAGCATCGTCAACAATCAATATTATGGCAAATGTTGGCGGAATTGTTACGGCCAAGCGTGTAGAGCAGGGCGATTATGTCAATCAGGGCGGTGTGTTGTTTGATTTGGTGGATTTATCCTCGGTCTGGGTCGTTTTCGACGCTTACGAATCGGATTTGCCTTATTTGAAAATCGGCGACCAAGTAGATTTTACCTTGCAATCGTTGCCCGGCAAAACTTTTTCGGGCAAGATTTCGTTTATTGATCCGATACTCGACAAAACCACGCGCACCGCAAAAATCAGGGTGGAAACCACTAATCCGAAGTTGGATTTGAAGCCCGAAATGTATGCCAATGCCGTTGTTAAAACTTCATCGAAACAGCAGGGAAACGAGATTGTTGTCCCGAAATCGGCCGTTTTATGGACAGGAAAACGCTCAATTGTGTATGTGAAACAGCCCGACAGCGATATGCCGGCCTTCCATTTGCGCGAAATCGAATTGGGCGCGTCGCTCGGAGAAGCCTATATAGTGCAATCGGGGTTAAGCAATGGTGAAGAAGTGGTTACAAGCGGCGCATTTGTTATCGATGCCAGCGCGCAACTGGAAGGCAAACCGAGCATGATGAACAGGGATAATAATTACGAATTACAAATTACAAATTACGAATTAAAAGTGTATGGGGCGTGTGATATGTGTAAGGAACGGATTGAAAAAGCAGCTAAAAGCGTCGCGGGTGTATCTTTTGCCGAATGGGACGATGAAACACAGCAATTACATTTGAAATTCAACATAGGTAAAACGTCTTTAAGTGCTATCAGTAAAGCGGTCGCAAAAGCCGGTCATGATACGGAAAAAGATAAAGCACCTGACGTCGTCTATAATGCTTTGCCTCCTTGTTGTCAGTATCGGTAATTCTTATTTCACTTCCCAAATATCCCCAGCCATCAGAAACTCGCGCAAGGTACGTGCGGATTTCTTGGCTTGGACTTCCGCTATCTGCTTTTCGACTTCCTCGTCATAAACAGGGGCATCAACATTGCGGATGATTCCCAGAGCGACAGGGAGTTCGTTGCCATCCATCAACGCCAACTTCAAATGAAGCGTGGGGTCGGTGGTCTTTGCGTCATGCACCAATACATCGTCCAATGTATAGCCGTTTTCGCCAATGGTTACGGCTTTCAGGTTAAATCCGTCCTGCACAATGCCTTTATTATTGTCTTTCCCGAAAATCATTTTCTCGCCCTGACGAAGATAAATCGTGCGATCGGGACGATTTTCGCGATTGGTGATAGACTCATTGATACCGTCGTTGAATATCACACAATTCAAAATTACTTCCACAACGGAAGTCCCTTTGTGTTTGGCAGCAGCCAATAAAATTTCGGGCGAGTTTTTGACATCCGTATCAATGGTACGGGCAAAGAAACGTCCCCGTGCACCGATTGCCAATTCTGCCGGACGAAAAGGATCTTCGACCGTGCCGTAAGGCGACGATTTCGACACAAACCCACGCGCAGAAGTCGGAGAATACTGCCCTTTGGTCAAACCGTAAATCTTGTTGTTCATCAACAAAATATTAATATCGACATTGCGCCGGACAGCATGAATAAAGTGATTTCCACCAATCGCCAGACAGTCGCCATCGCCGGTCGCCAGCCAAACCGACAACTTTGGATTGGCCGTTTTCACGCCGGTCGCAACCGCCGCGCCGCGTCCGTGAATGGTGTGAAATCCGTAAGTATTCATATAATAGGGCAGGCGAGAGGAACAGCCAATCCCCGATATAACGGCCGTGTCGTGAGGCGCAACGCCCAAATCGGCCATTGCCTTATGCAGACTGTTCAATACGCCGTAATCGCCACAACCCGGACACCAGCGCACTAATTGCGGACTTTTGAAATCTTTTGCTTCCATAAATTGAGAGTTGAGAGTTGAGAGTTGAGAGTTGAGAATGAACAAAATCACGTCATTCTCTATTCTTCACTTTCAATTCTCCATTAATTTAATAATTTCTTCTACTAACCGGGCAACAACAAAGGGTTGTCCTTTCACACGATTGAATTGATACGGATTAAATCCGCCGATTTTGGAACGCAAAAAGTTGGCGAACTGTCCCAGATTTTGTTCAATCACCAGCACTTTTTTGTATTTCCGCAGGATTTCTTCCGTATTTTTCGGCAACGGATTGATGTAGCGGAAATGCGTAAATGCCACTTTTTTGCCGGATTTCCGTACTTTTTCGACCGCTTCGGACAAATGACCATACGTTCCTCCCCAGCCGACCACCAACACATCAGCGTCTTGGTCGCCTTGCACTTCCTGCAACGGAAGCACACCGGCAATCTTGTCGATTTTCGCCTGACGGGTTTCCACCATTTTTTGGTGATTATCGGGATCGGTACAAATCGTGCTTGTCGTAAATTCTTTTTCCAAACCGCCGATACGGTGCGTAAAACCTTCCGTTCCCGGAATGGCCCAATAGCGCACATCTGTTTCGAGATTGCGCTTATACGGCGTCCAGCCCTTTTGCATTTCGGGCGTGACATAAGGCGGTTTGATTTCGGGATATTCTTCCAAATCGGGAATGCGCCAGGCCGACGAGCCGTTGGCGATATATCCGTCTGTCAATAAAATAACCGGTGTTAGATGTTCCAACGCAATTTTGCATGCCCAAAAAGCCGAATCGAAACAATCGGTCGGTGAAAGGGCAGCCAACACGACTGCGGGACTTTCGCCGTTACGTCCGTATAATGCTTGATTTAAATCAGTTTGTTCGCTTTTGGTCGGCATACCGGTCGAAGGGCCGGCGCGTTGCACATCAATGATCACCAGGGGAATCTCAGCAATCACCGCCAAGCCGATGGCTTCGCTTTTCAATGCCAAACCCGGCCCCGAAGTGCTGGTCGCCGCCAAACTTCCCGCAAACGACGCACCGATGGCCGTACAAATTCCGGCGATTTCGTCTTCGGTCTGCATCACTTTCACGCCCAATTCCTTGCGTGCCGTCAATTCCTGCATGATGTCGGTGGCGGGCGTAATCGGATACGAGCCTAAAAACAGCGGCAATCCGGCTTTTTCCGAAGCGGCAATCAAACCGTAGGCAGTCGCCTTATTACCATTCACATCGGTATAAAAACCTTTTTTGTGCGAAGTGGTTTCGATACGATAAGTCGAAACCGTCGCGTGTATATTATGTCCGTAATTAAATCCGGCCTGCAATACCAATAAATTGGCTTCCAAAACGGCCGGTTTCTTTTTGAATTTTTCGGACAATAATTTTTCTGCAATTTCGAGCGGACGGTTAAACAGCCAACAAACCAAGCCCAATGCAAAGATATTCCGGCTTTTCAACGCTTGTTTATTGTCGGCTTTGCCTTCCAAAGCCTCTTTACATATCTGCGTAATGGGTGCGGCAACAACTTGTACAGACGTCAAACCCAATTCTTTGAATGGGTCGTCTGTCAAAAATAACGCACGTTCCAAATCGGCTGCCTGAAACGAATCAGTGTCGATAATCACCACCGAATCGGGGTTGAGGAATTGTGCATTGACTTTCAACGCCGCTGGATTCATGGCAATCAATACGTCGGCTTTGTCGCCCGGTGTATAAACATTTTTTGCGCCCAACTGCATTTGAAAGCCGGAAACGCCGCTTAATGTGCCGTGAGGTGCACGAATTTCGGCCGGATAGTCGGGAAAGGTGATAATTTCATTTCCCAATTCAGCTGAGAGATTGGAAAAAATTGTCCCGACCAACTGCATTCCATCGCCGGAATCGCCGGAAAACCGAATAACCACGTTCTCCAATTCTTTTACCTTAGTTTCTTGTGTCATGATGAATGTATATAATCAACGTTGGCTCAACAGCCACGCATTGGAATGTTCCGGATATAATTCGCGAAATTCGTTTAAAAAATCTTCTGCCACCGGCTTATCCGCAAATTTACTTATATAAACCCTGTGCTTGTCGTCTTTACTGACAACGTCGGCAGAGCTAAATCCTCTGCGGTGATAAGTTTCAGCCTGTTGTTGCGCCAAATCGCGCGTGGGCAAACTGGCAATCACGATATAATAATAACGAGTATCTGCTTCTTCAACTTGCGGAAGTTGCTGTATTTCAGCTGTTTTCTGCGTTGGATTGACCGTTTCTTCCAATGAGGTTGTCGTATCCGGCTCTATTTCCACCGCTGGCGTTTCAACCAAGAGGGTCGGAACCGGAATAAAACTTGCCTGTTGTATGTTCGATTGCGAAGTTTTATTTAGCGGCGTAGAAATCAGGAAGAAAGCCAAGACGGCAGCAGCTACCGAAGCGTAACGGCGTATCACTTTCCAATGATGCGGGAGATAAATTTTTTCTTTTTTCGCAGAAATCGGGCGGATTTCAATAGTTTCGTCCAATTCATCCAATGTCGGCAGATAGAAATTATTTAATCCGAAATGCGAAGCGTTGCAGGACAAATGAATCGACGGCGTAAAAATAATTTTATGTTCGGGCGATAACGTCAACTGCCCAATCCAAGCGATGGATACGGTTTTTTGTTGCGCTAACTGCTTATTCAATAATGCTGCCTGATTGACAATCTGCAAGCAGGCTTCTTTATATGAAATTTTTTCGCCTTTGGCTACTGCATTCGCCAGCAATCCGTCGTTGTGCTTGATTTCGGGATTAAAACCCAGCGTCTGCGCCGGCGGACACAACAATCCCGCTTTCTTAATGTCGTCAGCATCGACCGAAGAAGCGATAAAAGCCCCCAAACCCGGAACAATCACACACTCGTGCTTGGTGAGCAAATAAGCAATATAAAAATTCAGATTTTTCACCCTGCAAAGGTATAAAAAAACATTAGATTTTAAATATCGGTTTGCACACTTTATTTTCTTACCGGTCTTTTTTTCATATTCTTCAATCAATAAATTCCTACTAATATCCCTTTTCTTTCTAAAAAAATAAAAAATAATTGATTAATTATCAAGCAATTATGAATTTTACAGAAAAAAATCTCAATAAGTCGCGAACAAAATCGCTTTTCATTTGTTATATATATAATCGCATCATTTATTGTATGTCAATTTTGCGAAAATAGTATAATTATAAAATTAATATCGTATGAAAAAACTTATTTTCTTTTCACTTTGGCTGTTTTCAGCTATTTCGTTAGTGGCACAAAACGTAACTTATGTTTACGACAACGCGGGCAACCGCACATCCCGGACAGTACGGCTTTCATCGCCGGCCCATTCTCCGGAAAGGCAACCGGAAGAAACCGCGTTAGAAGACTTTGTCGCCGAACATTCGGTCAAGATTTATCCCAATCCCACAAAGGGAATGTTGGCCGTTGAGA
>BNTW01000083.1 GCA_025996895.1 Bacteroidia bacterium | reverse complement strand
AAACGGAACAATGTTGTTGTTGTTGATTGCAGGAATTTATGTATTAACGGTGGTCGGGGGATTGCGCGTCAAGCGCGCAATGACTGCCATGACTGCCATGACTGCAAGAAAGGCTGTCTCATAAGTTGAAACAGCCTTCTCTTCTTTTAGATTAATACGGCCTTTTTTATTTTGCCAACAACAATTCCAAAATCGTTATCGCTGCGGTAGATACCGGTGTTCCCGGACCGAATATCGCGGCGACGCCCGACTTATACAGGAAATCATAATCCTGTGCAGGAATGACCCCACCGGCTATTACGAGGATGTCCTCGCGTCCGAGTTTCTTCAATTCGGCAATCACCTGCGGAACAAGCGTTTTGTGTCCTGCGGCCAGCGACGAAACACCCAATACATGCACATCGTTTTCAACAGCTTGACGGGCAGCTTCTTCCGGTGTCTGGAACAACGGCCCCATATCGACGTCAAAACCGCAGTCGGCATAACCGGTGGCTACCACTTTCGCACCCCGGTCATGTCCGTCCTGACCCATTTTGGCAATCATGATACGTGGCTGACGACCTTCTTCCTTGGCAAATTTTTCAGCCAGTTCCTGTGCTTTTTGGAAGGAAGCATCTCCTTTTGTTTCTGATGAATACACGCCTGATATAGTTCTAATTATTGCTTTATATCTTCCACACACTTTTTCGCAAGCATCGGAAATTTCGCCCAATGTTGCGCGAACAGAGGCAGCCCGAACGGCCAAATCCAACAAATTGCCTTCGCCGGTTTCGGCGCAACGCGTAATCGCTTCCAACGTTTTTTTCACCGCTTCGTTGTCGCGTTTGGCTTTCAACTCGTTCAAACGTTCGATTTGCTGTTTGCGAACAGCGGTATTATCCACTTCCAAAATATCGATAGGGGCTTCTTTTTCCAAACGATATTTGTTCAAGCCGACAATGGTTTGATTTCCGGAATCAATACGCGCCTGCGTGCGTGCGGCCGCTTCTTCGATACGCATTTTCGGAATACCGGTTTCGATAGCTTTGGCCATTCCGCCGAGTTCCTGAACTTCCTGTATCAACGCCCATGCTTTTTGTGCCAACTCCTGTGTTAGTGTTTCCACATAATACGAGCCAGCCCAAGGATCAATTTCTTTCGTGATATAAGTTTCTTCCTGAATGTAGATCTGTGTGTTGCGAGCAATCCGCGCCGAGAAATCGGTCGGCAATGCAATCGCTTCGTCCAGCGCATTGGTATGCAACGATTGGGTGTGTCCCAAAGTAGCCGACATGGCTTCGATACAAGTACGGCCAACATTATTGAACGGATCTTGTTCGGTGAGCGACCAACCCGACGTCTGACAGTGCGTACGCAAGGCCAACGATTTCGGATTTTTCGCTCCGAAACTTTTCAAAATCTTCGCCCATAACAAGCGGCCGGCACGCAGTTTGGCAATTTCCATAAAATGATTCATGCCTATGCCCCAGAAAAACGACAAACGAGGTGCGAACGCATCTACATCGATACCCGCTTCAATACCCGCTTTCAGATATTCCATACCGTCGGCCAACGTATAAGCCAACTCGATGTCGGCGGTTGCACCCGCTTCCTGCATGTGGTATCCCGAAATCGAAATCGAATTGAATTTTGGCATTTTTTGCGAAGTATATTCAAAGATGTCGGCAATAATCTTCATCGAAAACTCAGGCGGATAAATATAGGTGTTGCGCACCATAAATTCCTTCAAAATATCGTTCTGGATTGTTCCGCTCAATTCTTCCAGCGTCGCACCTTGTTCTAATCCGGCATTGATATAAAATGCCAGCACCGGCAACACCGCACCGTTCATGGTCATGGAAACAGACATATCTTTCAACGGAATACTGTCAAACAGCACTTTCATGTCTTCCAACGAGCAAATCGAAACACCCGCTTTGCCCACGTCGCCCACCACGCGCGGGTGATCGGCATCATAACCGCGATGCGTAGCCAAATCAAACGCTACGGAAAGTCCTTTTTGTCCCGAAGCCAAGTTTCTGCGATAGAAAGCATTCGATTCTTCGGCGGTCGAAAATCCGGCATATTGGCGGATCGTCCAGGGACGCATGGCATACATACCGGTATAGGGACCGCGTAAAAACGGCGGAATACCGGAAGCGTAGTTCAAGTGTTCCATGTCTTCGAGATCGGCTTTTGTATAAACCGGTTTCACCGGAATTTGTTCGGGCGTGTTCCAATCGGCCTGTATGTCGTTGACTTGCGCCCACTGTTCGGGATTTGTCGCTGAAAATCCCGCTTTTTCTATGTCTATCTTTTTAAAATCTACTTTCATTGTATTCCCAGTTTAGCATTTAACGATTTCAATGTTTCCAATACATTACTTTTCACATTGATATAATTCATAATCCCCTGTGCTTTCAGTTCTTCCATGCAGACGGGCGCACCGGCAATAATCAAAATTTCGTTATCACCAATCAATCGGTGCGCTTTGGGAGCAAAGGTTGCATATTCGTCGTCGCTCGAACAAAGCACAATAATATCCGCACCGGCTTTACGAGCAGCTTCTACACCCTGTTCGACGGTTTCAAAGCCGAGATTATCAATCACTTTGTAACCGGCGCAAGCCAAAAAATTCGACGAGAACTGCGAACGTGCCAGACGCATAGCCAAATTGCCGATAGTCAGCATGAATGCTTTCACTTCTTTGCCCGATTTTTCAGTCAATAAACGCAACGTTTCAAATTCCTCTGCGAGGCGTTTGCGGTTCAGGGTGCACGGTTCAGGGTGCACGGGAGAGCCGCAATTACATACTTCTTTTTCGTGCACCTTTGTACCGTGCACCGCGTGCCCAATTTTCTCCGTGAAATTCGGATATTGATTGGTTCCCAACAAAATTTCGCGCCGTTGAGCCACTGCACCAAAACGTTTATCGGCAGAAGCATTGACAGCCTTTTGAATTTCACCGGCTTTCACCGCTTCGTAAAAACTTTTTTCTTCGGTCGCCAAAAACAGTTTCCAAGCTTCCTGTGCAATGGAGTTTGTCAGCGTTTCAATATAATAAGAACCACCGGAAGCATCCACAATTTTATCAAAATGGCATTCTTCCTTCAACAATAATTGTTGATTGCGGGCAATGCGTTCCGAAAAATCGTCAGGCGTTTGGAAAGTTTCGTCGAAAGGAGAAACCAGTAACGAATTGACGCCTGCAATAGAGGCCGACATGGCTTCGGTTTGCGTACGGAGTAAATTTACATAAGCATCGAAAACCGTCTGATTGAACGTAGAAGTCTGCGCAAAAATATTCATTTTGCCTGCGCAACGACATTCGTTGTTCGCCCCTTCGTTCGGACAGTCGTAATGACAGGTAGGATTGTAGGCTTTCACGATTTCGGCCCACAGCCAGCGGGCAGCGCGGAATTTTGCGATTTCCATAAAATAATTCGCGCCTATTCCGAAGTTGAATTTGATTTTTTTAGCGGCAACGGCCGGGTCGATACCGGCTTCCGTCAAACGGCTTAACAATTCGTTGCCCCAAGCCAGCGCGTAGCCCAATTCCTGCGTGATAAACGAGCCGGCATTGTTGAACAAATACGCATTCACGGTAATCACCTTAAAATAGCGGAGTTCGGCAGCCGCCTGAATCGCCGCCGTCATCTCTTGTATCCACTCTTCTTTGATGTGGCCTTTTTTCAAAATAATGCCGACAAAATCAATATTGACCGAACCTTGAATTTTAGTCAGGTCATAATTTTTTTCCTTAAAATATTCGACCAGCAGATTAATCAACTTGACCGACTGCATATTGCAAGTCGTAAAATTCAGCTCGATGTATTCCGGAAGGATACCATTTAAAAGAACGGCAATCGTTTCCTTATTCACCTCTTCCCGCGAAATTCTGAAACCGAGCGAGGTAACGCCTTTGTTCAGAATGTCCAACGCTTTCCGGTTGGCTTCTACAACGTTCTCTACTACAATGTCTTGGCGCACATACCAATCATTGCTTTTCTTTTTTGTTCCGCGTACATACGGAAATTCACCCGGCAAAGAAGCGATTGTTTGCAAACCGTTGATGTCTTCTTCCCGATAAAAAGGCCTCACACTAAAGCCTTCGTTTGTTTTCCAGACAAGTTTTTTCTCGAAATCCGCGCCCTTCAAGTCGGCTGTGATTTTTTCCAGCCACTTTTCGGTAGAAACCGCCGGAAATTCCGAGAAAAGTTTTTCCTTTGAATTACTCATAGAATATTTTTTGAAATTATATACATTAACCTTTGTCAAAAAAATAGTATAGACAGGCAAATTCTTTGTTTCGCCGCGCAAAATTACAATAAATTGTTTAGAAAATCAGCAAATTTTTCGTAATTTTGTTCCGTTATTCTCAATTTTTACAAGGTTGGATGATGAGTGAGAAAAATAAAAACGGGAAAGTCTTCACGAAAATACCGTAAGAAAAAGATTTTTTGCGGGATTGAAAAAAAATTCCGTACTTTGCCCCACTATTGAATTAAAAAATAACTTATGGAGTTTAACGCTCAACAGATAGCCGCTATTCTCAATGGAAAAATCGAAGGCGACCCTGCTATTACAGTCAATCATTTTTCTAAAATAGAAGAAGGGAAACCGCATACGCTTACCTTCCTCGCCAACCCGAAATATGCCCCTTTTATTTACGAAACGCTGGCAAGCGTGGCGTTGGTAAATGACAGTTTTGTGGCTGAAAAATCGTTACCGGCAACGCTGACGCTTATTCGTGTACCGAATGCGTATGCTGCTTTGGCACAATTATTAAGTTTAGTAGAGCAAACGAAAAAGCCCAAGCGAGGCATCGAAACACCGGCTTATATCAGTTCTTCCGCGATTATTCCTGCCGAAAAAGTATATATCGGGGCATTTGCCTATATCGGTGAAAATGCCCGGATCGGCGACAACGCGGCCATTTATCCGAACACTTATGTCGGCGACAACGTGGAAATCGGCGAAAATACGGTGATTTATGCGGGCGTGAAAATTTATGCGGATTGTAAAATCGGGAAAAACTGCATTATCCACGCAGGCGCAGTGATTGGCTCGGACGGTTTTGGCTTTGCCAAAGAGGGTGATAGCTACAAAAAAATTCCACAACTCGGGAACGTGGTGATTGAAGATGACGTCGAAATCGGGGCGAACACCACTATCGACCGCGCCGTAATGGATTCTACTATTATCCGGCAAGGCGTAAAATTGGATAATTTAATCCAAATAGCACACAATGTCGAAATCGGAGAAAACACCGGAATTGCCGCACAAGCCGGTATTTCAGGCTCGACAAAAATCGGCAAAAACTGTGTGATGGGCGGTCAAGTGGGGCTTGGCGGTCACATCAAAATCGGCGACAACGTCAGTATCGGCGCGCAATCGGGCATAATCAGCAACATCGCCGACGGTCGGAGCATTCTCGGTAGTCCGGCAATTGATGTAAGTAATTTCTTCCGTTCGAGTGTTATTTTTTCCAAACTGCCGGACATGTACCGGCAAATCAGTCAACTTCAAAAAGAAATCGAATTTTTAAACAAGAAATAAAAAAGTAGAATGAACAAGACAAAGCAACATACTTTAAAAGAAAGTTTTTCCTTGAAAGGTAAAGGTTTGCATACCGGATTAAAAATTAATATTACGTTTAATCCCGCTCCGGAAAATTTTGGCTACAAAATCAGGCGGGTGGATTTGGAAGGCCGGCCGGAAATCGACGCAGTGGCCGAAAATGTAACCTCTACTCAACGCGGAACGGTGATTGCGAAAGACAGTGTGCAAGTCAGCACGATTGAGCATGCGATGGCTGCCCTCTACGCCGCCCAAATTGATAACTGCCTGATTGAAGTCGATGCACCCGAATTTCCGATTTTGGACGGAAGCGCGATTAAATATGTGAATGAAATCGAGCGGGTGGGCTTGGCAGAACAACACGCCGAACGTGACTATTATATTGTAAAAAACAAAATTGAAGTGAAAGACGAAGCCACCGGCTCGTCTATCGTGTTGCTTCCCGACGACCAATTGGTGGTGAACACCTTAATTACTTTCGATTCCAAAATATTAGACAGCCAGTTTGCCACGCTGGAAAAATTGGAAGATTTTAAAACGGAAATCGCTTCGGCACGCACCTTTGTTTTTGTGCGCGAAATTGAGCCGTTGCTGGAAAATAATTTGATTAAAGGTGGAGATTTGGACAATGCGATTGTGATTTACGAACGGCAAATCTGCCAGGAACGGTATGACCAGTTGGCCGATAAAATGCAAATCGAACACAAAGACGCCACGCAATTGGGTTATATCATGAACAAGCCGCTGATTTTCTCGAATGAGCCGGCACGCCACAAATTACTTGACATTTTGGGCGACATCGCGCTGATCGGCAAACCCATTCGCGGACGGATTATTGCAACTTGTCCGGGACATAAAATCAACAACAAAATGGCTCGCCAAATTCGCAAGGAAATTAAACTGAACGAAGTGCAAGCTCCCGAATACAACCCGAACAAGCCGCCGGTGTTTGACATCAACCAGATTAAAACGATGCTGCCGCACCGCTATCCATTCTTGTTGGTGGAAAAAATCATCGAAATCGGAGAAAAGCATATCGTAGGCATTAAAAATGTGTCGGTCAATGAGCCGTTTTTTCAGGGACATTTTCCCGAAGAGCCGGTCATGCCGGGCGTGTTGCTCATTGAAACCATGGCGCAAACCGGCGGACTGATGATACTGAGTACGGTGGAAGAGCCACACCGCTATTCTACTTATTTCATGAAAATCGACGGCGTCCGCTTCCGGCAAAAAGTCGTTCCCGGCGACACACTGATTTTTCGGTTGGAACTGATGACCGAAGTTCGGCGAGGCATTGCCAATATGAAAGGCTATTGTTTTGTCGGCGAAAAATTAGTCTGTGAAGCTGAATTTATGGCGCAAATTGTAAAAAATAAATAATGATTGTATGAAACATGAATTAGCCTACATTCACCCGGATGCTATTATTGGAAAAAATGTAACGATTAGCCCTTTTGTTTCGATTGATAAAAACGTCGTTATCGGCGACGATACTTTTATTTATCCGCATGCGGTCGTTTTGGAAGGCGCGCGGATTGGGAAAAACTGCCGGATATTTCCGGGTGCAGTGGTGGCGGGTATTCCGCAAGATTTGAAATTTCAAGGCGAAGAAACGACTTGCGAAATCGGCGACGGCACGACCATTCGCGAATGTGCAACCATCAATCGCGGAACCGCTTCCAAAGGGAAAACCGTTGTTGGAAGCGACTGTCTGTTAATGGCTTACTCGCATATCGCCCACGATTGTATCGTGAAAAATCATGTTATTATCGGAAATGCCACACAATTGGCAGGTGAAGTGGAAGTCGATGATTATGCTATTTTAAGCGGTGGAACATTGGTACATCAATTTTCACGAATTGGAAAACATGCAATGATACAAGGCGGGTCGCGCTTGGGCAAAGACATTCCGCCATACATTATTGCCGGTCGCGAGCCGATTACTTATTCCGGCGTAAATATTATCGGTTTAAGACGACGCGGATTTTCTGCCGAACAAATTTCGTTAATTCAAGAAATTTACCGTACTTTGTACCAATCGGGCATGAATAATACAAATGCCCTTAAACAAATTGAAGCGGCGATTGCCGACTGCGAAGAAAAACAGGAAGTGTTGTCTTTCATTACCAGTTCGCAACGAGGCATCGTTAGAGGATATTTAGAGTAATTAAAAATTATGATTTTCAAATTTATTTTAGTATCGGAAGAAGTAGGCAATTTTCGCAGAGATATAATAATCGACGCGGACGCGACCTTTTATGATTTGCATGAAGCGATTTTGAGTTCGGTAGGTTATGCCAAAGACCAGATGACGTCTTTCTTTATCTGCGACGACGACTGGGTGAAAGGAACGGAAATCACGCTCATGGACATGGGCTCCGGCGCGGACGAAGACGTGTATGTAATGGATGGAAGCCGTTTGCGCGATTTGCTGGAAGAAGAACATCAAAAGCTGATTTACGTTTTTGAGCCGCTAACGGAACGTTGTTTTTTTATGGAATTGAAAGAAATCATTCCCGTGAAAAATCAGGAAAAAGCCGAAGTCGTGAAATCGACCGGTCACCCACCCAAGCAAGTATCGTTAGTGGAAGAAATGGATTTTTCCGCTCCAAAACCCACTGCCAAGGAGTTGGATGATTTTGACGATTTTGGCGACGACGAATTTAATCTGGACGAGTATGACGACGAAGATTTCGGCGATTTAACGAGCGACACAAATCCTTTTGATAACTACTAAAACATTAGTCGTATTATTGGGGCCTACCGGAGTGGGAAAAACCGCATTGAGCCTGCAACTTGCAGAACAACTGCGGTCGCCCATCATTTCCGCCGACTCGCGCCAGATTTATAAGGATATTCCAATTGGAACGGCTGCGCCCTCGTGTGGCGATTTAGAGCAGGTAAAACACTATTTCATTGGTACGCACGCATTGGCCGACTATTACAGCGCGAGCCAGTTTGAAGAAGACGTTATCCGGTTGTTGGCCGAATTGCACCAAAAACACGACGCTGTTTTGATGTGCGGAGGCTCAATGATGTATATCGATGCTGTCTGCAAAGGCATTGACGAAATCCCGGCTATCGACGAAAACCTGCGCGACGAAATTGCCGGTTTGTATAAAAAAGAAGGATTAGAGTCCATCCGCCAACAGTTGAAAATTTTAGACCCGGTTTTTTATCGCCAAGTCGATTTAAAAAATCCCAAACGAGTAATCCATGCGTTGGAAGTCTGCTTAATGACCGGCAAACCCTACTCCACCTTGCGCACCAACCAAGCGAAAGAACGGCCGTTTCAAATTGTCAAAATCGGGCTGACCCGTCCGCGCGAAGAATTGTACGAACGAATTAACCGGCGCGTTGAGCAAATGATGGAAGACGGCTTGTTGGAGGAAGTCCGGAAAGTGTATCCCTATAAAAATTTAAATTCCTTAAACACTGTCGGATACAAAGAACTTTTTGAGTATTTAGACGGCGATTGCACGCTGGATTTTGCCGTTGAAAAAATCAAGCAGAACAGCCGGATTTATTCGCGCAAACAAATGACCTGGTTTAAGCGCGATTCGCAAATCCAGTGGTTTCATCCGGAAGACGTCGAAGCAATCAACAGGTTTATAACCAGCCATTTGCCCGATACCACGCCACGCTCTCTCTAATTCCGCGCTCTAAATCGTAATCGGCCGAAAAACCCAACTCCTTTTGAATGGGTGCAGCATCGCACGTCCAATAACGTTCTTTCAGAATTTTATACTTGTCACGGTTGAAAGTCGAAGGTTTTTTCGTTACTTTTGAAAATTCTTCGGAAACCACACAGACCGTTTTTAAAACGACACCGGGAATTTTCAGCGTAAGACAATGCTTTACGCCCAAAGCCTTTTTGGCAATATCCCGGTATTCATTGTCCCAATATTCCCGTCCATCCGAAATGCAGTAAGTTTGATTGACGATTGGGCTTTCCAATGCAAGGTAAACCGCTTTGACTAAATCTTTTACATACAAAAACGTGAGTAACTGCCGTTCCGTGCCCACTTCCGTATCCAACCTTTTTTGCAAGGATTTTAACAGCAAATAGTAATCCTTGTCGCGGGGGCCATAAACACCTGTCGGACAGAGAATAATATACGGAAAATCGGTCGTGTTTTGCAACTGTTCTTCGGCTTCGCGCTTGCTTTCACCGTAAATGGTTTTGACCGTTGGGTGATGTGCGCCATAACTGCTCATGAGTATAAATTTCTTCGGCGTATTTCCGGTTTCCTGCAAGGCTTCAACCAGCCGGCGCGTGTTTTCTGCATTCACTTTCCGAAAATCTTCCGCATGCAAGCACTTCGTTACGCCCGCGTTGTGAATCACATAATCCCATTTGCCGAACGCCGCAACGTGTGCTTCGATTTGCTTTTTGAGCCGGTTTTTGTCCGCATAATCCAAATCAATAAATTGAATATGCGTATCTTGCAAATATTCCCGGCTACTGCTTTTGCGAATTCCTGCCCAGGTTTTCCAGTCTCGTTTGACCGCTTCTTCGACCAAAAAACCACCGATAAATCCGCTTGCCCCTGTAATTAAAATGTTCATCGTTTACTCTGAAAAAATTGTTTCATTAAACCGGCTGCTTCCTGTGCCATCAAGCCGGAAACAATCTTCGTTTTCGGGTGAAAAGCCTGCGGTGCGATTTTCAAATAACCTCGTTTCTCGTCTCCTGCACCATACACCACCCGCGAAATCTGCGACCAGCCTAACGCAGCCGCACACATCGGACACGGCTCAACGGTTACATATATCGTACAATCCAACAAATATTTTCCGCCCAACATCGAAGCAGCCGATGTGATGGCTTGCATTTCTGCGTGCGCCGTCACATCGTTCAACGTTTCCGTCAAATTGTGGGCGCGAGCAATTATCCGGCCGGCGCAAACCACCACCGCACCGATGGGCACTTCACCTTTGTCGAACGCTTTCCGCGCCTCGACTAACGCTTGCTTCATATAATATTCGCCGGAAAACATTTTGCCTCGCAAAGTTAGCATAAAATCTTTTGCACTATCAAATAATTCCGCAATGCTTTTTCCTTTGCAGGGAAATATTATCCGTTGAGCAATTGCTACAAAGGTAGTAAGATTTTCGATTAAATTTTATATCTTTGTATCGTAATTATAATGATATAAAATATGAATACAACAGTTTTGAAACGTAATAAAACGCAAAAAGTCGTTTTAGATGTTGATAAAAATAAATATCCTTTCTTTATCGAATTGATACGAAATTTTGATTTTGTACAGATAGAAGACAATCAAGGAGATTCTAAAGAAGAAATTATAGTGAACTTGATGGAAGGTTTCAAACAAATCAAACAAATCAAAAAAGGACAATTACAAACTCGTCCCGTTGAAGAACTTTTAAATGAATTTTAAAAATGCCTTACACTATTGAAACAACACCGCATTTTGATAAAGAAGCAAAAAGACTTATCAAAAAATATGCTTCATTAAAACAGGAAATCAAAAACCTTTCCAATCAATT
Organism: Bacteroidia bacterium; assembly: GCA_025996895.1. Lineage (GTDB taxonomy): Bacteria > Bacteroidota > Bacteroidia > Bacteroidales > Azobacteroidaceae > Azobacteroides. The sequence continues at coordinate 759 of BNTW01000083.1, read as the reverse complement.
GAAAGAAACCCCTGAATTGGGTAGTCCTTTAGGAAATAATGTCTTTAAAATCCGGCTTGCCATTGCATCTAAAGGAACAGGAAAACGAGGAGGTGCAAGGGTAATAACTTATGTGTTAGTAGAAAATACCAAGGTCTTTCTACTCTCTATCTATGATAAAGGCGAAAAAGATACTGTTTCTGATAAAGAAATTCAGAATATATTAACCAATGAATTAAGTTAATAAACCTTAAAACTATGGCACAGCACAACGTATTAGGAAAGGAAGGCGAAGCCGTCGCACTCGATTATTTAAGACAAAAAGGCTATCAAATCCGCCATATTAATTGGCGGTGGAAACATTTGGAATTGGATATTGTCGCCCAAACCGACGACGAATTAGTTATAATAGAAGTGAAAACCCGCTCGGCAAGCGATTGGGAACTGCCCGAAGATGCCGTTACACAAACCAAAATCAACCGGATTGTTTCTGCCACCGATTGCTACATCAAATATTTTCAAATTTCCCAGCCGGTGCGTTTCGACATTATTTCAATTATCGGCAGCCCACCCGATTGGAAAATCGAACACATCGAAGATGCTTTTTATCCGGCGGTAAAAACTTATCGGCGATAACCCCATTTTGTACGGTCAATTTTTGGCACGCTCTTTGCTATATCCTCTTTCCATAACATTTGGTGATGCGAACAATTCTTAAAAATACTGTGATTTATGTTGTAAAACATGTAGAAATATTTGTTTTTTTACTAAAAATTTGTT
>BNTW01000082.1 GCA_025996895.1 Bacteroidia bacterium | reverse complement strand
AGCAGGTTACGAAGTAGCAACCGAACAAATTCCAATCGCTTCGTCACCTAAAAAACTATATGCTTCCACGGCAACTACATCTTTATCGGTAACGCAAACCGAGAAAGACATAGTGATTAACGGCAACAATTTTTCCATAGAATTTTCCCATTTGTCGGGCAAATTGTCGAAATATGTTTTTAACGGAACAAGTTTAATTTCCGAGCCGTTGTCGTTCAATGTTTTCCGTCCCGGAACGGATAGCGACCGCAATCAGACGGCGATTTGGGCAAATATGGACTTAAATAATTTGTCCGTTACAGCCGGAACATGGCAAATCAATGAAAACAGCGAAACGAAATCGGTTGAATTGTCGATTGAAAACAAATATTCGGGCAAGACGGTTTCCTTTACCGTCAAAACGTTGTATAAAGTGCTGAACGACGGTGCCATTATCGTATCTAACTACATTGACCCCAGTTTGAAACAACTGATTTTACCGCGTGTCGGTTTTATGCTCGAAATGCCGAAAGCGTTTGAAAATCTAACGTGGTTTGGACGCGGACCTTGGGAAAGTTACCCCGACCGCAAAGAAAGCATGTTGCCCGGCGTTTATCAAAGCACGGTAAGCGAGCAATGGACAAATTATGTCGTTCCGCAGGAAATGTGCAGTAAGCAAGACACTCGCTGGCTGGCATTGCAGGATAACACAGGCAACGGTTTGCTTTTCGTCGCTTCCGACACGATGGCGGCGGCAGCGGGACATTATCGCCCTTCCGATTTCTTCAACGGCACGGAACGTATCCAGCACCCTTATCAATTCCACACGCGAGAAAACACAGTCGTGTATTTAGACGCCCGCCAGCGTCCGTTAGGAAATGCCACTTGCGGACCGGAACCGTTGGAAAAATATGAATTGCGTTCGCAAACCACTTCTTTCGGTTTTATGATACTTCCGATTGCCGGTATCTCAGATACCGAACTTTTGTCGCAAAAAGCGCGGGTAGCAACCCCTGTTTGTGAGCCGGTAAAAATTGAACGAGATGCACGCACGGCGAAAGTAACATTATCCACAGCAACACCCGGAGCAATGATTTATTATGCCGTCAATCGCGATGATTATCAGGCATATACACAGCCTTTCGATTTTCAGGAAGGCGGGCGTATCATTGCCTATTGTCAAACCGAAAATAAGGATAAAAGTTTGACAACGACGGCTGATTTCGGCTTTTTCGTCGATAAATCGAATTGGACGGTGTATAGTTTCGACAGTCAGGGCAGTGGATCGATTGAATTGGCCAAAAACGCCATCGACAACGACCCGACTACTTATTGGCATACAAAATGGGGCGACGGTGAAACGAAGCATCCGCACGAAATCATTATCGATATGAAGCAATATTATAAGGTAGAAGCTTTTGTCTATACCGGACGGTTAGACATGGAAAACGGACGGATAAAGGAGTACGAAATTTATTTCAGCAACAATCCCGAAGTGTGGGGAAGTCCGGCAGTCAAAGGGCAATTCACCAATGTCAGCAGTCCGCAATCGGTAACAATAGATTCCAAACCGGTAGCACGTTATTTCAAAGTGATTGCGCGTTCGGAAGTGAGTGATCGCGTTTGGACATCGGCAGCCGAATTGGGTATCGAAGCATCGGAAATCTTGACGGAAGTCAATGCGCCGGAACAACTACTGTTTCCGGCAACGAGATATTATATTCGGCATATCTCTTCGGAATTATATTTGCAAAAACACTCCACGAGTGACTTTTACGGCGATTTTGTCATTAATCCGTTGCAGACCGGAAATGCGGATTTCATCTTTGTTTTCCGCGAAATCCCCGGATTTAAATCGTTTTACCGGCTTGAAAACAACGGTAAATATCTTTATAACGACGGAGGCGGTTGGCGTTGTCAGTGGGGAACGGCAACCGCACCCTATGACCGCATTCAGGTAGAATTTGTTACCGACAGTACGTTTGTCCTGCGCGGACAGTGGCAAAAGAATTTATATTTCAATCTGGACGCAACCACACCCGGCTCGTTTATTTTTTCCGATAAAGCGGTAGGAACGCAATGGATGGTGGAAAAAGCCGACAAAGACGCCATCGTATCTATTAATAATGAGCAAAAAAATATTTTTCCCAATCCTGCCACCAACCATCTCATTGTTTATACTGCAGAAAAGGCTTCATTGTTTTTTTATAATTTGTCGGGATATTTAGTTGGAAAATATTACTTGGAACAAGGAAACAATACAATCCTCATTGTCGGCTATCCGACAGGGGAATACCTTTTTGAAATCCGTTCGACCAATCACTACGAAAAAGGGAAATGGATAAAAATTTGAAAATTTATGCCACTCGAAATTTGCACAGACTCCTTTGCCGGCGCACAAATCGCACAAATCGCCGGAGCACATCGGATTGAATTGTGTACCGGTCTTTCGGAAGGCGGAATGACTCCTTCCTCTGCCCTGATAAGCAAAGTCAGGGAAAATATGGCTATTCCGGTTTATATATTGATACGTCCGCGCAGTGGGGATTTTTTATATTCCCACGCCGAGTTTGAAATAATGAAAACCGATATTCATCATTGCGGACAATGCGGCTGCGACGGTGTTGTCATCGGAATGCTTTTACCGGACGGACAAGTGGATATTGAACATTGCCGAGAATTGGTGCAAATCGCTCAAGCCTATTCCATGGGCGTTACTTTCCATCGCGCATTCGATCGAAGTAATGATTTATTTCACGCTTTGGAAGAGGTCATCCACACCGGTTGCGAACGAATATTGACCTCCGGCGGATACAATACGGCCATCGAAGGCGTTGAAGTTTTACGCCAACTAATCAAGCAAGCGGGCAAGCGGATTATCATTATGCCGGGTGCCGGAGTAACACCGGAGAATGCCGAAACCCTGATACAAACCACCGGACTAAGAGAATTGCACGGAACTTTTCGCAGTTTTTATCCCAGCAAAATGCAATACAGAAACGAAAAATTAGGTCATCGCGAATCGGAATATACTACCGGATTGCCCGATGCGGAAAAAATCAAAAAAATACTTCATTTATTGCCATGAAAAAGCTATCGGTTACCCTTTTCATCACCCTTTTTCTTTTTTCAGCCTGCATGGAAAAAGAAAAGCATTTTTTGAAAGACCAAACGTACCGCGAACAGGTACATCAACAGTTTGAAAAACGCAAATCGGAAGCTAAAAACCGGCAGGAAGCCCTGTTTTCCGTTTTTGACAGGGAAAATCTGTCGTTGGAACAACGTGAGGCATTGGAATTCCTGTATGCTTATATGCCATTGAGCGATTTGGCTGATTACGACGGCGATTTCTTTCTAAAACAGGTAGATATGGCTTTCCAAACTCGCGAATATTTTTCGTGGGGAAAGACCGTACCCGACGATTTGTTCCGCCATTTTGTACTGGTTTATCGGGTGAATAATGAAAATCTGGATACCGCCCGCGTCTGTTTTTTCGAGGAATTGAAAGACCGGATTAAACACCTTTCGATGTATGACGCTGCTTTGGAAGTCAATCATTGGTGTCATGAGAAGGTAACTTACAGAGGAACAGACGGTCGTACCTCTGCCCCTTTGGCGTTGATACGCACTTCGTGGGGACGTTGCGGCGAAGAATCGACCTTTACTACAACCGCTCTTCGGGCAGTGGGAATTCCTGCCCGCCAGTGCTACACACCACGCTGGGTGCATACCGACGACAATCATGCGTGGGTAGAAGTATGGATAGACGGCCAATGGCATTATCTGGGTGCTTGCGAGCCGGAACCGGAATTGGACGTTGCCTGGTTTAGCGCACCGGCCAAACGCGCCATGATGGTACATACTAACGTTTTCGGGCCTTACAACGGCCCCGAAGAGAAAAATTTGAAAACATCTTTATATTCCATCATCAATTTATTAAGTAATTATGCCGACACGCGCGTAGTAAAAGTACAGGTAACGGACACGAACGGCCAACCGGTGGAAAATGCCCGCGTGCAATTCAAAGTGTATAATTATGCCGAATTTTATCCGGTTGCGACCGCTTTCACCGATAAACAGGGAATGGCCTCGATTACTTCCGGTAAGGGCGATCTTATGATTTGGACGAATAAAGGCGATTATTACGGTTATAAAAAATCGGAAGTACAAGATGAAATTACAGTGGTAAAACTCGAACACCAACCGGGAGTGGCGTATGAAGAAAATATAACTATCAATGTGCCACCCGAACAGCCGGTAAAAGAAATTTCGCCCGAAAAAATTGCCGCCAATGCCGTCCGTCTGGCGTATGAAGATTCCATCCGGAATGCCTACATGGCAACGTTTATTACGGAAAATCAGGCGCGTTCGTTCGCCGAACAAAATCAATTAAATGCAAACGAAGTATGGAAATATTTGAATTTGGCGCAAGGAAATTGGCAGCAAATCAGTGATTTTATCCTGCAAGCGAAAAAAGACGCGCGTTTATTCCCATTTTTAGCTACTTTGACTGAAAAAGATTTGCGCGATACTCCGGCGGAATACTTAATAAGTTATCTCAATAATCGCACACCTACAGACCCTTATGTGTATTCTCCACGCATTGAGCAGGAAATAATTCGACCTTATGATTCTGGTTACTTTCTTTCGGATAATATACATAAAGCTATTATTGATTACATAAAAGACCACATTCAAATCAATGATGACGAAAATTATTTTAATTGCCGGATTTCTCCACGTGGCGTTTATGAATTGAAAATAGCCGACCGTCTATCGCGGAACATCTTTTTTGTCGCTTCATGCCGGAGTATAGGTATTCCCGCTCGGATTGAGCCGGAAACTTCTAAACCACAATATTCTGTAAAAGGACAATGGATTGACGCTATCTTTGATGAAGAAACAGCAACTCAATCGCCCAAAGTCCAATTGACCGTTCAAAATTCGCCCACCAATTTGGTCAAACCGGGGTATTATACATTAGCTTATTTCAAGGACGGCGATTTTCATACCTTGGATTACGAAGACAATCCGGCAATTACAAATTTCCCCTACACCCTGACATTGGACGAGGGCTATTATCGCCTAATGACCGGAAGCCGGGCAAATGACGGCTCAGTAACCGTACGTACCGAATATTTTGAATTAAAAGGGAAGAAGCCCCACGCCGTAGCCGTCAAATTGCCTGAAATCACAGGAAAATTGTTTGTGAAAGGGATTGTTGATATGAATTCCATCGTTATTTTGCAAGACCAACCCAAAGTTACATTAAAAGAATTGTCGAAAGGCAAAGGAATAATGTTGTGTTTTGTGGATATGGGCAAAGAGCCTTCCAAGCATATTTTGCAAGATTTGGGTGCTGTTCAAAAGGCGTTAGAAGCATGGGACGGCGGTATCCTGTTTATGATTCCGGGCGACAAGAACAGCGAGATCAATCTGTCCGTTTTCACCGGATTGCCGCAACAAACGACTTGGGCTGTCGACAATGAACGTACCTTGTTGAAAGTGGTTGCCAACGCTTTACAGATGGAATTTCGAGATAATTTTCCGCTCACGGTCTATCTTTCCCGCAATGGCGGAATTTTGTATTCTTCCGAAGGTTACAGGATTGGCATAGGCGAGAATGTCTTGAAGATTATCCGGCAGGAGGAGGAAAGTACGATAAGCAAGCATTAGGTTCCGATACAATAAATGCACCTCTCAATTGATTAATCAATCGGAACAGGCTCAAGAAGATATTGCTTATTGGAAAAAGAAGTGCCCAAAACAGGACTCGAACCTGCACGTCCTTGCGAACACTAGTCCCTGAAACTAGCGCGTCTACCAATTTCGCCATTTGGGCGTTACCCTGTTATTCTTCTGCCAATTGCAATTTTTGCACGTAAACCGCGTGGATTTTCTGTTTTCTCTTTTCTACAGAAGGTTTAGTGAAAGCTTGACGTCTGCGCAACTCTTTCGTAACACCTGTTTTTTCAAACTTTCTTTTGAACTTTTTTAAGGCCCTTTCAATGTTCTCGCCTTCCTTTAATGGAACAATAATCATACTTTTTTTGACTGTTTATTTTTAATTGTTTATTTAATTTGTTTTCGGACGGCAAAGATAAGGGAAAGTTTGGTTATTGACAAACGAAATCGCGCTTTTTTATCTATTTTTTCATTTTTATTTGTACTTTTGCGCTCTGAATGGGAATGTATGAATGATTCGGAACTTAAACAAAGAGAGCTGGATAGGCGTTATTTGCGTATGGCGCAGATTTGGGCGGAAAATTCGTATTGCAAACGCAGGCAGGTGGGCGCGCTGATTGTAAAAGATAAAATGATTATTTCGGACGGATACAACGGCACACCCGGCGGTTTTGAAAACATTTGCGAAGACGAAAACGGCCTGACGAAGTCCTACGTCCTGCATGCGGAAGCGAATGCGATTACGAAAATTGCGCGCTCGAACAACAACAGCCAGCAGGCAACGCTCTATGTGACGGCTTCTCCTTGTATCGAATGTGCCAAGTTAATCATACAATCCGGTATCAAGCGGGTGGTTTATGCCGAAAAATACCGTCTGACGGAGGGCGTCGAACTCCTCGAAAGGGCGGATATTGAAGTAGTTTATATCGATAAAGAAGAATTAATTTAAAGGCTTAGTCTTACATGAGTTTAAAGAAAAAGACTTGGTGGCTGATTACCGCCATCGGTATATCCCTTATAGCGGGTATCATCATCGGCATTTTTATTTCGGGAAAATCTTTCGGACGGAGATTGTTTTTGACGCCCAACAACAAAATCAACGTCGTGCTCGACATTATTAATGAAGATTATGTCGACCCGGCCAATATGAAAGACCTGACGGAAAATGCTATTACAAACATTATCAACGGATTAGACCCACATTCAAGTTATATTCCGAGCAGTGAATTGCAGGCCGTCAATAACGACATGGAAGGGCATTTCGGCGGGCTGGGCATGGAATATTTTATTTATCAGGATACCATTGTCGTAGTGAGTGTTACGCACGGCAGCCCTTCATCGCAGGCGGGATTGCTCGCGGGCGACCGGATTGTGCAGGTTGATGACAGCTCGTTTATCGGGAAGAATATTACCGAAGAAAAGGCAATCAATACGTTACGTGGCCCGGTGGGAACTTCGGTGAAATTAGGCATTAAACGGGACAATTCGGATAAATTATTGGAATACAGCCTGATAAGAGGAAATATTCTGCTTACGACGGTAAAAGCGGCTTATCAAATCGACAACGGGATAGGCTTTATCAAGATTTACGACAAATTCAGTCACACGACGTATGACGAATTTATGCACGCCATAACCAAGTTGATGGCGGAAGGCTGTAAGTCGTTTATTATCGACTTGCGAATGAACGGCGGGGGAACACTCGAAGCAGCTATCAAAATTATTAATGAATTTCTGCCGGCCGGCAGAATGATTGTCTATGCCGAAGGTAAATCGTTTCCGCGCAATCAATTCATTTCCGATGGAAGCGGAAATTTGCAGGAAAATCAGATAGTTATACTGATGGACCAACTGTCGGCTTCGGCCAGCGAGATTGTGGCGGGGGCTATTCAGGATAATGACAGAGGACTGATTATCGGACGGCGTTCCTTTGGTAAGGGATTGGTACAAGACCAAATAGAATTGTCGGATGGCTCGGCGGTGCGTTTGACCATTGCACGCTATTTCACGCCTTCGGGACGAAACATTCAGCGAAAATATGAACTGGGCAAAACGGAAGAATACAATCAGGAGTGGATTAACCAGCTGAACAGCGCGGAAAGCTTTCATGCCGGCAGTATGAAAGTCGATACGACGCTCGCTTACCAAACGCTTCACGGCCGAACGGTCTATGGTGGTGGTGGAATACAGCCTGACATTTTTGTTCCGACGGATACCGCCCACCTGACGACCTATTATATTAATCTGGAAAACAAAGGGATTTTCAACCAATTTGCGTTTGAGTATTGGCTCAAAAACCGCGAACAACTGAAAAAATACAAAGATGCCGCTTCGCTGTTGATTCATTTGCGCCAACAGTTTCTGTTGCCGGAAATCATTCAGTGTGCGGAACAAAACGGTGTGCGGAAACGCACGTATTTAATCAGCCGCTCGGCCAATCAGATACTTCTGACGACTTATGCCTGCATTCTGCGCAATTTTTTCGGCGAGGATTCGTTTTATCCGGTCTATTTGAGTGCCGACCCGATGATTGCTAAAGCGATTGAAGCCATTCGCAAAAGCGACACCACTCCCGAAGCCGTCGCAGCCATGAAGTATAAAGAACTTAAATGAAAACGATGGTGTCAATGATATTTCGTTTGATTTCTTTATTCAGATTTAAAATCATTTGCTCCCGACACAGAAGAAGTTCGTTTTTTAAAACGGAAGACGTCAACTTTACATATAATGTGCGATTTTTGACAAATAAATTTGAAGTATAACGGCTGATAGCCGGACTCATGCTGTTTGTCCAATAATCCATTAGACGGCTTTCCGCCATTTTGTCTGCCAGCACCGGATTGCTTTCAAGAAAATTTTCGAGCAGACGACCAATCGGTTGCGAATTTGTTCGTTTCATTGTCCGTTTTCCTGAATAATCCCGTTTTCAACCTGAAACAATTTATAGTCGTGATTCATGCGAGCCAGAATTTCGTCGAGATATTTGCGGTTGGTATCTGTAATAAAAATCTGTCCGAATTCAGGTTGCGCAACTAATTGAATGATTTTCTCCACTCGTTTAGCGTCCAATTTATCAAACAAATCGTCCAACAAAAGAATGGGAACAGACGAGCCTTTTTGCACCAAAAACCGGAATTGAGCCAGTTTCAACGCAATCAAATAGGTTTTATTTTGTCCCTGTGAGCCTATTTTACGAATTAAATATTCGTCCAACAAAAAATTAAAATCATCTTTGTGAATACCCGAAGCCGTATAGCCCAAGAATTTATCGCGATCCCGCTTTCCCGACAACAACTGCTGTAACGGGGCATGGTTTAATTGCGTTTCGTACTGCAAATCGACGGCTTCTCCCGCATTGCCGATAACACTGTAATAATTTTTGAAAACCGGAAGAAAATCCTCAATAAACGCTTTCCGCTTGCGATGAATCATTTCGCCGTGCAACGCCAACTGTTCTTCCCAAATTTCAAACAACGAATCGTCCGGAAGTAAGGTGTTTTTCTCCCGCAGTATAAAATTCCGTTGCTGTAAGGCCTTATTATACAGGATTAAAGACTGCATATATTCCCTGTCGTATTGGCAAATCAGCATGTCTGCAAATTTCCGGCGTTCCTCACTCCCACCCTGAATTAAGTCGGTGTCGGCAGGCGAAATCATAACAACCGGTATCAATCCGATGTGTTCCGAAAGCCGGTCGTATTCTTTTTTGTTCCGCTTAAAAATCTTTTTCTGCTTTCGCCGGATACCGCAATAAATTTCTTCCACGTCGTCGCCGTCACGGTAAAATCCCTGCAAAACGGCAAAATCCATATTATGCTTAATCAGTTGAGTATCAGAAAGATTAGTGTAGTTTTTCGTAAAAGACAAATAATACAATGCGTCCAACAGATTGGTTTTTCCCATGCCGTTGTCGCCAAAAAGACAATTCATTTTCGCCGAAAAAATCAAATCCGTCTCGTCAATATTCTTAAAATTCAGTATGAAAATGCGGTCAATAATCATTTTATTCCTGTTTTCTCTACAAAAGTAGTAAAAAATACCGTATTTTTGTACCAAAATTTATTTTCGTGAAACGATACCTCTTTTTCCTGCTGGCATTTTTTGCCTCTTTTTCTGCAAAAGCCTATCCGATAGACAGTTTGCAGGTAAGTATGATTACGATTGTACCCCACTCCAACGAGATCTACACGGTTTACGGACACAGCGCGCTTCACCTTTCCAATCCGGCACAAAATCTGGACGCGGTGCTGAATTGGGGAACGTTCAATTTCCATACGCCGTTTTTTCTCTACCGCTTTATGAAGGGCGAAACCGATTATTTTTTGAGTTATGTTACTTACGAAGAATTTATCGAATATTCGCAAAAGGAAAATATTACGGTGATTGAACAACAATTGGAGCTCTCGACCGAAGCAAAAGAGCAAATTTTTTCGCTGATAATCGGCAATTTTCTGCCGGAAAACCTGTATTACCGGTATGATTTTTTGTACGATAATTGCACGACGCGCATTCGTGATTTGATTGAAAAAGGGACAGGCCATTATCTGGCAGACCCCGACACCGTCGGAAAAGTTACTTATCGCGAACTTCTTCACGATTGCACAAAGCCCTATCCTTGGATTACCTTCGGACTGGATTTACTGATTGGAAGCGGTGCGGACGCACCGGTTACACCTCGTCAGGAGTTATTCCTTCCCATGAAATTGATGGACGCGGTAGAAAATTCGTCGCTCGTGATTTCCGAAAATCAAATCCTGACGGCGCAAAACAGGGTGGAAACCCAGCCGAAATTTTGGCAGTCGCCTTGGGCTGCCGGAATTCTTTTGTTGCTGATTTACAGCACTATTATTGTGTTCGGAATAGTGAAACACCGCCGTTTTCGGGGCGCATTGGCAGTATTGTTTTTGGTTGCCGGACTGAGCGGAATCATTATTGCTTTCACGACGTTATTTTCTTTACACCCTTGCACTTCTCCGAACTGGAATTTGCTCTGGCTGCACCCTTTCCACCTGATTGCCTTCGCCGGTTGTCTTTTTAAGAAATCTTATAGGTGGGTATTTTGGTATCATGCAGTTAATTTCGTAATTTTGTCGGCTTTATTAATCGGGTGGCATGGGCTTCCCCAACAATTAAACATCGCTGATTGGCCCTATATCCTTTGCTTATGGATAGCTTCAGGATATTGGTTGTATAGCGTAAAAAGAGGATGAAACAATATAAAGAGGTTTTGGTTTCTTCACTGATTGCTCTTCTCTCCGTAAGCGGGGTGCAAGCGCAACAATCGGCGGAAACGCCCTCGTTCGTAGTCAGTATTGTAATCGACCAGTTACGAGGAGATTATTTACGCTATTTCAATGCTACCTTTGGTGAAAAAGGATTTAAAAAATTACTGAACGAAGGGTTAGTCTATTCGTCCGTCGATTTCGGATTTCCGAATGTGGGCGAAGCAGCCTCTACGGCAACGATCTACACCGGAACCTATCCGTATTATCACAGCATTATTGCCGACAAAAAATTCGATTTCGCGCGAAACGCCGAAGTATCCATTATCACCGACGACAATTATCTGGGCAATTATACTTCCGAAAAATTATCGCCATTGGCTCTGACGGCATCGACTTTCGGCGACGAACTGAAAATCGCCTCTCAGGGAAAAAGTCAGGTCTATGCGATTGCGCCGAACGCCGGCGAGGCCATTCTTTCAGGCGGAAGATATGCCGACGGTGCTTTCTGGCTCGACAATTTCAATGGGAAATGGGCAACAAGCACTTACTATCCGGCCGTTCCGAATTATGTGGAACGCTTTAATTTACAGGAAGCTATCGGTAATTATACGGAGAAAATATGGACGCAGGGCTATACTTACTATGCCGGACTACCCTACTCTACCCGGACAACGCCGTTTTCTTATACTTTTAATAAAAATGACAAAGAACGTTTTTTGAAAATCAAGCAAAGCGCGCTGATCAACACCGAAATTACCAATTTGGCCGGAAAATTTATTGAACAAGGCGGTTTCGGTAACCCCAAGCACCCCGATTTGCTGGCAATCACTTATTACGCAGGAGATTACAAATTCAACGAAACACCCGAAGCCTACAGCTACGAAATTCAAGATATTTATTATCGTTTGGATAAAGAGTTGGAACGGTTGTTCGATTGGATTGAACGGCGTATCGGCCTGAAACACACACTGATTCTGCTCACTTCTACCGGATATTTTGACAGTGGATATACGCTTCCCGAAGATTTTCGACCGATGGGCGAATTTTACCCCAACCGTTGCACGGCTTTGTTGAACATGTATCTCATGGCGATTTACGGACAGGGAAATTGGGTGAGTGCATATTACAATCAGCAAATTTACCTCA
>BNTW01000081.1 GCA_025996895.1 Bacteroidia bacterium | reverse complement strand
GCAGATTTCCGTTCAGGACATCGCCATTGACCGGTACGGCGTCGTAATTGGCAGGGTCGTCATAATAGCCGACATTGTATTGTACAAAGGCTTTATTATATGTCAAGTAATTTAATTGAGCCACTTCACCGCCGAAATGGAAGATGATACTGTCGCAAACCGGGTCGCCGTAGCGGTGGTCTCGGAGGGTATTGATTGAGTCCAATACCGGATAATAAGCGGCATTTCCCGGAATATGCACGGTTGTACAGGGTGCAGGTACAGCACCCAACTGATTGCCGTATTCATCCAACCAGTTATCCGTATTGTTCCAGTTGTGGTCGGTAGCCGTTTGCGTCCAAAACATCAGTTCCGGAACAAAAATCAGCTTGTAATCGACCGGAATATCGCTGTTGTTGAAAGCGGATGTCGAAACCATGTCGAAGGCTTCAAAAGTTACTTCGGCGCGCAAGGAAACCGGTGTAACCAACGGAACATCGACCGGCAGGATATTGGCCGGATTGCTTGTACCCGGATAGAAGAAATCGACTGTCACCTCGTTTTTCCTGTCCACAATCCGGATATTGACTTCGTCTTCGCCCGGAGGACAAACCCAGGTGGAATCTTCAAAGATATAGATATATACTTTGGCTATGGTATTGACTGTTTCAAAGCCAGCATCTTGCCCGACTGCCGAATAGGAGACCGTATCTACTCCGAAGAAATCGACCGGCGGTGTATAAATCAAACTGTCGCGACCACTTGCACCGGATGGTTTAATCGCTACTGTTGAGCCTGCCGAGGAAGTCGGCAAAACTGTGAAGTTCAGGATTGTTGCGCCGGTGTTGCTCATATCGTTTGCCAAAATATCAAACACAACCGGACTGGGTGCAGGATTGTAGGCCAATCCATAATAATCATCATAAAAGGAAATCCTGACCCTGTTATTTTCCGTATTACATTCGGGCAGGATAAATCCGCTTCCCGTTCCGTTGTCGTTTAATGAAATAATGACATTTTTCAAACTCGACAGTAAGGCAACCGGGTATCCGACCACGATTTGCACCGTATCGCCGACGTTGATAACCGAATTATATCCTGTTGAATCTATCTTGTTGGCCGGACTGACACTCTCCTTATATAGCACCACCGATACTCCGCTTGCCATGGGTGCTTCGCCGGTGTTGGTAACTTTGAAAGTGATTAACATGCTGTCCTGTGCCGTATTATACCCTATGGTATAGTCTGAAGCATAGCCCAAATCGGGCGCGGGAATAAACGGGACGCCGTATTGATTGATTGTTGTCTGCTGTTGCAGAAACGCATTGTACGGACGAACATCGTCGGCAGTTCCCAAAATCCGGTCGTGTCCGGGAAAGACGGTCGCCGGATTGAGTTGGTACTTGGGAATGGTTAAATCGTTATTTACATTGACGGCGTTGTACATGTATTGATTCCAGACCGGACGGGCGGGTGCCCAGGCAAAGCCGTTGGACTTGAAAATGCGCAAGGCACCATTATGTCCTTTTCCTGCCGGATTACCTCCGATTAAGATTTCTGCTTCACCGTCTCCATCAATGTCTGCTATGATTGGAAGGTCATAGCCTGTGTTCGAAGTACAGGCAATAGGTGTTACTAAATCATAATTAGTCAATACTTTGGTAGTCGGATTAATGGTACTGCCGTTTTTACCGCTGCCGTTGATAATCCGTAAATTATTTTCATCTCGATAAACAATTTCAGCAATTCCGTCCTGATTAAAATCGAATAAGGTAAGTCCGGTATTTAAAGAGCCATCGGCATGGCTTAGTTTCCAAAAGAGCTGTAATAGCGGATTTCCTTCTGCATATTTGTAAGCATATATGAACCAAGTAGCAGAATCTCCTGTACCTGCAATAAACAGAATTTCAACTTTTCCATCTCCATCAATGTCACCAATAAAAGGAATCCCTATGGAAGTGCTTGTCGGAATTATTTTTTGAGCTAACATTTTTCCTTTGAAAGGACTCCAAACATAAATAAAGACATTCTTTGCTGATGTGTAATTTTCCACAATAATATCCAAATGACCGTCATTATCAATATCTGCTACCTGTGTATAACCGTCCAACACAAAGGTTTCACTTGGCTTGTCTATACACTTCAACGAATCCGGTATCCATTGCTGTACTACGGTCATGGAAGATAAATTTTGAGCTACTTCGTAGATTTGGTTGCCTGCAATTAATTCCAACCGGCTGTCGCCATAGACATCGGCTGCTATAGTTACCGTTCCCGGAAAGCTAGGAGAAGGACTGTTTCCATTATTTCCTGTTCCTTGAGAAAGCAGGACGCCTGTCGCTGCATCAAACAGTTGATTACTTGTGTATATTTCTGCATATCCGTCATTGTTGAAATCGGCAAAATTAACTGAAGTACCATGGATAAGAGCGCCAGTGTTGCCCGGATCCACATTTGTCCATTTAGCTGAAGATGTCCATATCCGGGTTCCGGTCATATTATACGCTTTCAAATAATTGTCGGCTTCGGCAACCACGATCATTGCCGAGTCTTGTTCAATACCCGAACTGGGAAAAGTCTCAATTTTTGTTTTTCCAATGGCCATTAATCCCGGCATATAATAGCAAAACTCGGCTTGAGTTGGAAAATCAATTCTTGAGCGGTCTGTTCCCCTGAATACGCTTAAATTTTGTCCTGACCAAGTATGATTCATCCCTGGTATTGGATCTTGTACCGTCATTCCTTTATAAGCTGTAACGATTTCAGGTTTTCCATCACCATCCATATCTCCCACTAAAGCGGGAGTGTAAATACAAACCTCTCCCGGCGAGGAACTTTCTTTCATTTTCCATGCTGTTCCTGTTACCGGTACAAAGCAGCTGGAACTTAGAATGTCGTTCGGCTTGGGTAAAATGGATATAGTTACTGTTACGGTATAAACATCGCCGTCGCAGTTTAGTGTAAATTCTAAATTGTCTATTCCTACATAATCCGCCGGTGAAGTGTTGGTGTAAGAAACGCCTCCTTTGTGAGCGACGGCCGTTCCCTGCGTAGGGTTAGTGGTAATGATTGGCAGGCCTTTGATACATTCGGTCGGTATCGCTGTAATGGCTTTTAACTCAATAGCATTGTCCGTATCGGCAAGCCTCAGCGCGTTGTAATTGACTGTAATATTGGCTGCTTGTGCATGACATACAGCAAACAAAGCAATAAATAGGAATAGTTTACCCCCCAACCCCCTGAAGGGGGCTTTGAGAGCCTGCGAATTTTCATGGTTGTGCGTCAGCCAAAGTCTCCCCTTCAGGGGAGATTTAGAGGGGTGTATTGTTGTTTTCATTTTGAGCAGTTGTTTTTTTATCAATAAAATTGTGAAATAAAGCACGGAAGTAATCAGTAAAAAATAAACTCCATTTCCCAGCGGTACGCCGGAATTGGGATTGCCTTGCAAAGACGGATTGCCGCCCTGTTGTCCCGGCGGGTCGGATTGCCGGGTGCTGCCGAAAAGATTGGTCAGGAAATCGCCGGAAGGATTGAACGATGAAGATTCACCAAAGGCAGAAAGATTTTCGCGATAAAACAGATTGCTTTGCGACAAAAAGTCGTTATCGGATTGTAGAGACGTGGCATGCCGCGTCTCTACATTATTCCACGTTGTGTTTGTGTCAAACGGCAGGCGTTGCTCCATTGTTTGGGCAAAAACACCAGAGGGAAGAAGCAGAAAAAACAATGTCAAAAATTTAAATGTTCGCATACTTTTTTTTGAGTTATGAATTATAAGTTATGAGTTGAGAAAACCCCACCCCAACCCTCCCCTGAAGGGGAGGGAGTGGCAGCGCACAATTTTGCAAGGGATTTTTCTCCCCCTTTAGGGGGTTGGGGGGAAACAGGGGATTGTGGGTCAATCCCGCATTGACAGATTGTTGTCCGCCTTCGCAATGCCGGAGACTGGAAATATTGCGTATTAAAAATAAATATTTTATATTTGTTGCCGAATTATTTAATAAAAACAATAGAAATGAAAACAATGACGGAAGACTATGTGATTGACCAAATGAATGCTTGCGTATTAAAAATAAATTTTGTATATTACGCGCGTGAGAAAAAAGACGCGTTACAAGGCTCATAACGCGTGAATTTTTGTTAAACCGCCAGGTGAGTAATGTGTGTGTGTAGCATATTATTTTGCATTTTTTAAAATAATTTTGCATGTTTTACAACATAAAATGCTTTTTAAACATAAAAAATAACAGCAAATAATGTGCCAAAATTATGTGGAAAGATTTTTTTTATTTCTCGCACCGCGAACGGCAAGGAATCCTCCTGCTAATCGCCTTGATTATCGGTATTTTAGCCGGTAAGTGGTTGTTTTCGCGCAACAAAACCGAAGCGGTGGAAAAGGAAACAGCCGTAGTGGAAAATCCGGTTTCGGAAAAACCACCGTCCGAAAAACCGGAAAAATATGTGCCGTTTTTTCCGAAACAATCGCCTCCAACGAAGCGGAAAACGTTTGTTCGAGAAGAAACCCGAACGTATTATAATACTCGGGATACGGTAGCGCATCGTTCGCCGGCCGTTTATCCGAAAACGGAGAAATTGGTACAGGGAACGGTCATTGAGCTGAACACCGCCGACACAACCGATTTGAAGAAGATCCCCGGCATCGGCCCGGCTTTTGCCCGCCGAATTGTGCAATACAGGAACCTGCTGGGCGGTTATCACCGGATCGAACAGCTGCAGGAAGTGTATGGCATGTACGAAGAATTGTACGAGAAAATCACACCATTTTTGACCATCGACGGCCAACAGCTGACGCAGATTTCCGTCAATTCGACTTCGTTAGACCAATTGCGCGCGCACCCTTATATCAATTTCTACCACGCCAAAGCCATTATCGAACTTCGGAAAAAGAAAGGCCGCTTGGAAAATATCGGCGAATTGCAACTCCTCGAAGAATTTACGCCGGCCGACTGGCTTCGGATTGCACCCTATCTGGCTTTTTAAGGCAATGCGCGCAATTCATTGGCCGGCTGCACCTGATTGGGATTGTCTGACAGCGTAACCGCAAACAACGCTACGTTTTTGTCCTTAGGCAAAACCAACGTTCGGGCGGTGGCCGTTACCGGAATGCCGAATTTATACAAATAAGTATAAACGTATGATTCGTTGCCTTTCTTTTCGCTGTGGCGGTGCGTGCCCAAATAAGCAATGGAAGCCTTGCGCAACGAGGCTTCGCTTTGGCCCGTCCAGCCCCATTGTCCGTAAAATCCCGAATAGTAGGGAACGTCGATTTTTGTTGCTTGTCCGTCAATTTCAACAGTGGCCGTGCGGTCGCCTTCGGACGAAGTCATTAACAGATACAGCGTACCGGCCGAATGGCCGGGTAGGGTGATCGTCTGGCCGTCGCAACGAACATAGTTGTTTTCTTCAAACCGGTTGTTCATTTGGAATGCAATGCCTTCTGATACAACGGTTTCCGGCATGAGTTCGGCCGCAAATGAATTACCGTCTTTATCAAAATCTCCGGATAAATTGAATGCGTCGATGGTCAGTGCGTTGGCATTGTATTTCAAATCGACAAATTGGTTGACCGGTTGTTGCAAATAGTTGGACGATTGGAACGTAACGCCGAACGTGCGCGGTTGAAAGGCTTTTGCGTCTACAATCAGGTCGTTGCCTTCAAAGCGTACGTTTCCGATAGACTCTTCAATGCCGTTCAATTCCTGCGCCGAAGTGATGGGGAACGCAAAATGAATACGTCCGCTGGCCAAATCTTTACCACTGATTTCATTCACGCGAATGACATAACTTTCTCCGTTTTCGGATTTTTTCAGGGCTTTGACTGCCAATTGTGGCGAATTGGTTGCTATCCAGCTAAAATTGCGCCCCAAATTTCCTTTGTGTTTCGGTGCAACAAAAGCTGCTAACGGCTGATTAAAGGCTTCGGCCTGTCCGGCAATACCGGCTTCGACTGCCGTAGAAGTATGCCCGACAATGGCGTAACGGATAGTATGGTGTCCCCAATCCAAGTGGTCTTGATGGGTCATGTTGGGGTCGTCGCCGACTTTAGGCGTATGCAACAGGGTCAATCTCAAGGTGTTGTCGTTGGGTTTGTCCCAGCCATATTTACAATCGTTTAGAATGGCAATGCCATAGCTGTCGTCCGGTTGCGTAATATCCGCCCACTGTTGGGCAAACACTTCATAAGCCGTTTGCGTGTTGTTTCCGCGTTCGATATAGCCCAAGCCCAAATCATAAACGGCTTTTTCGTTGGCAACATTCATCGGAAATTCGGCTTTGAGCAGGCTGTTGGTTTCGTTCCAGTCGATATGGGCCGTAATGTCGATGCGCGCGTCATCTCCACCATTTGTTAAATAAATGGTTTGTACAAAAGTTGATTTTCCATAGTTGCGTTCTACTTTTAAAGCTGCGCGGACAGGGCCGGATTCAACAATGGAAATTTTTACGTTTTGATCGATAGATACCGGTGTCTGGTCGATAGTTTCTTTCCAGATTTCCCAAGCCGGCCAGTTCAGTGATTCGTTTTTTGTGAAAAGAGCCAGACGAAAAGGATGTCCCGCCTGTACCAATTCGCGGTCGTATCGTTTGTCGATAATGGAAGCAATGTCGCCGTTTTTGTCCAATGTCAGTTTATAAATGCTGTTTTCGATACTGCGTTCCGAAACTTTGAGCGGCGTTTTGGGTTGCGAATTACCGGTTTTTACGTCATACACCGAAAAACCAACGGAAGCTATATTTGCCGGAAAAGCAATCGTGGCCTGTCCGTTTTCCTGCGACAGGATTTGTGCCGCCGTTTTTTCTCCTTTCGGACCGACAATGCTAAATAACTGTTTTCCAATATTTACAGGAACGGTTGCCGTAACAATGTCTTTTCGTTCGCGTGCCACCGGATTATAAACGACCAACGGCGTTCCGTCTGTTTGCGTGTTCAATGCACGGCTGACCGCACCGACAGCCGTGTTTATAATACCGGCAAATTGGGTTTGCGAAATGAGTTCGTCGTTCCACGAAAAAGTATAAACCGCCGGAATGCTTGTACCGGTCATATCGTCGTGAAATTGATGCCAGAGGAAACGCTGCCAGGATGTCCGCAGTTCACCGGCCGGATAAGTCAGACCGCCCAGGCATTCCGCCAACGTGGCTGCTCGTTCGGCAGCGTCGGCTAATTGCTCGTTGCGCCGGTTGAAGCGTTTCATGGCCGCTTGCGAAGTATAGCAACCGGTGGCATGAACGTCCATCAGCAGTTCGCCTTTAAATACCGGCAGTTCGGGGTGTTTATCAAACGGATAAAAATCGTCGAACAACTGTCCCGACCGTGCGCTGATAATCTTCAAGGGACCGTCGCCGTGTATGCCCCTTTCGATAGAGGCCACACTCGGAACAGTCGGCGAGCCGCCGCGGTCGCCTACACCATAATAATGATAGACCACATGATTGGGATCTTTTTCGGCAATTTGCCGTATTTTTTCGTCCCGGCTCAAATCTTCGTTATCGAAGCGGGTAACGTAACTTTGTGCGTGAGGCACTGCCATAATGCGCGAGCCGTCCAGGCCTTCCCAAAGTCCGATGAGAAAAGGTATTTTTTCCGTTCCGTAAAAGGGATATTTCCGCCATTGCAATTTTTGGGTAGAGAAACCAATCAAGCCTGCATGTGCGGCAATCGTGGGCAACGTATATCCGAAGCCGAAACAGTCGGGCAGGAAAATATCGTTTGCTTTCACGTCGAATTCACGCTTATAAAATTCCTGTCCAAGCAGAATATTGCGAAAAAACGATTCGGGCGACGGCATATTGGGGTCGTTCGCGTCCCAACTGCTACCGGCAATATTCCAGCGTCCCGCTTTCACATATTCTTTCAGGCGTTGAAATTCAGCCGGATAATATTCTTTTGCCCAAGCATATTTTACCGCACCTTCAAAATTAAATACATAATCCGGATAATGGTCTATCAGCCAAAAGTTTTGCGTTAGCGTCCGGTAGAGATATTCGTCTATCGAAGTTTGCACTGTCCAAAGCCATTGCGTATCGAAATGGGCGTTAGAAACCATATAAGCCTTGTTTTGGGGCTGTCCCTGTAATAAATTGACGGTCATGCAAGCGCACAACAAAATTCCGAGCATTTTTTTCTTCATGGTAATTAATTTATCATTAATGGCCGCAAATATAAAAGTTCAGGATTAATAAATGTTTAAAATTTTGCATTAATGGAGAAAAATTAATCCAACCGGGCAATCTATTTTTAACGTCCGGCAAAAAACGAAAATCTTTCGCCGGACGCTAAAAACAATGACAGACTAATGATTACTTTTACTATTCCTTGTAATTATATTTATATTCTTCCATCTTCTTACCGTTCTCGTCTTTGATGGCTTCCAAACGGCCGTAGGTATCGTAATGATAAGTGGTTTTTACGCCGCGCGGATCTATTGCCGTTTGTAATCCAACCAAAGGTTTGTACGAATAAGTGGTTACTTGTGCATTGGGCAAATTCGCATTGCTTCGCAGATTATAGATCGCTGTCGAATCGGCAGTAGAAGGACTATAAGCACTTGCCACTCGATTTATTAATGTTTCGCCTAAAGCTGTTTTGACTTGGTCATAGGTAGCATTTTTGATTTCGGCGATGGGGTATTGTCCCTTATATCCCCATAGATAAACAATATTTTCCGTACTATCTTTTGTAATAAAAACAGGATTACCATAAGAGTTATATTGATTATAAACAACCCTTTCCTTATAAGCGGAATGAAAATCCAAGAGGCCGGGGCCTTTGAGGTCTGATTCTTTTATATCTGTTGTAGGTCCAGATAATTCTATGGAATACTCTCGATAGGGCAGCATTAATTCATGTCCATCAATAAAAACTCCGGAATGTCCATTTCTAATTAACTTCCCACTTGTCAAATTCCAATTTCCATCCTTTTTTATTAAGGTTTGCTCTTCTGCTAAAACTCCTTTCATATTGTACCTATTTATCATTGTAGAAATAATCGCTATGTCTAACTGTATATTATTGGGCACATTTAAACTATAATCTCCTATGTATCTATACCTTTTCATATATTCTTCTCCCTTACTATTAACAACCAACGTAGAACGTAAGAAATTCCTTGTTGTATAAGTATAAAAAGTTTGCTCCAGCACATTATTCTTATCTGTTATATCTTGTTGAACTAACAAGCAAGGAGTCTGATATATTTTGTAACAACCCAAAGACCTTGGTGAAGACTTTAATGATATGCTGTACTTTGTTGTAGCATCTGCAAGATTGTAGATGTTTGTCTTTTGCAAAACGATATTTCCGGAAGTATCATAAACTTTTTCTTCCAATAATCGTCCTCTGAATCGGGACATATCATTCGTAAAATAAGTGCCGTATTTTTCGGCAATCTCATACGTTCCTGCTGAGGTCTCAATCGGAGTGAGTTTTTTTACTCCGGTGTTATAAGAATCAGGAACATCCAAGTGCGAGGAAAATTTGTATTGAATAGAGCCATTGTTTGCAAAAACTTCCTTTACATACGGATAGGCTACATGATATTCAGAAAACAAATTATTAGAGCCAAAACTATTGCCACTCACACAAGTATTAGCATTTATGGATGTTACCGTACAACTGCCTACATGAGGCATATCAATGCAATAGGTGAAAGGATTTCCTGCTATTTCATAGGTAGTACACTCTGGAATGGTATAAGTAAAAGGAGATGAACTAATAGTCCAATAAGCTTCTGATGAGTGATACTTTGGTTCAATTCCTATAACTCCAACCTCTTTGTTGGTTGCATCCCGATATTGAAATTGTCGAGAATTAATAGGAGTTGTACTTGTTTGAGTTTCAAAATCCTCTATCATACTTACTCTTGCTCCGCCACAGGCTTTTGTTGTATTGAGTTCTTGTTTTATCAAATTTGTTGACGTTGTACTTCTTGTAAAATAAGTATTGTACCTATTATATTCATACGTTATTTTAGTTTTCCCTCCGGTTGGATAGATTATTTCATTCAATAAGCCCACATTGCATACAGTAGAATTGGTTTCTCTATTGTTTTTCATATTTGGACAATAAGTGTTCCAATCAGAAGCCTCTGTATCATATCCACCTGCCCAAAATCCCCAATGGTCAGTGGATATAGTCAGAGGATTCGGAAGAGTAGTTGATAGATTATAATTAAATTCGTGTTTAAGTCCTTTTTGAGATACTGATTTTAAGAAAAAATACCGATCTTTAGTCTGATAGGTCAACTCGGCTTCTTTCAATTTTGTATTATTGACATAATGTGCTATCTTTTTTAATTGTATTGCTTTATCAGTCGATTCATCGGAATACACAGAAGCTACATTCTCATCATAAGTAAATCGCAAACTAATATTATCAACACAAATACTATCTAATATAGGAGCATAAATTTTATCTTTTACAATGGGATTTTCTGTATAAGAAATAATATTTTCAGGGATTGCTCCTCCGTATCCTATTGGAGAACAAATTTGTGTAGAACTTGATGCAGTGCTCGTATAGGCAATATATCTATATTTGTTCAATTGTATTTTAGAATGGTAACTAAAATTGACCTGACGGTTATTAGGAGCTTTGATTGATTTCAGAAACCATGATGTGATGTATCGTGGCATGATTTTACACTTCTCAGGATTGTTCGGGATAAAATATTCCAAATAATTTGAGTTACCTCCAAAGGTATAAATATATCCATCCGGCGTTGTAATTGTTATAGATGAAGCAATAGGAGTTGCAGTAGTACTATAAGACTGAATAGGCATTCCAGTAATATCAATTTTACATCCGTTCTCTTCCAATAAAACAGGTATTCCATTGTTGCCAATGATAAAACGTCCATAATAGTTTCCAAATGAAAAAGTAAAAATATCCGGTTCCATTTCGTATTTAAAATCTCCTGCCAAGTACGGAGTTCCCTGTCCTTGTGCGTTCAAATCCACATTGAAATTCATCAAATTTGCATCCGAATAATTGGTAAATCGGTTCTCCCTAATGGCAACCAGCATACCATCTAATAAATAATCTCTGGCTTCTCCCGAATTTACGGCTTTCCCTCTTGTATCATCCGGACTTCCATTCAACGTCCGCGTTATCATGCCTCCACAGTTGAGTACCCAATTATATCCTACCGCAGAAGGACGTTTTGCAGGCATAAATCCACTGGATATGTATTTAAGCGAAATGGGTATGTAAAAATCGCGGTCTTTATAGCCATCCAATGCCACACCAAAATCCAATAATCCATGGTATTTGTTTACTTGTACATTCCCGTATCGGATCATATCCGTTACTTGAGGTGTTGAAGTTCCTAAACTTTGCGGCTGAAAAAAATAAGCGTTGTAACTCGTAGGAATAAAATTTTGTCCACAGACTATATTTATAGAGAAACAGCTCCCAATCAATAAGATTAGGATGAATATATTTTTATAAGTTTTCATATTTATCAAAATTTATACATTAAACCAATGGTGAGTAAAATATCGTTTGCATCTAAAGCAAAACTAAAATCGGTGGTTGTATTTCCGTCTTTAATTTTCGTTTGGGAAAATCCCAGTTTGAAGAAATTCAAATTGGAAAATACGGCAACTTTATTAGATAAATCGTAAATAACAGTTGGATAAATACTTGCACCAAAAATTGTGTATTTTATTTCAGTTGCATTGCCTATACCGAAGATTGAATTTTCTATTTCAGTTTCTGTTCTTCCTTTTCCTGCAATTAAAATAACTGACCCTAATACATTAAATTTATTAAATTTGAAAAGGGAATAACGCAGATAAGGAGCTGCCAAAAAAATTTGTGTTTTTGTTGCAGTAACGATATTTTCGCGTCCAACCGTTATTATTGTATTTGATGTGGATGGATTTACAGACACAGCCAATCCCAGTTCTAATTTATCATTTAGATGATATCCAACCTCAGGAGAAATAGTAAATGAAGACGACTTGATTTTATCCCCTTCTTCCGGTTTGGTGGTACTGCTATTATAGCCAAATGAGCCACCAATATAAAACTGTGCGTTTGCTGATACAATGCTTAATAAGGCTATTAATGTACTTAAAATTATTTTTTTCATTTTGATTTATTTTTTAATTGTAATTTACTTGTCTTGTTGTTTTTCTCACTATCTTTAAAAATCAACTTACTGCCTTTAAATTTCAACACCTCATTATCAAATATTCTATAAGAAAAAAGCGAA
>BNTW01000080.1 GCA_025996895.1 Bacteroidia bacterium | reverse complement strand
AACGATTATTCTGCGTTTTATGAAAACGAAAATCTGTTTTCGCAAGAAACCCGGGCGGATTGGCTCTCTACCTACAATCAGGATTTTTTCTCTACCCGCAACGAGTTGTTTTCGGATTTTATCCTGCAAAAAGGCGACTGGCTAAGGGTGACAGGCACAACGCCGACAACACCAAGCGGAGGGGCAAGACCGGGCGACAATGGCGCGTATGGGGCAATAGGACACGACCCGATAGGGGATGGAACGGTGTACTTGCTGCTCATTGCAGGGATTTATTTATTAACGGTGTTCTGGGGATTGCGGGTCAAGCCCGCAATGACAAAGCGCACACCCGCAATGACAGGGCAAAAACAATAAAAAACATAGGGATGGGAAAACCCACCCCTACACCGGTCTTGGATTGATGAAACATGAATTATTCTGTGATTAATAATTCGTATTTTGCGGATCGAAGTTCGTCCAACCGCCGGATTGTATCGTTTTTGCCCAATCGTCGTTTTCGCCGGAAAATGCACCGATATACGTTGTTTTTGTAAAGAACGAACCATTTAAGAAAGTATCGGTGAAAGAGGCACTACCCAGCAACGGACTACCCGATACAGGAGCATAATTGGCATTTGCTTGCTTGCTGTTGGGTTGTTTCATTTTCAAATCGGCAATCGACGAAAATTCTTTGTTGTTGCCTTCCGCTTTTTTGAAATAATCGGAAGAAATCGTTCCCGACCAGGCTGTTGGGTCTTTCTTGTCGGCATCAGCCCCCAACAATCCCATACCTGCGAAATAAACGTTTTTGATCTTCAACAAACCGCTGTTAGCTGCACCCTGCGTATCGCCACGACCGTCGTTCGACAACATCAAACCTACGGGATAACCGGTGGCTACGGAGTTGAAGCAATTTATACGCGAGTGACGGCGGATTTGCATAGCCGCTTGAAAAATACCGGTACGGATACCCGAATTTTCTCCCCAGCTGTAGCCGTCGATATACGATTTGTTATTGGCAAAAGCGGCATCCTGTCCCATCGGGCCAATCAACGTTACGTTGCTGAATACGGCCGATGTGATCGGCTCGGAAGTCGATCCGCTGGCGTTGTTGTCCGATTCAAAACCGTTGGAATTGGATTGGTCGGCAATTCGCGAGTCACGCACACCCAACAAAAATTGCAATTTACCGGAGAAACCGTTGTCCGTATCAAAATCGTCGTCCCAGCCGTGATAGGCAATCAAATACTTTGCATTGACTGCGCCGCCAAACCATTCAAACGAGTCGTCGCCCGAATAAGATACCTGCACGTGATCGATGGTTGTACCGCGACCAACTGAGCCTAACGTCAAACCGTTGATTTCGTTATCCACTGCATACGGATAACCGCCATATTCGATACGCACGTATTGCAATATACCCGAATTGTCGTTGTCGTCATTTCCACCGTGATCAGCTTCCACACCGCCCTCGATAGTCATTGTCGTCAAGTTGTTTTTCGCTTTTCCGCAAAGAATGATACCTCCCCAATCGGAAGCCTTACGTTGCCCGGCAGGTTGAGCCGAAGTGAAGACAACCGGTTGTGCCGGCGTACCTTGTGCCATAATTTTTGCACCACGCATAATGACCAGCGACGAGCCTTGAGCCGCTTCGCGACCATCGTAGCTCTTGTTTGTCCCTTTGATAATCGTACCCGGCTCAATCGTCAATGTAGCCCCTTCTTCTACATAAATCCAGCCGACCAAAGTATATACACCTTTCTTAATGGTGTGAGATTGCTTGATTTGAAACATTTTCATACCGTTGCCGATTTGCGTTTGATTCGGCCCAAAAAGAATTTGTTCGTCGTTGTTTTCACCCCCTGTAGGAGGCGTGTCATCATTACTGTTGCAACCTGTTAAGAAAATAGCCGCGCAGGCTGCCAAAATTAAACTGAACTGTCTGATTGTTTTCATTCTCATAAAATTAAAAATTGTGTTTATAGTAATCATTATAAATTGATTTTAAGCGTAATGGAAATATTTTGTCCGGGCTTGAATTGCTTCGTTATCTGCTCGCGTTTTTGCAACACTCCGTTATCATCTATAAATTCCGGAAATTGTTTATACACAACCGGTTGAGCCAATAAATCCCGAATACCCGCATTCAACTCGATACGTTTTCCGAATTTGTAACCCAAAGAAAAATCTATCGTATGGCGCGCCATTTCATACATGTCAGGCACGTTGTTGTCGATACTTCCGCCCTGGCTGTTGTTCGATCGTCCGATTCCGACAATGCGCTTGCCGATGGTGTTATACATCAATCCGGCACTCAAGCGATCGGTCTGATAAAACAAGCCGGTATTCACCAGATAGGGCGATTGTCCCTGCATAGGGCGGTCGTGTTCGATACTGTTTTCGCCAAAAATCACCTTGCTGTCGATGAGCGAGCCATTGAACGAAAACGAAAAATCCGGCATACCGATAAAATCCAAACTTTTCTTTACGTCAAGTTCCAAGCCGTAATTATTGGCTTTTTCCGCATTTTCAAACGTGAAAGTGTAAGTCCCGCCGGCGTCGATATATGTCCATTCAATCGGGTGGATAAATCGTTTATAAAAAAACGCCAACGAAACGATTTCGCCCGCAGAAGGATAAAACTCATAACGCGCGTCAAAGTTCTGAATATAAGCGGGGTTCAAATCCTTATTTCCGCGCACGTAGCTGAACAAATTGAAATCGTAGTAAGTGGATATAGACACTTCGCGAAACTCTTGCCGGTTAATGGATTTTCCGTAAGCCAAACGCAACAGATTTTTTTTGTCGAAATTATAAGTCGCATTAACAGAAGGGAATAAATCCGCCTGATTGTACTTGTGTATTTCCTTTTCGTCCGTAGCAATCGTCCTGTAATTGGTCAATTCCATGTTATTATTTTCATAACGGACGCCGGCATAAATATTCCATTGGTGTAACGGAATATTCAGTCCCAAGTATCCGCTTCCCAACCAGCCTTTACCGGTATAATTATTCGTCTTATCGCTGTCGTCGAAAACATACAATTTGTCGGCCGCATAATATTCAGGCAACAGAATTTCGGAAGCTACATCGCGGTATTGAAAATCATCCGGCAAATTCTTTTTATACAAGCGATACAGGAAATAGCGTGTATCGTATTGGCGATCGCGCGATTCGGCATAAATACCCGCTTTTAATGCCGGCTTGAAATCGCCGAAAGCAAAATCGTGGTTATAATTGGCCGAAAGCGAATATATGTTTTCGTCCAAACGGTTGAAATCGCGAATGATGTCGTTGTGATCAATGTAAAAACGACCGTTGTAGCGCGGATCAGCCATTTCTTCCTCGCGTTCAACTTGCCGGCGGTCGGGCTGATTTTTATTCGCATACGCATAACCAATCGTCCAATCGAACGGGTCCCGGTGGAAAAGCGTATGACTTCCGCTCAACTGTCCGGTATAACTTCCGCGACTGTTGTAAAAATATTCGTCTTTTTGCTGTAAATATTTGGCACTGACATTGCGCCAGCCGTCGCGGTGCGTGTAGCGGTCGCGTCCCATCTGGTTGAACAAATTCCGAAATTCGATACGGTTATCCTTGCTCATCCACGTGAGATTTAACAATCCGCCGAGTTTCGCCATTGTCGTATATTGGTCGTCGGTATAGCTGTACAAACACACCGACGTATCTTCATTTTTATTATACACTCCAAAACGCGTATTGGTCATACCGGAATAGGTTACACTCGTATAACTATAATTCAATGCAGCTACCAGTCCTAATTGACTCTTTTCCAACTTTTTGAAACGATTGAACATCAACGAAAACCGTTGATCGGGTATGGGCTTTTGGGTATGAATAAGCCAGTCATTATTAAAACCGTTGCGCGTAACAGCAGTTACCAAGCCGGCGTCGTTGTTATCCATGCGTTGGGCGGGAACAACACTTTTCAAGCCCCGAAATCCGTTGTCGAAACCCAGAAAATCGGTCGGACTTCCTTGGGCATATTGAAACCCGGAAAAATGCGTTGTCGTATTCAAATTTATACCGTAACTGATTTGCGTCGCATTTTCAGCCGGCATATTTTTCGTAGCAATCTTCACAAAACCGCCTGTAAAATCGGCCGGAAGTTCAGGGGTCGGCGATTTCGCAATTAAAATATTTTCAATTTGTCCGCCGGGTATCATATCGAACGAAAAAGAACGAGTATCCGCTTCCGAACTCGGGACGGCATTGTTGTTAATCCACGCATTGTTGTAGCGTTGCGCCAGCCCGCGCGCGATAATAAAGCGATTGTCAAGAATGGAAATACCCGGAATGCGCTTAATCACTTCCGACGCGTCCTTGTCTTGCGTCCTGGCAATTTGCTGCGAAGAAACCCCGCTGACCACATTCAGCGAAGCTTTTTGTGCTTGAATCATACTCATTTCGGTATT
Organism: Bacteroidia bacterium; assembly: GCA_025996895.1. Classification (GTDB taxonomy): domain Bacteria; phylum Bacteroidota; class Bacteroidia; order Bacteroidales; family Azobacteroidaceae; genus Azobacteroides. Next base: position 7,940 of record BNTW01000080.1, on the reverse strand, counting down.
CATTTTGCGCACACTCACGACCGAAACTTCGCTCAACAGGTTTGTTGCTTCAACCAGACTGATATTCATTTCGGTCGTCTGCCCGGCCGTTACTTCCACTTGGGTTTCCGCCGTTTGATAAGATAAATAAGAAACTTTCACTTTGTACTTTTTTGCCGGTAGTCCGGAAATAAGAAACCGGCCATCTATATCGGAAGCAGCCCCCAAACTTGTATTTTCGATTAAAATACTTGCCCCAATAATACTTTCTCCGGTTTTCTTATCAGAGATCACACCGGTAATATTTCCGGTTTGCGCATTCAGGTTAGTCATCAATATCCATAAAAAAATAAAACCAAAACAAAATCTTTTTACCATAAATTCATGCCCTATTAATTCTGCTGCAAAGAAACAGCGGCCATATTACGAATGAATGACAAAGACGATAAATATCTGTTTCTTTTTCTGTCATTTTGTACTACTTTTGTGATGGCATATTATTTGAGTATGACAAAAGAAACCGAAAAAGGAGTTATTTAATATGGCAAGAAACAATTTTTCAAACGGAGTAAAGGAAATTTTGATGTTCAGCAGGGAAGAAGCCGGCAGACTGCACAACGACAATGTGAGTGTCGAACATATTTTGCTGGGTATGTTGAGAAATCCGAAAAGTTCCGCCTCCGCTATTATTCACCTTTTGGGTGTAGATTCCAAAGGGTTGAAATCGGCATTAGACAAAGAAATGTACCGGGAAGGCAATTATATTTCCGATAATCAATTGATTATCGACAAAAGCGTGGAAAATCTGTTGCGGTTAAGTCTTTTGGAATCAATCAGTTTGAACAGTAAGGAAGCCGACACCGAACATGTGTTGCTGGCTATCCTGAAAAATCGAGATTCGTTGGCTTATCGTATTTTGAGTGAATATAACGTAGATTATCAAAAAGTATATAATACCATTTTGGAAACTACCGGCGGAACAAAAAAAGTGCATGCGGGCGCGGATTTCGACGAGGACGAAGAAGAGGATTACGACCAATTTTCGAATGCGAAAAAACGCGAGCCGATAAAAACACAGACGTCGAAAGCTACGGATACACCTATGATAGACAGTTTCGGGACGGATTTGACGCGCGCAGCGGAAGAAGACCGTCTTGACCCGGTTATTGGACGCGAAAAAGAAATTGAACGGTTGGCGCAAATTTTGAGCCGGAGGAAAAAGAATAATCCGGTGCTGATTGGCGAGCCGGGTGTAGGTAAATCCGCCATAGTGGAAGGGTTGGCTCTGCGTATTGCTCAACGGAAAGTTCCCCGAATTTTGTTTGACAAACGAGTGGTCAATCTTGATATGGCTTCGGTCGTAGCGGGAACCAAATATCGCGGACAGTTTGAAGAACGTATCAAAGGGATTTTGAGCGAGTTACAGAAAAATCCGAATGTGATTTTGTTTATCGACGAAATCCACACGATTGTAGGCGCGGGCGGTGCTTCAGGCTCAATGGACGCAGCCAACATGCTCAAACCGGCTTTGGCGCGAGGCGAAATTCAATGTATCGGTGCGACCACACTGGACGAATACCGCAAAAGCATTGAGAAAGACGGTGCGTTGGAACGCCGTTTCCAAAAAATAATCGTCGACCCGACTACGGCCGAAGAAACCCGTCAAATTTTGAAAAATATCAAACCCAAATACGAAGACCACCACAACGTCAGTTATACGGACGAAGCTTTGGAAATGTGTGTCAAATTGACAGACCGGTACATCAGCGACCGCAATTTTCCCGACAAAGCCATTGATGCGTTAGACGAAGCCGGATCACGCACGCATATTTCCAATGTCGTTGTGCCGGAAGCCATCGAGGAATTGGAAAGGCAAATCGAAGAAATCCGGCAGATAAAATTGCAGGCTGTTCAAACGCAAAACTTTGAAATGGCGGCTTCTCAACGCGACGAAGAACGGCAACTGTTGCTGAAATTGGAAGCCACACAAGCCAAATGGAAAGAAGAATTGCAGGAAAACCGGCAAGTGGTTGATGGCGACAGCGTGGCCGAAGTGGTAGCCATGATGTCGGGTGTTCCGGTACAGCGAATTGCAAAAGCGGAAAATCAACGGCTGAAAGAAATGGAAACGGTGCTCAAATCCAATATTATCGGACAGGACGAAGCCGTTCAAAAAATAGTGAAAGCCATTCAGCGCAATCGTATCGGGCTGAAAGACCCGAACAAACCGATAGGAACGTTCATGTTTTTAGGGCCTACCGGTGTCGGTAAAACGCATCTGGCAAAAAAATTAGCGGAATATTTGTTTGATTCGGCCGATACGTTAATTCGTATCGACATGTCGGAATACTTGGAAAAAATTTCGGTTTCGCGCTTGGTTGGTGCTCCTCCGGGATACGTGGGCTACGAAGAAGGCGGACAACTGACCGAAAAAGTGCGCCGGAAACCCTACTCTGTCGTGTTGCTCGACGAAATCGAAAAAGCGCACCCGGACGTATTCAACCTCCTGTTGCAAGTGATGGATGAAGGCCGTTTGACGGACAGTTTGGGACGCCGGATTGATTTCAAAAACACCATTTTAATTATGACTTCCAACGTGGGAACGCGCCAGCTGAAGGATTTCGGTCGCGGCATCGGCTTTGCCTCCAGCACAACCAATCTGGCTGAAGACAAAGAATTTTCGCGTGGAGTGATACAAAAGGCTCTCAATCGAGCATTCGCGCCGGAATTTATCAACCGTATCGACGACGTCATTATGTTTGATGCGTTGAACAAAGAATCCATTCATCAAATTATCGACATCGAATTGAAAGATTTTTACAAGCGGATTGAAAACTTGGGCTACCAATTGCAGATTACCGATAAAGCCAAAGAATTTGTCGCCTCGAAAGGCTACGACGTGCAATTCGGTGCAAGACCGCTAAAACGCGCTATCCAAAAATATTTGGAGGACGAACTCGCGGAAATGATTATCAAATCGGATGTGCAGGAAGGCGATAGTATCACCATGGACTTAGATGAGGAAAATCAGAAAATCACCACGCAAGTAGCGCGACGACACGAGCCGGCAGAATACGATGTAGTATAGAAATCGGCCTATTTCTCAAACCGTTCCCTCACTACTTCGACCAAACGATTGACCGCCTCTTTATCGGTCAATAAGAGAACTATACCATTTACAGAATGGTCTTTATTATCGGTATTGTGTTGATTGATAATTATTTCAGACGGTTTTTCCCGAAACAAATCGGTGATTTCCACATGCAGAAATTCAGCCAGCTTGGGAAGATATGAACTTTTAATATCTACCATGCCCGATTCCCAGCTAACGTATGTTTTGCGGTCAATGCCAAGATAATCAGCTATTTCCTGCTGCGAAAGATTATTTTTATTTCTCAATACCCGAAGATTATCACCAATGTTCATAAAAACCGTTTTTTTAATTAGTTGTCCGACAAAAGTACTATTTTGTCCCGAAAACCGGACAAGATTTGCCCACTTTTTTCTGTACCTATTCCGATTATTCTTCCAAACTTTATCGCTATAAATTTATTCAATTTTTAGAACGCAAATTGTAATTATAAAATGTAATATCGTATGAAAAAAGTTTTCTTCTTGGCATTGCTGTTAAGTGCCGTATTTCAAGTAAAAGCCCAACAAATAGGGAATGGTTTAACTGCAATCATTGACAATTTTAATGTTCCCTTACTCTCTGGGATATATCAAACAGATCAATTACAAGAAGGATATCCGACCGATGCGGGAAGTTATCGTTATTTGATGGTGATGCGAAATCACAACCTGAATAATAATTATCAGTTTCAAATAGCTTCCAGCTATGCAGAAAACGACCGGATGTATTTTCGGAAAATAGCCTCAACGACCTTAACTAATAAAAATACTGCCTGGTATGAAATTGCTACACGCGGCAGTAATACCTTCACCGGTATCCAGACTTTCAATGGTAGTATCAAAGGAAATGCGTTGGGCGGATCGGTAAAAATACAAAATGATAATGGCTATTTGGAAATCGGTCCCCGTAATACGAATTGTGCGCATTATGTAACCGACAGGACCTATCATTGGTTTAACAAGCCGGTGATCTTGGGTGACGGCGTATTGCGGTCGGATACGGGGAACTTGTATCTCCGGACGGCGTCAACTCCCAACCGGCTAACCATCCTTAAATCAAACGGATATGTCGGTATCGGCACTTCCAATCCGCAGAACTTGCTGGACGTATATGGAACGATTCGCGCCAAAGAAGTGAAGATAGAAGTGAGCGGCTGGCCGGATTACGTATTTGATTCAAACTATTCATTGCCGGGTTTGCAGACGGTTTCTGAACATATTGAGGCTAACAAGCATTTGCCCGGCATTCCTTCGGCTGCCGAAGTGGCCGAAAACGGCGTGAGTATCGGCGAGATGCAGGCCAAACTGTTGCAGAAAGTGGAGGAACTGACACTTTACCTGATTCGGCAGGAGAATACGATACAGGAATTGCGAACGAAAATTGAACAATTGGAAAATAAATAAGCCATGAAAACACCTTTTCTCTTTTTCCTTGCAGGACTGTTCCTGCTATGCAACGCTTTTTCTTCGCCGGCACAAAATAAAGTGTCGTTCGGATACGACGCAGCCGGCAACCGTATCAGCCGGACGATTGTAATCAATCCGTCGAGTGCTGACCCTCAGGAAGAGGAACCATTTTATTCCGAAATGCTTTCGCATATCGAAGTTCATATTTATCCCAATCCGACCGAGGGGCGCATTACGATTGAAATACAGCATCTGGAGAAGGACGAGACGGCCGATGTTGCTTTATACACGCTTTCCGGCAACCTGCTTGTTCGGGAACGGAACGTGTCTTATTCTACGGAAATTGATATCACTTCCCAACCGGCGGGCATGTATATTTTGCGGATTACAGCCGGCGAAGATCATACCGAATGGAAAATCATTAAGAAATAATGTTATGAAAACGAAATATTGCACAATCCTGCTCGGATGGCTCGGTTTAATGAGTTGTTTGCCGTCTGCTTTCGGACAGTCACCGGCGGAGAAGATTGAACTGTCGTCGGCCGAAAGCGGTAACAAAACCTATATTGCGCGGGAATCCATCCGTCTGAAACCCGGCTTTTCGTATAAAAGTACGACCGGCAATGCTTTTGCCGGAAAGATTGACCAATTTCTGGTCTTTCCACCGTCGGATAATACTTACCAAAAAGACGACGGAACAATTACGACCGATGCAAGTTTGGGTGCTATGGTGGGTAATCTGTCCGGAGCGATAGACGTCAGTCCCAGCGGTGCAGCCACCTACACTGTTCCCGTCGAGTGTCCTCCGGGCATACAGGGCATGCAATCCAATATTTCGTTGGTGTATAACAGCCAGGCAGGGAATGGGATTGCGGGCTGGGGATTTAATATTGCCGGACTGTCGGCAATTACCCGCGTTCCCAATACCATCTATTCTGACGGTACGGCAGCTGGAATTAGGAATATAAGCACTGATAGTTATGCTTTGGACGGTAATCGTCTTGTACATATATCCGGTCTTTATGGAAGCAATAATTCGATTTTTCATACTGAAACTGAAACTTTTATAGAAGTTACTGCTAAAAGAAACAACTCCCAATTACCACAATTAAGTGGTAGTGTTGACTGGTTTGAGGTACAAGCCAAAGATGGTACAATGTATAAATATGGAAGTAATAGCGGACGTTTGAATTATACTACATCTTCCGTACAGGCGTGGATGTTGGATTCGGTAAAAAACGCCAATGGGCAAACGATTGTCTATGAATATGAACACCTCGATTTATATTCCTATATCAAAAAAATAACGTATGGAAGTAATATCATTGAATTTTCGTATGAATCGAGAACTGACAGTATTCCAATCCATTTTTACCTAAAAAACGGAAAAGTAGGAAAGAGACTGTCCAAAATAGAAATTAAGAGCAATGGAACGCTTTTACGAAAATATGAGTTGAAATACAAATACGATATTTTCAGCCGTTTGGAAAAAATAACGGTAAGTAACGGCGCAGGCGAATATTTGAATCCGGTAGTTTTTGAATGGGGCAATTATCCGACAAGCACTGATATTGCTTCGTCAGAAATATCTATACCTTCCTCCACATATAAAGAATTTGAAGATCAATATTATATGTCAGCAGATATCAATGGCGACGGAATAACGGATCTTTTTGGTATTTTCCCATATGAAAAAAAAACAGGAAATTATACAGAGTATTACACCATGATGCAGCCATATATTGCAAATAAAGATATAAACGGAAGTATCACATATACAACATCTTCTCCTTATTATTTAGACGCAGATATTAATATTGACAAAAATTTTCAGTCTTACACAACAGGAAATTCAATAATAGATTTAGATGGAGATGGAAAGCAAAGTATATTATTTTCATATTTTCAAAATATTGGAGGCCCCTGTCAAATTGGATTTATAATAGCAAAGGATAATCTTAATGGAACACGTTTTGGACGAGATTTGAAATCCTGTGAGAATCCAATTTATGCCGTTGGAGATGTAAATAATGATGGGAAAACAGAGATTATATATATTGAAAAAGTAAAAGATAATGTAGGATATCCTGGAGAAATTGTTTTTTTTAATAATGGAACTATCAATGCTGTACAGATTTATTTAAAAAATGCCTCCAATAAACCGGAAAAAATATTTATAGAAGATTTTAATGGTGACGGAATGAAAGATATTTTCATTGTAACGAAAAGTGGTTATCATATATGCTTAAATAGAGGAGGAAGTAATGATAATCTATTTCCTACCGATGTATTGCCGTATAGAGGAGAGCTTTTTAACAGTGACTATAGCTTGATACAATTAGGTGATTTCAATGGTGACGGGTTGCCTGATTTCATAGTCAATGAACATTGTAATGCCAACTGGCATTTGGTAATGAATAATGGAGATGGGACATTCACCAAGACAAAGTCTAATGTTATTTCCAACTTGAATATTATAGAAGAAGAATTTACAGATAAAAATGATGATAAGGATCTTAACCGGTGTTTTGTTTTGGATTTTGATGGAGATGGAAAATCAGATATTATCCTTAACGATGCTGTTTATGATAAGAGAGATGAGATATGGTCTCACCCTTGGGGAGTATTTAATAGGCATTACGTTCATTGGCTTCATTCTATAGGGAATGATTTTAGCCTCATTCAAACGGTTGAATATGACAAAGACGATGCCCGAAGCAAATATTTTGCCGTTGGCAATTTTAATGGCAAAGGTAGACCAGAACTGATATTTTATGGTTTTGACTGTTCAAAAGTGCAACAAAACAATACGACGAAAGAGATCAAATGGCGTCTTTATGCCAATCCTGATTTTACCGACCAAAGCGGAAAAATCACTGCTGTCAATGACGGTATGAAAAACAGAACTACGCTTGAATATGCGTCATTGACCGACAATAGTGTTTATACCAAGCAAACTAACGCTGCATATCCGGTACTTGATACTCAGGTGCCTTTATATGCTGTTAAAAAACTAACTTCCAATGCCGGAACAACTTCAGAAAACACAACTCAATATACTTACAAGGGGGCGAAAATACATTTGCAGGGCAAAGGCTTTTTAGGATTTAATGAAGTTAGTGCCAATAATTCGTTTTTCGACCGGAAGACAACTGTAAAATACGGATACAATACGACGTATTATTATCCCTACGTGACGGAACAAAACGTATCCACCTCTTCGGGAACGGCTCTTTCCACCACCGTTAATAGCAATACCCATAAAGTGTTCAGCGGCAAACGGATTTTTCCCTACATGGATTCTCAAACCGTTACGGATAAATTGACCAAAACATCTGCGAAAACGGAAACTTCCGGTTATGACGATTACGGAAATCCTTCAACCCAGAAAACCACCCGGGGAGGCTTGACGGAAACACAGA
>BNTW01000079.1 GCA_025996895.1 Bacteroidia bacterium | reverse complement strand
CCGCACTCGGATCGGATATATATTTGATTTGCCCATTCAGGGTGATGGTATTTCCATAGCCCGAAGTAGTCATATTAATCACATCGGGCGTAATATCTTGCGTACCTTCAAATTCAATCACCGGCATCACCTGTGCACCGAAGTCGATATTCAGCATACCGGTCGAGGTATGGTAGCTTGCCGTTTCCCCGCAGGCGTTTTGCAAAGACAATTTTGCCTGTATCTGCGAACCCGAACGGAAACCGCAATCCAACGTTACACCATATACCAGTGTGAAATAACGGTTAACTGCATCACTCGCCACACCCAGCGTGTCGGTGTTGGCATTGAACGTAAACAACAGCTTGTTGTCGGGCTGGGGGGAAATGATTCCGGAGAAATTGGCAAACGAAACCGTATCGGCCAATACCCAGGAAGGATTAGAGCCTTTGAACACCTTTACCGGCGTTCCCGGGTCTAATGTCATACCGTTGGGCAGCGTGATTTCTGCAATCAGATTGTTTCCCAGCACTTCGGAGTTGTTGATAAAGGTATGCGCAATCACGACCGGCTCGCAGAAATCGAGGCGGTTGTTGCCGTTCTTGCTCTTGCTGTCGTCGGTAGTGGCCGTAATGATGACCTGCGGGATTTTCACAATGCGGCTGGCCGACCGGATGGTATTGCAAACCGAGCGGTCGCCATAATCCTTAAAGATATAGCCTGAAACAGGAGCGGGCGAAGCTTCAGCTACCTGGTTGCACGACGATTCAAATTTCACGGTTGTTTCCGTTACGGCACAATTATCTACGGTTGCCCGAACCAAAAACTTCTTGGTGTAGCCGTTGGCTGTTGTGGTATGCACCGCACCCAAGCGATACAAATAAGCCGGATTGCTTGGGTCTTTCACCAGGGTGGCCGGAACTAAACCGCCCTGCACATCACCGTCGTAATCGTAAAACGCAACATTGGCCAAATCGAAGGCGCCGGCAGCATCACTCAACGAAATCCAGAAGTGTGGCAACGAATCGTTGGTAGCCGTGAAATTGGCGGTATTGGTAACGGTTACCACCCATTCGGCAACAGGCGAAGCCATCAATACCTGCTCATCGACAGGGGCAACAGACAGCGTGTAGGAATATTGGCTACCAGTCTCTGTATAATTAGAGACTGCCTTTAACAACTCCAATACTCTTTCTTCCGGATTTTCCGAAGTAGGATAATCCCATACTTTGACATTGATGTTTAAGAAACCATCATAAGCAGCGGGTGTGCAAATGTATTGAAGATTACCGGTTATACGATAATCGCTCAAATTATAATATTCCCGGGTGAAAATTGATTGACCGGTCATCACGTATTGTGTATTGGTAACGTTGATTCCGCCAATATCAATCCCAGCACTGGGCTGATAGAAGACTTGCGAAGTGGCTTTGTTGTCCGAAACCTTGTTAATCACTACTAATTGGTTATTCATAAATTGGGTAGTCAAATCTATAATTTCTTCGTTGGGACGGAATTCATTTGGAAAATATTCAGCCATATTGCCCGCATCGCCTAATCTTAACCACAATAAATAAGCCGAACCCTCTCTATTCAGATAGCCAGTAGCTCCAGATGAGTTATAAATTCTCATTTTATAATCCCATACTTTGAAATCATACGGAAAGAATAATGAACAGCGGCAGGAAAGTGAAGCCTCCGAAGCCCAATAAATGGAGGTTTGCAACATTCGGAGTAATGCCGGTATTTGCGGTACGTCTTTTGTCGTTTGAGACAACACATTCAGAACGATGGTATTGACCCCGCCGGCAGCGTCGAGCGTTGCCAGACAGTCGCTGATATCCACGCGGATCGAATGACTGCCGCCGCCGGTTGTATAGCTGACCTTGGAAGCCGGAATATCGATTGTCTGGTTGCCGTTGTAAATCACCTGTGCGCCGCTCTGATTGGCAAAGAAGTGGGCAGTGGAATCCGACAAATAAGAAAATTCGACATACAGCGGCTCGCTGTTTTTTGCCCAAACCGGCTCGCTGCCTTTGGAGATAGTGTCTGAAAAAGTTACGTTGTCATACGGACCGGCATTTCTCTTATTGATATTGTAGGAGTTGACCGTTGCCTCTGTAATGCGCGTGAGGTTACTTTCGCTGACAAATCCGTAAGTTGTCCGGTTAACGTCCATACCGGTAACGTGGAAGGTTCCCGCGCAGGCCGAGTTGGGCGGGGCCAAAACAACCAGGTTCATCGGATAAGTAAAACAGGCGTAGGTGTATCGGGTAGGCGTCAGCCCGTAATCCAAAATATGCGAAACGGTTATGCTCGTATTTGGGTCGGAATCGCAGTTGTCGCTGGAATTATTAACGCCCTCAACGCCGATAGTGTAAGTCGAGTTAACCAAACTCCGCGTATTTTTAAATAGCAGAATATGGGTACTCGGGTCGTAGCTCATATCTCCGGAGGCTACCGTAACAGTCGTACCGGGTGTCGGATAGCCGTTGATTGTAACCGATCCGGTAAATGTCAGCGAGGGAGGAAGTTGAATTTGTACGCGATGTGCTACTGAGGTAGAAGTCAAAGAATTGTTTGCTAAAGACAAAGTATTATTTCCTTGCCATGAATCTAATACTACCAGATTGGTTTGTTCTCCATTGGATAATATATTCTTACCTACACTTGCACTACCTGTTGACCATTCTATATCCATACCATTAACATAATCTCCTGCTTGTGGTATTTCTACCAGCGACCCACCGGGGCAGACATATTGATACATTAATTGGTAGACCCTTGGGGTAAATGTGGAAATATAATTTCGGTTGCACAAATCTTGAGCCATATTAAACTCTATTTCGTATTCGTAAGTAACAAACAGTGTATCGCCGCTCTGCATCATATAATCGTCTGCAATCGCAATCGTGTCGCCCCTATTTACCGGTACCGGTAAACTTCCATAGGGCTTAATTACCACAGGGGGTCCGGCAATCGCATTTCCGGCAGCATCTGAAATATAAGCATCCTTTACCCTGTAAGCCACCTGAGAAGCAGTAATATCAGTATAAATCCTGACTCTCGGATTTTGCAAAAGATCCCTTGCCACTATTCTCAAGGTACCTTTTCCTCTTTCCGAAGGAACACCAATACCTGAAGCCTGCCCATTGATTACATGAACGATAGATGCAAAAGAGGGTATTACTCTTACGTCAGTATCTACAGCCAGATTGGTCCCACCCTGCAAGGTGCCGCAGAACGCGGGTGTATAGGTAGTTCTGAAATTTCTCGCTACACGGTTACATTCCGTATAGGCAATCCGTTCGCGCAGTTGCAGGGTTTCACCGGCATCCAAATGATTGTCTCCGTTGCCGATGTCGGCCAGCAAAGCCGCCGTCAAACGATAGGTATAAGTGGTTGCATTTTTTTGAGTAAAACAGCCCGCAGGCACAGCCGTCCAAGTTGAGGTCGTTTTGCTCATATACTCCAGGCCGATAATCGTAAAATATTGATAATTGCCGCTCAAAACGACATTCATCGAGTCGCCTGCCGGAATATAGGCATTGGGATTGACTTGCGAGATGGTCAGTGTCCGCACGGTATCGGCGCGCTCCCGGTCCCAATCGATATAACCCGAAGAGGCCAGGCTCATCACCGCCGACTGTGTCGTAATCGAAGGAATGATATACTCAAAAACATCGCTGGCACTGTCGGTCAGCTTGAAAATCAACGGATTGGTTGCAACCGCATTACATTTTGCCGTGAAGCTGACATCAAAATCCAGTTCCGTGCCGGCACTGATAGTGGGTAACGTCAGCGAAACCGTATTGCTTGCGGGCGTGGCCGGATAGCTGTTGCTGTTAGACACATACGTCCAGCCGGTCGCCATCGTTACCTGTAAAACCGGCGCGGTGTAGTCGCCTGTCGAAGCGTTGGTAATCTTGACGGTAAAAGCCGAAGCGTCGCCATTTAAAACAATATCTGTTGCAGGCGAAGTAACTTCAATTGCGTCTTGTGCCTGCAAATTGGTTGCAAAGAAGAGGAAAAATAAAATCAGGGCCGGCAGGGGCGTTGCGCGCAACGCCCGTACACACAACGTTCCCGCATATTTGCGAATAAAAATAATCATCATATATAATAAACTTATTAAAGCTGTAAATAAAATTGCATTACCGACGGGAATCATTTCGCGCAGGGCGTTATAGGTGTTTTCGTCGGGGGCTACGGGGCCGTCAGGCTCATCGTTTGTTCCTAACGAACTGAAACCCGACGCAAACATATTGGTCAGGAAATCGCCCGAAGGATTAAACAGCGAGTTGCCGAAATCGGCATACATATCGCGATAGAGAAAATCGCTTTTCCACAAAAAAACATCTTGCGATGCCAAACCATTCTCCCACGTTGTGCTTGCCTCAAACGGCAGGCGTTGTTCCATTTCCCATTGGGCAAAGGCACCAGAGGGAAGCAATAAAAACAAGATTAGATAAATAAATGTTCGCATACTTTTATAAATTGAGTTATGAATTATGAGTTATGAGTTGAGAATGACCCCTCCCCAGCCCTCCCCTGAAGGGGAGGGAGTGGCAGCGCACAATTTTGCAAGGGCTTTTTCTCCCCCTTTAGGGGGCTGGGGGGTGAAAACGCCTTCGGGATTGTTGCGTATTAAAAATAAATTTTGTATATTACGCGCGTGAGAGAAAAAACGCGTTACAAGGGTGTATAGCGTGTTAATTTTTATTAAACCGCCAGATGAGTAATGTGTGTGTGTATCATATTATTTTGCATTTTTTAAAATAATTTCATATGTTTTACAACATAAATCACACTTTTTTTTAAGAATTGTTCGCATCGTATTTTGTTACGAAAGCAAGTTATAGCAAAGAGCGTGCCAAAAAATATATATTGTGGTGTGAGAAAAATTTTGCGTACTTTTGCACTTCCAATGACAGAAGAAGAATACATGCACAGTTCGGTACAAATAGATCAAAAGGATTTAAAAATATTAGGGATGACTTCACAGTCACCCCTAACCCATTTAACCAAAACCTTAACTATGAAAAAATTTTACGTTTTTCAAGCACAAAGGTACGCATATTTTTTATATCTGCAAATTTTCCGAAAGAAATTAGCAGTTTTAGCAGTTAAATAAAGTTAAATGAAAAAAAAGGTATTTATAGAGACCTACGGTTGTCAGATGAATGTAGCTGACAGCGAGGTGGTTGCGTCTATTATGCAGATGGATGGCTTTGAACAGACTGAAGACATAAAAGAAGCCGATTTAATTTTGGTCAATACTTGTTCGGTGCGCGACAATGCCGAACAGCGGGTATTGGCGCGTCTGCAATATTTTCAATCGCTGAAGAAAAAGAAAAAACAGTTGATTGTCGGCGTGCTGGGCTGTATGGCCGAGCGGGTGAAGGAAGAATTAATCAGCCGGCACCAGGCCGATTTGGTGGTCGGCCCCGATTCCTATCTCGATCTACCGCACTTGATCGGAACGGTCGAGCAGGGCGAAAAAGCCATGAATGTGGAGTTATCCACAACGGAGACTTACAAAGATGTCATTCCGTTGAAACTGTCGGGCGTAAAAATTTCAGGATTTATCTCAATTATGCGCGGGTGTAATAATTTTTGCTCGTACTGTATTGTTCCTTACACACGGGGAAGCGAGCGGAGCCGTGAGCCGGAAAGTATTTTAAATGAATTGCGCGTTTTGCAATCGCAGGGATATAAAGAGGTTACGTTGCTGGGGCAAAATGTCAATTCCTACTCTTATACTGTCATTACGGACTCGACCTGCAATCCCCGGACAATTAATTTTTCTCATTTATTGGAATTGGTAGCGCAAGAAGCCCCTGAAATGCGTATCCGCTTCACCACGTCGCATCCGAAAGACATGAGCGACGAAACGCTGGAAGTGATTGCCCGCTACGATAATATTTGCAAACAAATCCACCTGCCGGCGCAGTCGGGAAGCACGAAAATTTTGAAGGCCATGAATAGAAAATATACGCGTGAATGGTATTTAGACCGGATTGCAGCCATTCGGCGGATTGTGCCCGAAGCGGCGGTTTCGACCGATTTGTTCTGCGGTTTTCATTCCGAAACGGAAGAAGACCACCAAGAAACGCTTTCGCTTATGCGTGAAGTCGGTTTTGATTCTGCTTTTATGTTTAAATATTCGGAACGTCCCGGAACCTATGCCGCCAAACATTTGGAAGATAACGTCCCCGAAGAGGTGAAAATTCGCCGGTTGGAAGAAATTATCGCTTTGCAGTTGGAACTCTCACTTATGCGCAATCAGGAAGATATCGGTCAAACGGCGGAAGTGCTGGTCGAAGGTTTTTCTAAACGTTCGCGCGAGCAACTGTTTGGCCGGACATCGCAGAACAAAGTCGTAATTTTCGACAAAAAAAATTATCGTGTCGGCGACAAAGTCAAGGTGAAAATCAACGAAGCATCGGCGGCAACTTTGTTCGGAACCGTATTGGTATCCGAATAAATTGCTTATATTTGCTCCATTAAATGAACGATTTATGAAGAAAAAAATAGGCTGGGGAATGTTGTTCCTCTTGTTTTTGATTTCTTGCACCGATTCGGATTTGCCTAAGGTGAATGGTATGTGGCAGTTGAAAACGATTGAAGATACCGAAAATCATACGATTTCGCAGGTAGATACTATTTTTTATGCGTTTCAGCGTGATGTTCTTTTTACCTATACCGTTTTGTACGAAAAGGAAAATGCACCGGCGACTTCCGAAGTGTTGTATGGCTATGTTACTTTTCCTTCGGAGAACAAAATGTTGCTGGAATTGGACGAACGTTATCATTCATTGTTGCATCTGACCTTTTGGACAGACACTTCCGTTGCTTATGATGTACTGAAATTGGATGCGAAAAATATGGTTTTGAGTGCGGACAATAAGATTTATTCGTTTATAAAATACTGATACACAATGAAAAAACAAATCCTTTTTGGTTTTTTTTGTCTGATTTGTTTCCATTTACCGGCGCAGCAAACGACCGGTTACAAGGTGGAAATGTTCGGATCGGTTGCGAGCGGACAAAATACGCCTTTTTGGACGGTGCAACATCGCTGGGGAGTGGTTCCGGTGGAAGCGGGTAACGGCTATCTGCGGGGAGGTGTTTTTCGTCAGCAAAAGATTAATTCCGATTGGTCGTTCGATGCCGGATTGAATCTAACCGGATCAACGTCAGATATTTACGGTAATTCCTATATACAGCAGTTGTATGCCGGCTTGAAATGGAAAACGTGGAAATTGAGCGTCGGCTCACAGGAAGAATATACCTCCTTGTTAAATGCTGAATTGAGTTCGGGCGATTTTGTGCAGTCCAATCATGCGCGCCCGGTGCCTAAAATCAAGCTCGCTTTACATGATTTTTATACGGTGCCTTATACACGTGGGATTTTGTCTATCAAGGGCGATTTCTCCGTTGGTTACTACTTGGACGGACAATGGCAGGAAGACCGCGCGTTGCCCGCCAAACAGCCTTATACGAAAAATATTTTGTCGCATGATAAATCGCTTTCTTTCCGGTTTGGGAATATCGAAAAAAATCGACAACAATTCATTATGCAAGTGCAGCATGCGGCTCAGTGGGGTGGGGTGCTGTATTATTACCAAAATGCGGAATATACCGTGCAACATCAACCGCAGGGATTGGATGATCTTTTTCGGGTGGCGGTTGCGAAAGAAGGCTCTGCGTCGGCTTCCGGTGCGGACAGGGCGTATGTGGCCGGCTCGAATTGGGGTGCGTATGTATTCAAATATGATTACCGGTTGAAAAATAACGACCGTTTGAGCGTGTATATCGACCATTTTTTTGAAGACGGCTCAGGCATGGTGTTTAAAAATTATCCCGACAATTTGTATGGTTTGGAATTTTCTACTACGCGCCGGTCGCTTGTGTCGGGCATAGTGCTGGAATATATTTATACTAAGCAACAAGGCGGTGCTGTGGGGAACACCTTGGGTCTGACTGGTAAAAACGCTACCGAATTATTCCAAAAAGGGAACGGCAACGATAATTATTACAACAATGTCGATTATGTAACCGGCCCTTCGTATTTTGGCTACACGATGGGAACGCCGTTGTTTCTTCCTCCGGTTTACAACACCGACGGCAGTCTGAATTTTAAGGGCATCCGTATTTCGACGTTTCATTTCGGCTTGGAAGGTTATGTCTGTCCGGTGCTTCAATACCGGTTATTATTGACTGCCGGAAAGAATTGGGGCAGATATTATGTTCCTTTCCGTTCGGTGAAAAAAGGATTTGCTTCGCAGTTGGAACTGATTTATAATTGTCCGAAAATCGACGGTTTTTCCATTCGCTTATCCGGCGGATATGATAAGGGTGAATTTTTTGGCGGCGATACCTTCGGCGGAAGTATTACACTCAACAAACGAGGCGTAATACTATCGCGTTAGAGACAGTATGCCGGTAAAAAAAACGAGAAAACACTTTGCAAAACAAAAAAAAATACTACCTTTGCAGTCGCTTTTTGAAATATTGAGGAGAGATGGCAGAGTGGTCGATTGCGGCGGTCTTGAAAACCGTTGAACTGAAAGGTTCCTGGGGTTCGAATCCCTATCTCTCCGCAATAAAGTCTGATTATCAGCAAGTTACGAGAAAAACACCCAATTTTACACCCAAAATGTAGAGTTGGGTGTTTTGATTTTAAAGGATCACCCATTTGCCGGATCTGTCTGAACCTTCCCGTTTAATAACCCCTTTCTGAACTAATCGTTGCAGGTGATGCTTTATACTGCCGGGTGAACTATTCAATAACTTCTCCAGTTCTCTGCGTGTAACATTGGGATTTTCCCTGATTACGTTCAAAATATCTTTCTGGATGTGTCTTCTGGATGTTTCTGGATGCTTTCTTGTGCATTAGTTGGGTGATCTTGGGTAGCATTGTAAATCTTCGCTCAGGTATTTATCGCGGATTAGTTTTTGTTCCAAAGACAAGAATTTTTCGTACATTTTTGTACGGAAAATCATGTCGGGTTCCACTTGAGATTGTGTTTCCTGTATAGTTGTTCTTTCTTCAGCGATGATTTCGGCAACAAGCATATTTTCTTTTTCAACAGGAAAATAATTATTGAGCAATGAAGAAAAGAAATTACTTAGCTTGAAAATATCTCTAAACGCATTATTAATGTACCGGGAGGCAGTTTTGTCAGCTTCTTTTTGCTGCTGATAGAGTTTATCAAGTTTTTTCTGTTCTTCTTTATATTGATTTTCGAATTTCTGTTCTTCACTGGTTAGGCGTTGTATCGCGATATTGTTATTATTCCAACTTGCCGATTCCAAACTATTTCGGACTTGCGTAAGTTCTTGCCAAATCTTGTTGGTATCCTTTAATTGACCTTCTATTTCAATGCGAAGCGGCTCATGTCTACCCATGCATACTTTGAGCGTATCAATCCCATCGAATAGTTCTTTGTGGTTTTGGTATATGTCAATGTTCTTGTTTGTCTCTATTCTAAGATTGGTTATGACCGGTGCCAATTTCTCTTTATCAGCGGAAAGAAGCAAATGCAAAATGACTTTCTCAAATGCTTCCTTATCCTTAAACTTGTGATAAAAGTCTGTAATATCAATCTGATTTTCAAAACTTAATACTGAACTATCCGCTATCTGTTCGTATAGCGAGTTGAGTAGCCTGTATTGGGTCAACAAATTAGTCAATAAGGACAAATGTTCGTTTTGAGTTTCCATACGCTTATTTATTGAATATGTTCGAAAAAATCAAAATATTTTGATTTTTTTCGAACATAACGATCAATCATTATATTTTATCAGATACAGAAAGCTGCATATAAGGGTACTGATTTTATTCCGTTTTCAAATCCAAAATTTTTCTTGGATATGCGAATAGAATAGGGTGATTTATACTTTTCGACAAAGACTCCTAAGCTCTTTGAGCGATTTCGGGTTCCTTTTTTAACTTCAATTGGAATAACCGCTCCATCAATCTGAAGAACAAAATCGACTTCTGCTTTACCATCGCTTTGCCAGTACATTAAATCATATCCTTTAGTGACAAAAACTTGTGCAATGTAATTCTCCGTCATTGCTCCCAGAAAAGTATTGTCTACCTCGATTGGAGATAATATCGTTTGTAACGGAATTTTTGACCGAAGCGTGAGAATGCCTATATCTGCCATATATAATTTGAAGTTTATCAAATCAGCATAAGCATTTATCGGGATGTAACCATGTTCTAAGCGTTGGCATTTGAGGGCAATTCCTGCAAGGATAAGCCACTCAATAGCTTCTCCGAAAATAGTTGCCGTTCCTCCTCGTTGAACTACTTTGTATTGAAATTTTGCATTTTCTTTAGCTAACTGTGCCGGAATAGAGTTGTAGCAAGCTCTAATCTTAATGCTTGTTGCCGGATCCGCATATTTTGCCATATCGGCAATATACTCATTCAAAATTTCGTTTTGAACGGGTTGTATTTTCAGATAGCTTTCCGTTTCTATAAAAGTTGTCACGGCAGCAGGCATACCCCCCACGATAAAATATTTTTGGTACATATCCAATGCAACTTCATGTAAAGCTTCCGGCATCGCTTCATTGCTGGCGTAATGAGATTTGATCTCTTCAGCCAATTTCTCCATATTCATCGCCCATAAGAATTCTTCAAAGTCCAAAGGGAACATGTTTATCTCGTTGACTTTGCCCACAGGGAAAGAGTATTTTTCTCTATTAATGGCAACCCCTAACAGGGATCCGGCAGCTATGATATGGTGTTCAGGCATTTGCTCACAAAAGTACTTCAGTGAAGTTAATGCTCTTTCGCAAGCTTGTATCTCATCAATAAATATAAGCGTTTTACCGGGCACAATCTCCTGCAACAGTGTTGCTTCAAGGTATTGAATGATTTTTTTAGGAGATAATTCCGTTTCGAGAAACTTGCAAAAGGTAGTCTCAATTTCCATGTTCAGATATAGTACGCTTTCATAATACTCTCCGCCAAACTGCTCCACAATATACGTTTTGCCAACCTGACGAGCTCCATTAATTATCAAAGGCATTCTTCTGGAACTGCTCTTCCATTCTAAAAGGGACTTGCTTACTCTTCTTTTCATTGAACTTTATTTTCAGCAAAATTACTAATATGTTCCGAAAAATCAAAATATTCTGATTTATTGGAACGTTAAAATTTACAATTGGTTGAATTTATCCATCGCATTGGCTCGAATATCATCGGCAATGTCGATATACGGTTTCATGGCTTTGTAATCGCTATGCCCCGTCCATTTCATGACAACTTGCGGTGGAATGCCTAATGATAAGGCATTGCAAATAAACGTTCTGCGTCCGGCATGCGTTCCCAGTAGTGCGTATTTAGGCGTTACATCATCTATTCGTTGGTTCCCTTTATAGTAGGTTTCCCGTATCGGTTCATCTATTTCCGCCAGTTCCGCCAATTCCTTTAGATAATCATTCATCTTTTGATTGGTAATTACGGGAAGTGCTTTATTGTCCTCAAAATGAATGGCTTTGTATTTATCTAAAATGCTACGACTGTGATTGTTTAGTTCTATAATCAAGCTGTCGGCAGTTTTAACAGTGGTTACTTCAATGTGATTATCTTTTATATCACTTGTTTTAAGGTTGAAGACATCCGAATACCGGAGTCCGGTGAAACAGGTAAAGAGAAAGAGCCTATCTCTCCGCAATAAACATTGATTATCAATCTCTTCCTGTTTTATTTTGTAAAAATATTACATATCTTTGTAGTGATATTTAATTAATACGATTTATAATGAAAAGCACATTTTTTTCAAAAAGCATACTGTTTGTATGTTTCGCTTTACTGGGATTGAATGCCCAAGCAAAAACTATCTATCTGTCGGCCTCCGGCAATAACACACAGTCGGGATTGGACGAAAGCAATGCGGTTGCCACGTTAGGTAAAGCCGTGAGTTTATGTTCATCCGGTGACGAGATTTCGGTCAGCGGAATGATTGACCTCTCGAAAGAGAGCTACGATGCCGACGGATTGCGTCTGCCGGGTTTGAATTTGAAAATCACCGGAAAAGAAGTAGCGACTTCCGGTTTTTCGGGAAGTGCGGCGGCTATTTGGTTTTCGGGCAATACTTCGATTACGAATTGTACATTCAGCAACAATCAATCTACTACCGGTATCTTGTGTTTTGCTGATGTCGATTTGACTTTGACGCGGTGTATTTTTAAAGACAACGCAGGTACGCCTTTGTATATTACCAATACGGAAACGGCGGAAGCGATTAAAAATACCCTTCGGATTGAGGCCTGTCTTTTTGCCTCGAATGTGGCCGGTGAAGGTGACGGCGGTGCCTTGTTTTTAGACAACTATCAGGAAGGCAAAACCGTACAGCTGACGATTGTCAATTCGACTTTTTACAACAATCAGGCGGACAGCAACGGCGGTGCGATATTGTTTTCGTCTCTGCAAGCAGGCAGCTCGGTCGATTTGATTAACAATACGATTGTCGGCAACAAGGTTACAATCGCTGTAGCGGGTGGGGCAGGATTGTATTTTCATTCTGATGCTCAATTCGGCATAAAACGGATTTATAATTGCATTATTGAATCAAATATGGCTGCGGATTCAACTGGTCGAATCCCGAATTGCTGGCATTGATCCAGATTAGATCGGAAAGCACACGTCTGA
>BNTW01000078.1 GCA_025996895.1 Bacteroidia bacterium | reverse complement strand
ACTGTTGGATGTTCAGGGTAGAAAAATTCAGGAAGCCAAGAATATCAACAGCACCTTCTACAAAATGGAATTAAATGTTCCGGGCGGCATATATCTGGTGAAGGCAAATGAAATAACACGAAAAATTATTGTGAAATAAAAACGGGAAGTTCGCATAACATTCAAATTCCCGATGTAGGGACGTTGCGCGCAACGCCCCTACTTTTTTGTCTTTCTTTTTTTATTTATATATATTTTTGTTGTTTCAAAAAAAATTCTTATCTTTGTCGCGACCATTTGAGTTTTTAGGACAGTTTTGTACTTTTTTTCGAGTTTCGTTATTCGGTTTTAGTTCCTAATCTGCGATAATATCCTCATCTGAGCAGAGTTATTTAATTATTTACAATTTTATTATTTAGAATGAACATTTTTGTTGCAGGGCTGAGTTTCAAAGTAAACGATGCCGATTTAGCGAATTTATTTGAAGAGTACGGACAAGTTTCGTCAGCCAGAGTAATTACCGACCGTATGACCGGCAAATCCAAAGGTTACGGATTTGTGGAACTGGACGACGAATCCGGAGCCAAAGCTATCGAAGATTTGAACGGTGCGGAATATGATGGCCGTACAATTTCCGTTTCGGAAGCTCGTCCGAAAGAAGAACGTCCTCGCCGTGATTTTAACGATCGCGGAGGTAACAGAGGCGGACACGGCGGTGGTTTCAACCGTAACCGGTATTAATCCCGATTTTTTATTCCACGAGGATACGGCACGAAAGTGTGTTTCCTGAATCATCTACAACTGTCACTGCATGACTGCCCAACAGCAACATGCAGGACAGTTTGTGTATATCTGTGGTTGAACTAACGTACTCATTGTCAATGTGCCAAAAGACGGTAGCAGAAGGATTGCTGTGCGCCAGTTCAAACGTGATTTGCCCTTCTTTTCCGTCTAATTGCCGGGGCAAATGTACTGTTACCATCCCCTGCGGATAAATAAACTGCATCGGTTGGCTTGGGTTTAATCCGTTGTCCGGCAACGTTTCATATTCCGGATGATATTGTTTATAGTAAGATGCCCACGCGGGCGGAAGGACAAATCCGTTGGGACGGTGATACGAACAGACTTCTGTGTGCAGGCCGTTCGGACAAATCAACACCGTATCGGTTTCTTCGCAAAACCGCCCTTTCAGGCAGCCGGATTGCCGGCAAATTTCCACTTCGACAAAATCGCCGGAAGGCCGTTGAAACCATTCGGAAGCAGGCAAAAGGTTGAAAACATCGAACATCACCGGCCCGGCCGTGCGCGCACCGGTCAAGTTGGGTTTGCCTTCGCCAGAAGCATTGCCCACCCAAACGCCGACTACATATCCGGAGGTTACGCCCACCGCCCACGCATCGCGAAATCCGTAGCTTGTGCCGGTTTTCCACGCGATTTTCTGCATCGAAGCAATCGCTTTCCAATCGATTTGTTCAGGACGATTGACTTCGGTCAAAGCATCGAACACCTGCCAAACCGCGCCTGCTTGAAAAGTCGAAGCGTTTTTTATTCCCCATAATGTCTGCGCCATTTGCGTATATGCATTTGTGATGTCGCTCAATTTGGCTTCCGCACCGCCCAAAATCAGCGATAATCCGTAATGTCCGGACGGTTGAGGCAACGGCGCGATGTGATTTTGTTTCAGAAAATCGTAAAATTTCGGTACGCCGTATTTCCGCAATAAATAAACCAGCGGCACATTGAGCGAACGGCTCACCGCTTCATCAGCCGGAACAGCCCCTTCGTATTGCCGGCTGAAATTCTGTGGTGAAAAACCGTTGATATTCAACGGAATATCGGGAAGAAGCATGCGCGGAAGAATAACGCCTTCCTGCAAACAGGCGCAATACAAAAACGGCTTCAAAATGCTTCCGGTGCTTCGTTCCGCCTGAATAATATCGACCTGATTACCGAAATTGTCGGGATTGGTACGCACATTTCCGCAATAAGCGATAATTTCATTCGTTTTCACTTTCCGCACAATAATCGCCAAATTGCGAATATCACTTTGCATAAATTCCTGATTATAGCGGTTTAAAACATCTTCCACACGGATTTGCAGGTTTTTGTCTATCGTCGAAACCGACTGCTCGCCTTTGTGGTGCGTATAATAATAGGTTACGAGGTGAGGCGCGATTTGCGGTAAGGGCAACGGCTCGCCGGGCAGGGTTTCGCTCAATGCCAATTCGTAAGTGCCTTCATCGATTTGCCGGTTTTCGTAGAGTTTTTTCAGCAGGCGGTTGCGTTTTTTCAACAACGCTTTCCGGTTTTTGGAGAGGTGCAACAGCGACGGCGCATTCGGCAAAACGGCCAAAGTGGCCGATTCCGCCCACGAAAGCCGGTCGGCCGAATGTCCGAAATAACGCCACGCAGCCGCATTCAATCCGACTACGTTTCCGCCAAAAGGCGCGTGAGAAGCATACAAGGCTATTATTTTTTCTTTGGAACAGCGAAATTCGAGGTGGGTGGCTAAAATCATTTCGAGCAATTTCTCAACAAACGTACGGTTTTTGTTCCGCGACAAGCGAATGACTTGCATCGTAATCGTGCTTCCCCCGCTGACCACTCGTTTCTGCCGGACATTTTGAACGAGTGCCCGCCCGACCGCCAGCGGATTGACTCCCCAATGATACCGGAAATAGCGATCTTCAAACGTAATCAGGCAGGTTTCAAACTTTTCGGGAAGCGTGTCGCAAGGCGGGAAACGCCATTGCTCGTCGTCGGCAATCCGTGCACCCAGCAGTTCGCCGTTACGGTCGGTTACGACAGTAGAATAGGGAACGTTAAACAGTTTTTTAGGCAGACAAAAAATATAGGCAACGAGCAAAAGGGTAATTCCGAAAAGAATTACCCTTTTACGCCGATATATGTTTCTGAAAGAGAACACGTTACTTAATTACAGTCGTTCGTTCGGCCTGTGTTCGTGCCTGTACCGAAGTGTCGTACATAGCCTCGCACAGAATAGCCGGCAAAACAAACGAGCCGGTATAAGAGGCCTGCAACCGCACCTTGATTGTTTTGAATTTTCCCTTGGGCAAATCAAAATACGTCAGTACACGGTCGTCGCGAATGTCCTGATACGTAAAAACAGCCGTTTCGTCGCCTCCGCTTGTCATTCGTTCGTTGAAAATTTCCCAACCCGATGGAATAATGTGTGTCAAAGCTAAATTCGTATAATCCTGCAACGCGCTGGTGTTAGAAACCTTGACCGAAGCCATAAAATCGTCGCCCTGCTTGATTTCCGACACATTGATGGGCTTGCCGGACAAATCGGTGTAGGAAACGTCCAACTTCAAATTGTTGCTTATCGCGGGGAAAGTGTCCGTTATCGGGCGCGATTTGGAAATCAGATTGACATACACGACTCCTTTGCCGCTGTTGGTGAGCGTCAAATTGCCCTGCTCCGGCTTTTGCGGAAGTTGCATTTGATAAGACGCTTTCGCCGAACGGATTTCGCTTTGCTTTTTGCCGTTCAACGTCCAATCGCACTGGATTGTCCCCGACGTTTTTTCCGCCAGATAACCCATTGCCAGCAGCGCGAAAGCGGTCGATTGTGTATCAAAGTAGCGTTGTTTCGACAAATTCTGCGCCAACTGCTGCGCCTGCTTAAATGCCTGGTCTAACTGCCCCAACAACACCAGCGTTTGCAAAATGAGGGCTTCGTCCCGGTCGGACGAGCCGTAAGTATAAGCGGAATAATACGGCGCAACGGTTGTCGGAACATTAAAAATCAACTCTTCGGCCGGTTTTTTCTTGCCGTCGAGCGCGTACGCAGCTGCCAAACACCACCGGCTCTGCGTTGATAAATCCTTCATTTCCTTCATTCTGTTCATTGCCCCTAATTCGGACGCGCCCGCCAACGCCAGCGTGTAAAGCCGGTAAGCTTGCTGATATTCGGAATTTGCTTGCGGTGTCCAGTTCAAAGCAGCTTTTCTTTGATACGCTTTCCATTTGTTCAGTACGCCGTCATTCACGTCGTAACCTTTTTCTTTAGCCAACACAAGAAAACTTCCGGCATAGCTCGTAATCCATTCATCCACACTATTTTCATTCGGCCAATAAACAATCCCACCGTTGGTCAGTTGCCGTCCATAAAGATTTTTAATCGCTGCCGTAACATTTTGTTTGATTTTATTCGTTTCGTCTTTATCCGTTTCTTTCAGTTGGGAAATGAACAACAAGGGCAACGCCCGCGACGTCAGCTGTTCGGAACAAAAATGCTCGTAATTGTACAGAAAATCGAAACGGCCAATCAGATTGACGGACGGCAGGCGCGACACTTCCATTTTCACCCAATCGTCAGCAGAAACGCCGGTAAGTTGATATTGAAAATCAGCCGATTGTCCGGTATTAATAATTTGATTATCCGAAAGCACCACGACCGGATTAGGATTACGCACTTCGATTTCTATCGTTTCTTTGGATGTTTTTCCGCCACCGGTGGCCGTAATCGTTACCCGTTCAATGCCGGTTTTCGCGCCGGTTTTCAGTGGAAAATACACGATCTGATCACCCGGCTGAGCAAAACGAACGGATTGACTGTTTTTTTCCATCGCTTGAAGCAGTCCGGTCGTTTCCACTTTCACCGAAACGTCTTTGACTGTGTTTTCCATCGCAAAAACATTCACCGGCAGGCTAATTTCCTCGTTCGTGCTGATCACGCGGGGCAAGGACGACAAAACCATTAACGGTGAACGTACCGGCGTCGTTTTTTCCGCCTGTCCATACGCACCGTCTTGACCGGCTACTACCATTGTGCGTACCGAGCCAACATACATCGGCAGAGTGATTTTATGCTTTTTCGTATCGCCTTTGCCCAACGCAAAAGGCCCCAGGTATTTCACCACCGGCTTGAAACGGTTGGCTTTGTTCTTGGACGGATTGAGCGTTTCGTCACCACCCACGCTGAACATCGCCGAATATTTCCCGCTAAATGCACCCAAGACATAATCGTACATGTCCCAGGTGCGAATACCTAAGGCTTCGCGTGCATAAAATTCGTTCCACGGATTGGGTGTTTTGAAATTCGTCAAATCCAGCAGGCCATCATCGACAATCGCCAGCGTATAAGTCATCGGTTTGCCGTTTTTCTCGCTCACTTCGACCGTAAATTCCGTTTCGGGACGAAGCACGTCAGGCATGTTGATTTGCGGATTTAAAACGGATTCTTTGTTGGAGATCAGCACCGGCATCACGCCATATATGCGAATAGGCAGATCGTTAGCCGTCTGCGCATGTGGTTGCAACAACGTGATATGAATATAGAAATTCGGCGACATCTCTTTGGTTGCTTGGAAGGTATATTTGGTATCGCCCTTTTCGGCCAGCGAAACCCACGCGCGGTTTAGCACTGTCGATCCGTTTTCCAACCCCACTAAAGCCGTTCCCCCACCCGAATCGGGAATAATCACCGTAACATTCTCGCCCACTTCATACGAAGTTTTGTCGGTAGAGAACGACAACATCTTGATATTGTCGGGATCGTTTTTGTTGGAACGTCCGCGCCATTCCGGCCAATCCATAAAAATAGTTCCACCGGTTGCATGTCCGCTTTCGCGGTCTTTCACGTAGATAAAAAAGCGTCCCCAATCGGGATAATTGACACGGAACGAAAGCGACCCTTTGCCATTGGTGATTTTTAAATCTCCCTGTGCAACAGGCGTATATGACGAATTGTTGATGTAATTGCCCAACGTTTCGCTGTTGTTCTGCCACCACCAACTCCAGCCTATTTTGTAGATTTTATATTCCAACCGGTCGCGATTAACCGGTTTGCCGTCCGCATTCAACGTAACCACGTCGAAACGCTGGTCTGTGTCTGTGTCGAAAACCTGATTTTCCTTCTGATTGAAGCGAATGCCAACGTATGACGAAAACGGCGAATAGGGTGTGCTTTGCGTATAAAGGCTGGCATCGCCACCCTGCTCAAACACGCGACAGATGATGTTGGCGTTTAGCATTCCCGGTGCTTCTTCGGCTTTCGGTGTTTTGAAAGCAAATTGTACCGCGCCGTTGTCGTTCAGCGTACCATTGAAAATGTCCGTTTCGCTCGAAGTAAAACTACTCGTCGGATTGTTGAATGTATAATTTTCGTATCCTTTGAATTGTATGTTTGTGCGCGACAATTTCATTTCCACTTTCACCTTCAAATTGCGGGCGGTTGCACCGGTCAGCCACGAGGAGGTCAGCGTAGCGGGAATACTTCCGGCGGAAGCATCCATGCGTTCGCCCGGCAAAGACAAATTGATTTTCAGCCGGTTAGGTTTGACGGTTTCAATCCGCAACGATTTGTGGAAAGAGGTACCACCCACTTTCACGTAGGCGTTCCAAAAACCGGTCGGGTCGTTGGCCTGCGTAGGAACAATAAAACTGTAAAAACCATTCACACTTTGTGTAGCAATCTGTTTGCCGGCAAATTGTCCGTTCGGATTGTATAATTCAAACGAAACCGGGTGATTTTCGGGAATGCGTTTTTCCGGGTCGTACAGCACAAACGTAACGTGCAACGTATCGCCCGGCCGCCACACTCCGCGCTCACCATAGATATAACCTTTCAATCCTTTTTCAATGATTTTCCCGCCGACATCGAAACGGCTCAACGAATTTTCTTCGCCATCGACCAAACGCAAATAAGTCTTTTGACCGTTGTAGGAAGCGATTAAGACAAACGGATTGCCTTTCGGATTGGCTACCGCAAATCCGTCGGAATTGGTTTGTACCGTTGCCAGCGGTTGCAGTTGATAACTGTAAAGCGTTATCTCGGCATTGGCTATCGGTTTGGTATCCAACAAATTAGCTACGGAAATCCACCATTGGTTGCCGGAATTGCTTTTGGCAATCACGCCGATATTCGACGACATCACGTTGCAAACCGCCCGCCGTTCCGACTGCATGTAATAAGTCGGGTGGCAGGGATTGTCGCGCTCTTTCCACACATAATTGTCCCAATCATAATTATTGTTATAATAATAAGGAGAGGGATTGTCCCAACTGTTTTCTTCTTCTTCGGAAATTCCGGTCGAAAGTTGGGTGAGATTGTCGGAATTAGTTGTATTCGTCGAATGGGTGTCTTCGCAGGGATAAGTCGAATATTCTTGTTTAAACGACAATTCGATACGATAAATCGCACCCGGCTCTTGCTTCATCATTGTCGAAAGGTCGATAGAATAATTTTGCCACTGCCCGGCTTTTTTCGTATCCAACTGTATCGTTTTCTTATACACCAATCGTCCCGAGCGGCGCAGTTCGTCCGAGCCATTGAGTTGATTGGTTTGCAGAAACATCAACACATTGTTTTCATAAATCTTAATAATTTTCAAATCCACCCCCGTCAAATTGACCGCACGGAACGGCAAAATCAGGTTATCGGAATTAGGAATGATATTTCCCGATTTCAACATTTCCACTTGCGGTTTCAGGATTTCAAGCACAAACGTTTCGGAAAACGCTGACTGCAACTTTTCACCCTGCGTATTTTTTACTCCCTGATTAACATTTAATGTTAAATTAGTTACCCCACTCCGGTCGAAATAAATAATGACGCGGTTGTTTTGCGTTTGAAGCGTGAAATTGTCCGACAGTTCGGGAAGAGTGATCAATCCGCGCAAATCTTGTGAAGTGGAAAGCGGGGACGAAAAAATAATCCGCAGACCATTTTCCGGCTCGGTAATCAATTCGGTTGAAAGGACTTTGAACACATCCAGTGCCGGTATCGGAATCGTGCGGGTGAGCGTTTTATCCACATCGAAAGCCTTGCCGTTGAGCGTAATATTCAAATCCAAATCCGTTTTGGCACGCTGAATATCGGCAATCGTAAAATGAAACGTCCGCGCGTCGGTTTTTTCAATCACCGGTGCAAGCGGTTGATTGTCGCTGATTTTAGCCGAGAATGCCTTTTTCACCACCGCCAAATCCGTATCGTCACTGAAACGGATTGTTCCGGAAACGGCGATTTGTTCGGGACTGGCTATATCCAACGGTTCCTCTTCCATTTCAAAATCTTTTTCCTGTACTTTAAAAGAGAAATAAAAAATACTGTGCCGTTTGTCGGTTTTGACCACTTTACCCAGCTTAAATTCGGCCTGATAGGTTACGCCGTCCTTCAACGCGCTTTGTTCCGGCACAAATTCGATGGTACGGTTATTCACCCAATAGGTTTTTCCTTTCAACGAAGGCGAAAAAGAAAATAATTTATTTTTGACTTCCGTATTCGCTTCCACACCACTTTGTTCATTGGCCAATTCAATCTGAATGGTCGAAGACGGTTGTATCAGATTGCCGGTGTAGGCACTGATGTAGGGCGTAAATTCGGATGCAGGCACGATTTTCTTGTTACAAGACGAAAAAAAACTCAGCACGCAAAGGGTTGAAAAAATGAAAATAGAACGAAGGCGTTTCATATAAAATCAGTTTAAAGATTACTTCGCAAAGATAAAATAAATTTTATAGTTTGGCATAACTTTTGCTCACTAAATAAATAATAGAGTAGATTTGATATTGTTATTCTTCCAATTAGTTAAGAAATCAAGAATAACATTTTTGCAATCGCCTGCGAAAGTTGTTGCAAAAGCCAATAGCAAAGTTAATATATACAATTTAGTGTGTTATCATAGGTCTAATTGGAAGAATACAATATCAGAAATCCAATGTTTTTTATTAAAAAAAGTGCAATTCATAGTGGATATTGTCCGCTTAAACCAAACTTCAAAAAAAAATCGTATTTTTACCAAAAAATCGCAAGACGTTAAAATTATAAGTTAAGATGTTCAATGATAGGATAAAACAGTTGTGCAAAGAGCGACAAATGCCACAGCGAAAATTGACGGCAGCGTTGGATATTGCTGCTGCTTATTTTAAAATGGAGATGCTTTTCAAACGATAAACTAAGAATGATATGGAAATAGCGAAAATAAAAGAAAACAGCGAACAATTATTGTTTGGAATAGAGCAGTTGATTGAGCAAACAGGCAGGCAAGTTGCGGTGTATCTAAACACCACAATCAGCCGTCTGTATTGGTCTATCGGCAATTACATTATTGCTGATATGCAACACGAAGCCCATTCTCAATACGGACAACAAATTGTTGCGACACTGTCGCAACAATTGATGGAAAAATTTGGGAAAGGCTACTCCTACACTGCCATAACGCGAATGATAAAAGTGGCAGAGGCATACCCCGAAGAAATGTTCGCGACAGTGTCGCAAACATTGAGTTGGAGTCATTTTATTGAACTCATATCTATCGAAGACAGCACAAAACGCCTGTTTTACCAACAGATGAGTATTGTCGAAAATTGGAGTGTCCGCACACTTCGGCAAAAACGCATTCCCATTGACAGCGTTGATTATTCGTTCGACCTGCTTTTCTTTCACCGAAAACTCAATCGTTTAATTGCCATTGACTTGAAACTCGGCAAGTTTCAACCCAAATACAAAGGGCAAATGGAACTCTACCTGAAATATCTGCAAAAGCACGACCGCCAGCCCCACGAAAATTCGCCTGTCGGCTTACTGCTTTGCAGCGAAGGCAATACGGAACACATTGAACTGCTGATGCTTGACGAAAAGAATATAAAAGTGGCGCAATACCTAACCGCCTTGCCCGACAAGCAATGGTTTATTGATAAACTGAATAGGTCTATTGCCATAGCACAGCAAAATGTGAAATTGGCAGATGAAAAAGAGTTGGCAAGGGAAGAGTTGATAATCAAAAAAACTAAAAATAATTAAAAATATTAAAAAATGAAAGTAAATCAAGAAAAACTGTTGTCTGCAATAGAAGAAAGCAGAAACACATTACAAACAGACAAATTAGATATGTCTTTTGGTGAAATAATGAGTATGTACGAAAAGGGAGAAATAATAATAAATCCTGAATTTCAAAGATTGTACAGATGGACTGACTATCAAAGAACAAGATTTATAGAATCAATTATTATTGGCATTCCTATTCCGCCAATATTTGTGGCAGAAGACAAAGACGGGCGTTGGGAATTGGTTGATGGATTACAGCGACTTTCAACAATTCTTTCATTTTTTAATACATTAAAAACTTTGCCTGAAAAAAATAATTGGGTATTGGGAGATGGAGATTTGATTAGAGAGTTAGAAGGATATAGTTGCAATGATTTACCTTTAAAAATTCAACTGAATATTAAGCGTTCCTCTTGTCGTGTTGAAATTATAAAATGGAATAGCAAGTATGATTTGCGCTTTGAATTATTCAATCGCCTTAATACAGGCGGTTCACCATTAACAAATCAAGAAATACGAAATTCATTGTTTCGAGAAATTTCGTCTGATTTTAATAAGTTTCTCAAAGAACTTGCTGCTAATGAAAAGTTTATAAAAATAATAGATGTTCCTCAAAAGCAAATAGATGAATTATATTTAGAAGAACTTGTTTTAAGATTTGTTTCTCTTTATAGCAATAGACATATTACCAAGAGTATTGCACAGCATATGACCGATTTTATGAGGTCTGCCGCCGAAAACAAAAAGTTCAATTATAATTCATACAGAACTATATTTAATCGGACAGTAGATATTTTATCTCCATTGGGGCTGCAAATCTTCAAATATAATAATAGTGTTACTTTTTCGACTGCGGTATATGATACCACAATGATAGGTATATCTGAAAATATACATTTGTATGGAACTGTAAAGCCTAAATTGATAAAAGACAAAATTAATGAAATCAAAACAAATGATATATATCGTAAATTAACTCGGTCTGGGGGCAATAATTCTGTGGAAAGAGTAAAGAAACGCATTGAATTTGCAAAACAAATATTTGGTCAGATTTAGTTTATGTCATTTATTGAAGAAATAAATATAGATATTGATTGGCGAATGTCTGAACTTGCAAGTTTAAAGACTATACCATTAAGATATAATTTGCTACCCGAACATAAGGGATTGCTAATAAAATATGCAGTGCCTTCGATATATGCGCTATGGGAAGGATTTGTGAAAAATACTTTTGGATTTTATATCAAAGAGATTAATAAATTACAAATTCCAATAAATGAAGTACATATTGATTTATTAACTCATACATTGTCAAGTCACGATAAATTATGTTTAGAAAATCCAAGGATAAATTATAAAACGAAGAAAGAATTTATTTTGTTGTATCAAACAACAATTTCTCAACCATTAAGACTGACTGACAAATTACCTACAAAATCAAATGTCAATTTTGATATAATCAATGATATTTTGATGCGATTTAATTTGAAACAACTGCCTAAAAATGAATTTAATGACAGATTAAATAAATTGTTGAATTTCCGAAATAAAATTGCTCACGGCGAAAAATCTATTTCTGTTAAAATAGAAGACATAGAAATTTTTTCTAAACTTGTCAATGATTTAATGGTAGAAACTTTGTTGCGTATTGAGAGCGGTTATAATAGTAGGACATTTCTTAAAACAGTGTAATTATGCCCGAACAACAAACCATAGAATACAATAAACTACCTGAAAAGCCCAATCACTTTATCATTTTCAAAACCGAAGATGATAAAATTTCGGGAGATGTGCGTTTTGATTTGTACGATAAGAAAAGAAAATATAGAATAATATGAAACCAGTTCAAAAAAAAGATTTTACTGAAAGTAACAATGATTTGTATGCTTTTTCGCGGGATTTGATACTCAATGCACGGAAGTTGGTATATAACACTGCTAATTTCGTGATGGTGGAAACATATTGGCAAATCGGCAAAAAAATTGTAGAAGAACAGGGTGGCGAAACGTATTCCAAATACGGTGAAAATCTGTTACACGATGTTTCAAAACGACTTACGGCTGAATTTGGTAAAGGATTTGGCTATGTCAATCTGACTAACATGCGCAAGTTTTATCTGCAATTTTCAAATGTTTACGCACTGCGTAAAGAATTGAACTGGACACACTACCGCTCGCTTATTCGCGTGGAAAATCCGAAAGCGAGGGAAGTTTATATGAACGAAGCCGCCGACAATTCGTGGAGTACAAGGTTTTTAGACGAACAGGTGGATAAGCATTATTACGAGCGGTTGCTTGCCACGCACAAAGAGGCAGTCAATGAACTCAACGCTGAAAATGAAAAACAACTTGCCATGCAGCCACAGGATTTTATTCTTAAAGACCCGCTTGTGCTTGATTTTTATGATTTGCAAGAAAACAAAAAATATAACGAAAGCGAAATTGAACAGTTGATTATTGATAATTTGCAAAAATTTCTGCTCGAATTGGGCAAAGGATTCTCGTTTGTAGCGCGACAACAGCGCATTGCCACCGAACTTTCACACTATTACATTGATTTGGTTTTTTATAATTATATTCTCAAATGTTTTGTGCTTATTGACTTAAAAATAGGGAAACTTACACACCAAGACGTTGGACAAATGGATATGTATGTCCGTATGTTTGACGATTTGAAGCGCACCGAAGGCGACAATCCTACAATCGGCATTATTCTTTGCGAAGAAAAAGACCGTGCCGAAGTAAAATATTCAGTATTAAATGATAACGAGCAACTTTTTGCCACAAAATACAAACTTTACTTGCCAAGCGAAGAGGAACTGATAAAAGAAATTACACAAATCCGTTCGCTAATGAGTAGTGATTTAGATACAAAATAAAAATCTTATGCCCTCACTCCAAAACATAGAACAAAATAAACTGCCCGAAAAGCCCAATCAGTTTATCATTTTCAAAACCGAAGATGATAAAATTTCGGTAGATGTGCGTTTTGAAAGCGAAACGGCGTGTGAAGGAAAAACGCAGACAAAAGAGGTAGGATGAAAAAATTAAAAAGAATAACACAATGGATAAAGAATTAAAATCTTTTGAAGATA
>BNTW01000077.1 GCA_025996895.1 Bacteroidia bacterium | reverse complement strand
ATAATTATCTTTGCAGAGTTAAAAAATTCAAACATGGCTCTGTACGAGAATTTGCCGGTATATAAAGTTTCTTACGAACTGATGATGCAGATTTACCGGATATACGGGAATATGCAGCGAATGTACCGGTTTACGATCGGCGAGCGCATTCAAGATGAAGTGACCGAACTGATGTTGAACATCTAGCGTGCCAACTGCGTGCGCGAAAAACTGCCGCACATCAAGACGGCGCGGGAAAATGTGGTAGTGATACGCCTGCTGTTTCGCGCGGCACACGACTCGAAGCAAATAGGAATGAAACAGTTCGTGTCGGTCAGCGAACAAATCGAAAGTATCAGCAAACAACTGACGGCTTGGGAAAAAAGTATGGACAAAAATATTCGTTCGGGCAACTGCACGAACTCTTATGCGTCATTTAAAATGCTATAATATCAAACGAAAGATTTTGCTCGACCGCCCAAACTTGTTTTTCGATTACGGGTATTTTACTCGCCATTTAGACGCATATAAGTTGAGAATGGAGAATTATAAGTAAAACAAAATAATAATAATATGGGAAAAAAATGGTTACGAAAATGGTTAGTTGTTAGCTGTCAGTTGTTAACTGTTTGCGTGCTTTCCGCGCAAACGATTGAGATTGATTTGCCTCCGTGTTCCGGTTTGCAATATTCCGTTATTGTGATGGAAGGAGTGAAACAGGACACTGTTTTGAACGGCCGTATGGCCGAAGCAGGTAAAACCACGATTGTTTTGCCTGCGCAATACGCGAATTATCGCGGCGTGGGCCGGCTGGCGATCAAGGAATGTAAGAGTATCAATCTGATACTCAACGGCGAGAAGTTGATTGTGATCAACAAAGTGCGCGGTTATGACAATATTGAGGTAACTTTCGATCAATCGGAAGAAAACCGTTTTATTGACGATGTCACTGCCCGCCAGCGTCAGTTGCTGGAAAAATACCAATACGTTCTGTCCGGATTGAACGAGTTTCAGATGAAAGACCAGATGTATCCGGCACTTCGGCAAGAACAGATGGGGTTGGAAAATCAGTATGTTGCTTTGCAGAAAGAAATCCGTAACAGCCCTCTTTATGCCGGTCGTTTGCTGGAAATGTTGAATTGCTTGACCGGCACGGGTAGTTCGCTTACTCAATCTGCCGAAGATGTTCGTAAAGAACAACAAAAATACATTTCCGACAGATTGAACTTTAATGATTTATACACAAGCGGCTTTTGGCAGTTGATGATTGACTTGTGGTTTGACCTCAATCAAACGAGTGACACGCTTTTGCTCGACAACAGCCGGCATTTGCTCGACCGCGTTACTGATATTCCCGTTCGCCGCGAATTGACACAATCGATTATCCGTCAATTCACTAAATACGCCAAGGATTATCTTTTGCCCCAACTGGGTGTGGAATATTTGACGATGCCGATTAACGGTCAGACTGCGCCGGAAATCCAAACCGGCGACCGTTCGTTTCTGCCGAAAAATGCGCTGGTGATGTTTTACGAAACCGGCTGCGGATTATGCCACAATGAACTGGAAGCATTGAAGCAAAAATATCAGTTGCTTGTTGACAACAACGTCCGCGTGATTTCGATTGCTGCCGACGAGAGTAAAGATGTTTTTGAATATACTGCCGAAAAACTTCCATGGCAGGATAAATATTGCGATTTTCAAGGCTTTGATGGTGTCAATTTTCGCAATTACGGCATTGTAGGCACACCAACATTCATTTTGATTGATGCCGAAGGTATTGTTCGCGGACGATACGCCCAATTGAAGGAATGGTTGAAATGAAATAGCAATGACAAAACACCTAATCGGGAAAATCTACAGATAATTCTCAAAAAGTTCGCATAACCGTTTGTAGATTTTCCTGATTTTTCTTTAAGCAATAATTATTTTATGACAACTTAAGAATACATTTTTTTAAGCTGTCTTCCCATTCAGGCACAATGAGTTGAAACGTTTTTTTGATCTTCGTTTTATCCAACACACTGTACACCGGTCGCGCCGCTTTGGTCGGATATTGCCCGGTCGTAATCGGATTGACCTGACAGCCGTTGATTTCTGCAAATTGCAGGATTTTTTCCGTGAAATGAAACCACGAAGTCTGCCCTTCGTTGCTGTAATGATAAACACCGGGATACCAGCGGTTGGTTTTTTCCGTAAAAACGATCATCGATAAAATGGCTTGCGCCAAATCGGCGGCGTAGGTCGGCGTTCCTTTTTGGTCATAGACCACGTTTAGTTCAGGCCGTTCCTTTGCCAAGCGAAGCATGGTTTTGACAAAATTATTGCCGAAAGCCGAATAGAGCCAAGCCGTCCGGATAATGATGCTTTGCGGACAAACCAACTGCAAAATTTCTTCGCCTTCGCGCTTACTTTTTCCATACACCGATTGCGGATGGGTCTGATCCGTTTCTTTATAAGGAGTAGTGGCTTTTCCGTCGAAAACATAATCGGTCGAAATGTGAATGATAACCGCTTTTTCGCAGGCAACTTCCGCCAAATTCCGCACAGCGTCGCGATTTATTTTATAACACCATTCTATCTCATCTTCTGCGCGGTCGACAGCGGTATAGGCGGCGCAATTCACGATACAATCAATTTGATTATCGCTTACAAACGCTGAAACAGCCGTTTTGTCGGTCAAATCCAGCTCGTCGATATCGGTCGGAATAAAGTTAAATTCAGGGTATTGCGCATACAATCTACCTAATTCACTGCCTAATTGCCCTTTTGCACCGGTGATAAGTATGTTTTTAATCATAAAAGTTGTATTTTTGCACAAAAGTATAAAATATAATGAAACGATTTACACCTTTATTTATTTTTTGTTTTATGGCATTGACTTTTTATAATTCTTGTTCGATGGGCAATCACAAGTGGATTGAAGGAAATTATACGATGGCGGAAGAGAAAATTGCTATTTCCGATTACGACGAAATCCTTCTCGCTATTTCGGCTGAAGTGATTTATCAGCAAATTTCGCAGGAAGAGCCTTTTCTGCAAGTGCAGATAGACGAAAACCTGCTTTCTTGTCTGGATATTTCCGTTCGGGACAAGCAGTTGATTATCCGGCAAAAAACGGATTCTACAATCAATCCGTCGCAATTTAAGATTTACACTAATTCCCGCAATTTGAGCAAGATACAGCTTTCGGGTGCGGGAAGTGTCGTGCTGGAGAAAGCGGTGAATGCACAAAACATGGAAATCCGCCTTTCCGGCTCAGGCAATGTGCAGGCCGACAGTTTGTATTGCGAAAATCTTCAGGTGAAACTTTCCGGATCGGGCAATACCGGCTTGAAAGGTGCGGCCACTCGCGCCGATTTTTACGTGAGCGGCTCAGGCACAATCGACGCTCCGAAGTTTTTAGTCCAATATTTGGACTGCAAAGTGAGCGGGTCGGGCAATATCGACGCCTATGCGACCGAAGAAATCAAGACAACGGTAACCGGGTCGGGAAGGATTCGGCACACAGGGGACGCAAAGATTGTCAAATAAACGCTTCCGCTACTGCTTGATTGACTATTTTCCCATTTACTATATTGAGGCCTTCCCTCAAATCGGCGTACTTTTCACAAGCTTTTTCCCAACCCAAACCGGCTAAAAGCAAACCGTAGGGAAGCGTGGCGTTAGTCAATGCTTCCGTAGACGTCATCGGAACAGCACCGGGAATATTCGCTACGCAATAGTGAATCACGCCGTCAACTTCGTAAACTGGGTCGGCATGCGTGGTCGGGTGCGAAGTTTCAAAGCAACCGCCCTGATCAATCGCTACATCGACTAAAACCGTCCCTTTCGGAATGTGTTTCAACATGCCTTTCGTAATCAGATGAGGAGCTTTCGCGCCCGGAATTAACACCGCACCGATAATCAAATCGGCCCGGGCAATCAGTTGCTCGATATTGTAGGGACTCGACATCATGGTATCCACATTTTTCGGCATGATTTCGCTCAAATAGCGCAAACGCGGCAACGAAATATCCAAAATCGTTACGTGCGCACCCAAACCGGCAGCCATAAACGCAGCATGCGTTCCTACCACTCCGCCACCCAAAATCAATACATGCGCCGGTTTCACACCCGGAACGCCGCCCAGCAAAATGCCTTTTCCGCCTTGCGGTTTTTCTAAGTATTTCGCGCCTTCCTGCACGGACATTCTACCGGCCACTTCCGACATCGGAATGAGCAACGGCAACGACCGGTCGGGCTTTGTAACCGTTTCATAAGCCAAACAAACCGCATTACTTGCTATCATGGCTTTCGTCAGCGTTTCGTCGGCCGCAAAATGGAAATACGTGAAAACCAGCTGATTGGGACGAATTAACTTGTATTCGCTTGCAATCGGCTCTTTCACTTTCATAATCATATCTGCCGTAGCAAAAACTTCTTCCGCTGTGGGAATGATTTTTGCGCCTACTTTTTGATACGCTTCGTCGCTGAAACCGCTGTTAGCACCGGCTTGTGTTTGAACAAAAACTTCATGTCCGTGTTGAACAAAGGCATGCACACCACCGGGAATTAATGAAACCCGGTTTTCGTTGTTTTTAATTTCTTTTGGAACACCAATTTTCATAAAATTTGCTGTTTAATTCGTTATTATGTTGCAAAGTTAGGCGATTTTCTTTAATTGCAAAACGAAATTGCTAACAAAATGATTATTTAATTGTAAAATTAAGCCGGAATTAATTCGCCTTTTCCCTGCCGGACGATTTCGATTTCGTCGCCGGTGCAATCGACCACTGTTGAAGGCTCTAATCCGCCGTATCCGCCGTCAATCACCAGATCAACGGTTTTTCCGTATTCCTCTTCAATCAGTTCGGGGTCGGTACTGTACTCCAGAATGTCGTCTTTGTCGCGGACGGAAGTCGACAGTACCGGATTGCCCAACTCCTGCACAATCGTACGGATAATTGTATTGCCGGGAACACGGATACCAACTTCTTTCCGGTTTTTGTAGATTTTCGGGAGGCTGTTCGTCGCATTCAGAATAAAGGTAAAGGGGCCGGGCAGGTTTTTTTTCATGAGTTTGAAAACGGAATTGCTGACTTTGGCATATTCGCTGATACCGCTCAAATCGTTACAGATAATCGACAAATTCACTTTTTGCGGATTAATCCCTTTGATTTTGCAAATTCTTTCCACTGCACGAATATTCAGCGCATCACACCCCATCGCATATACCGTGTCGGTGGGATAAATGATAATTCCGCCGTCTTTCAGAACATCAATGATCTTGTCAATTTCTTTCTGACTGGGGTTTTGTTCGTAGAGTTTTATCAACATTCTATCATGGATTTGGAATTAATCGTCTTATTGATTCTTCCCATCTTCTTGAAAATTCGTCAAGACTAATTGTATTATAAAATTTACATGCTTCTTGCGTTACAAAAATTTCTTCCATAGATATTTTATTTTTAAATTATTTCAACCATTGGTCAAACCAGCGGAAAAATTCGCGTTGAAACAGAATGCCGTTTTGCGGTCGCGAAATCCAGTGATTTTCGTTCGGAAAAATCAGCATACGCGAAGGAATACCACGCAATTGCGCCGCATTGAACGCCTGCATGCCTTGCGAAGCCAAAATCCGGAAATCCAACTCGCCGTGCGAAATGGCAATCGGTGTATCCCATTTATCTACAAAACGATGAGGCGAATTTGCATACGAGCGTTGCGCCGTTGCATTGGATTTATCCCAGAATGCGCCGCCCAAGTCCCAATCCACAAACCACATTTCTTCGGTTTCCAAGTATTGCGCTTCCAGATTGAAAATACCCGCGTGCGCCCAAAAAGCTTTAAACCGTTTGTTGTGATTGCCGGCCAGCCAATACACCGAAAAACCGCCGTAACTTGCACCCGTACAGCCCAGACGAGTTTCATCAACATACGGCTCTTTCGCTAAAGCGTCGATAGCCGAAAGATAATCCTTCATGTTTTGTCCGCCATAATCACCGCTGATTTGCTCGTTCCATTTCTGGCCAAATCCCGGAACGCCGTGCCGGTTAGGTGCAACCACGATATAATCGTGCGCCGCCATCATTTGCAAATTCCAGCGTACCGACCAAAATTGGCTGACCGTATTTTGAGGGCCGCCCTGACAATACAAAATGGCCGGATATTTTTTGTTCGGATCAAAATTCGGCGGATAAACCACCCACGTCAGCATATCCTCGTTGGTCGTAGTCTTAATCCAGCGAGCTTCCACTTTGCCCATCGTGATTTGCTCGAGAATATCCGTATTTTCTTGCGAAATATTGGTCTGCGTGCCGTCGGCCAAATTCACACGATAAACTTCGTTCGGTGCGGACAACGAATGACGCAGTCCGACCAAATAGCCGTTAGTCAAAGCAACGGAAATATAATCGTGGTCGCCTTCGGTCAGTTTGACGATGGTGCCTTCGTGCGACAACGCATCGACATGAAACAGTTGGCTTGTACCCAGCACGTTGGCAACGAAAAAGAGGGTCCCGCCAAGATGATCCCAACAAAATTCATCTACATTATAATCAAAATCTTCCGTAATGTATTTCTTTTCGCCGGTGGATAATTCCATGATAAACAGGCGGTTTTTGTCCGATTCGTAACCGTCGCGTTCCATGCTTTGCCAAGCGATAAACGAGCCGTCGGGCGAAAATTTAGGGTTCGTGTCGTAACCCATCATGCCTTCGGTCAGATTTTTGGTTTCTTTCGTCTGAAAATTATACAAATAAATGTCCGAATTGGTCGATTGGGTATATTCTTTCCCTGTTTTTTTCCGGCAAGTGTAGGCAATTGTCCGGCTGTCGGGCGACCAATCCAATTGTTCGATGCCGCCCCAAGGCTTCATGGGCGACTCAAACGGCTCGCCTTCCAAAATGTCGATGATGTTCGACAAGCCTTTCCCGTCATAATCGGCGACAAAAGAATGAGGAACGCTTGTCGTCCATTCGTCCCAATGCTTATACATCAAGCTGTCAATAATTCGTCCGCTGGCTTTGTCCAAATCCGGATATTGTGCAGACGGTGCATGCACCGTTTCTACGTTGCTAATGAATAAGATTTTTGTGCCGTCGGGCGAAAATTTAAATCCGTCGATACCTTTTTCGTACTTGCTGATTTGCGTGCGTGCGCTTCCATCCACATTCATTTCCCAAATTTGCGAATCATACAGAAAAGCGATTTTTTCGCCGTTTTTAATCCATTGGGCTTCATTTTCACTTTTTTCGGAATGTGTAATCTGCGTTTTGTTCGTTCCGTCAATAGCAACCGTAAATAATTCGCGATTGCGCTTGTTCTGTGCGATGTCGCCATACGAAACGCCATACAACACTGTTTTTCCGTCGGGCGCGACCGCCACACCGCCCACTTGTCCCAGCAAGTGCAACACTTCGGCACTCAACCGGCCGTCTTTCACTTCTACCGGTTTTTTTTCGATAATGGCAACATCCGCGTTAGTTGCCTCTTTACAAGAACATACGAGAGCTGCAGAAATTATCATCAGCAAGAATTTTTTCATCTTATAAATTTTATGGATATTGAATGATTTCAACGAGCGTTACCTCAAAAAACAGGGTGCTGTAGCCTCTAATGGTGCTGTAAGCGGAAGTACCGTATCCCAAATAATACGGAATACAGATTTCCCATTTGTCGCCGACGTGCATTTGTTGCAAAGCCGCACC
Organism: Bacteroidia bacterium; assembly: GCA_025996895.1. Lineage (GTDB taxonomy): Bacteria > Bacteroidota > Bacteroidia > Bacteroidales > Azobacteroidaceae > Azobacteroides. Next base: position 5,380 of record BNTW01000077.1, on the reverse strand, counting down.
GAAACCCCGCACTACTTTATCTACTCCAAAGATAACGTTCATACCGCCCTTATCAAACGTCTGATTTTTGTCGTCAAGGAAATAACCCATGTAATTCACTTTGACCTGAGCCGTCTGAAAAGGACTTTCTGTTTCTGTCCCTTTTTCAATTACTTTAATATAAACACCTTCTGGGCCTCCATATAACATATGGTTTGCCTCTAAAGCTTCCCACCCACTGGTATTTTTTATTTTCTCGTAAATCGCATCATTGTCTTTCTGCCATTCTTCGTTGGTTTTGTCCCCGCTCGAACAGGCCGCAAAGAATACTGCCAAAAACAACGGCAAAATAAAAATCAAAAGTTTATTTAATTTATTTTGTATCATCATTCTTTTTAAAATTTAACTTCGGGAGCTTTGTCCGCGCCCTCTTGCGATTTGAAATAGGGTTTTGCATAAAAACCAAACATATTAGCCACCAGATTGGTCGGGAAAGAACGGATAAGCGCGTTGTATTTTTGAGCCGATTCGTTGAAGCGGGTACGTTCGGTAGCGATACGGTTTTCCGTACCTTCCAACTGTGCCTGTAAATCCAAAAAGTTTTGATTGGCTTTCAAATCGGGATAGGCTTCTACGCTGACTAACAAGCGGTTAATCGCCGAGCCTAATTCACCTTGCACTTGTTGAAACTGCGCCATGGTCTGTTCGTTCAAGTTGGTCGGGTCGATAGACACTTGCGTCGCTTTAGCGCGTGCTTCAATCACCCCTTCCAGCGTGCTCTGTTCGTGTTCGGCATACCCTTTTACAGTAGCTACCAAATTCGGCACTAAATCGGCGCGCCGTTGATACTGATTTTCCACATTTCCCCATTGGGCATTTACTTGTTCTTCGGCTTTCACCATACCATTGTAAAAACCTTTAAACCCAAAATAGGCGATAGCGATTATCGATACGACGACAATCCCAATGACTAATGACTTTTTCATGATTGTGTTATCTTTTTTAATATATTTTTTAAACTTACTTTATCGGTGATAATTTTCCCCACTTCCGTAACCGGCACACGTTCCTGTTCCATCGTATCGCGATGGCGAATAGTCACTTGATTGTCGGTTAGCGTTTCGTGGTCAATCGTAATGCAATACGGCGTACCGATGGCGTCCTGACGGCGATAGCGTTTCCCAATAGAATCTTTTTCGTCGTATTGACAGTTGAAATTGAATTTCAGGTCATCCATGATTTCGCGTGCTTTTTCGGGCAACCCGTCTTTCTTCACCAACGGCAGAACGGCCAATTTGACCGGTGCTAATGCGGGCGGAAGTTTCAACACGACACGCGTTTCCCCGCCTTCCAATGTTTCCTCACAATACGAGCCGGCCAAAATGCTCAAAAACATTCTATCCACGCCGATGGAGGTTTCAATCACGTAGGGCGTATATGATTGATTGAGTTCGGGGTCGAAATATTGAATTTTTTTGCCCGAATATTTTTCGTGACTGCTCAAATCGAAATCGGTGCGCGAGTGAATGCCTTCCACTTCTTTGAATCCGAACGGCATCTCAAATTCGATGTCGGTCGCAGCGTTGGCGTAGTGCGCCAGCTTGTCGTGGTCATGAAAGCGGTATTTTTTGTCACCCAAACCCAACGCTTTGTGCCAACGCATGCGGGTTTGTTTCCATTGTTCAAACCATTTCAGTTCTTCGCCCGGACGAACGAAAAACTGCATTTCCATCTGTTCAAATTCGCGCATACGGAAAATAAACTGCCGAGCGACGATTTCGTTGCGAAAGGCTTTACCGATTTGCGCGATACCAAACGGAATTTTCATGCGTCCGCTTTTCTGTACGTTCAGGAAATTGACGAAAATCCCTTGTGCCGTTTCGGGACGAAGATAGATTTTCAATGCACCATCGGCCGTAGAGCCCATTTCGGTCGAAAACATCAGGTTGAATTGGCGCACGTCCGTCCAGTTGCGTGTCCCTGAAACCGGGCAGACAATTTCTTCGTCGATAATAATTTGGCGCAATTCTTCCAAGTTGCTGTCGTTCAAAGCTTTCGCAAAGCGTGTGTGTAACGCTTCTTTTTTCGCCGAGTTTTCCAGCACACGCGGATTGGTTTCGCGAAATTTCTGCTCGTCAAACGCTTCGCCAAAACGCTTTGCCGCTTTTTCGATTTCCTTTTCAATTTTGTCGTCGTATTTCGCGATTTGTTCTTCAATCAGCACATCGGCGCGGTAGCGTTTTTTGGAATCTTTGTTGTCAATCAAGGGGTCGTTGAACGCATCAACGTGTCCCGACGCCTTCCAGATGGTCGGGTGCATGAAAATCGCGGAATCAATTCCGACTACATTTTCGTTCAACAATGTCATGCTGTCCCACCAATATTTTTTGATATTGTTTTTCAGCTCCACACCGTTCTGTCCGTAATCATAGACCGCCCCCAAACCGTCGTAGATTTCCGACGAGGGGAAGACAAAACCATATTCTTTGCTGTGCGAAATCAGCTTTTTAAAAATCTCCTCTTGTTGTGCCATATTGTTATCTTTTATACTTTACTTTCGGGAACGCTATCTAAATATAAAATACATTGTTGTTTTTCAACGGACGAAAAATTTCGTAATCCAAATAGGGTTTCATGTCAAAACACCGGTGTTCTCCGTTTGCAAATGTACAATTAATTTTCGCATTATTGCGGAATCCGCATTTTATAGAACGAACGCCATACAAAATATAAACCCAAGATTAAAAACGGAATGGCAATATAGGCCGAATAATCGGTACTGTCGCCTACTTTCATTTCGATACAGATTTCCGTTGCCAACAAACCGAACAAGGTTGAAAACTTGATAATCGGATTCAACGATACCGAAGAAGTATCTTTGAAAGGGTCTCCTACCGTATCGCCAATCACTGCCGCTTCGTGCAAAGGTGAATTTTTCTCTTTCAATTCCACTTCGACAATTTTTTTCGCATTGTCCCAGCTACCTCCGGCATTTGCCATGTAAATCGCTTGGAATAAACCGAATACAGCGATGGAAACCAGATAAGCCACAAAGAAATTCGGGTCGAGAAATGCAAACGCCAAAGTCAACGAAATCAAAGCAAGAAAAATATTCCACATTCCTTTTTGAGCGTATTGCGTACAGATTTTCACCACTTCATTGGAGTCATCCGCATGTGCTTCCTTCTTATCCATGTTGAACGTGCGTTTGATAAATTCTACGGTACGATAGGCGCCGGTAGTAACGGCTTGAATAGATGCGCCGCTGAACCAGAAAATCACCGCGCCACCGCAAATCAATCCGAGGATAACCGGAGCATCGGTCAAGGCCAAATTCAATAAACCTACTTTGTCAAGCAACAAGATAATGGAGAAAATCATCGTGGTAGCTCCCACAACAGCCGTTCCGATTAACACAGGTTTGGCAGTTGCCTTGAAGGTATTCCCTGCCGAGTCGTTGGCTTCCAAGAAATATTTTCCTTTTTCAAAATCGGGTTTGAAGCCGAAGTCTTTTTCGATTTCTTTTTCAATGCCGGGGATTTGTTCGATTTGCGAAAGTTCAAAAACCGATTGAGCATTGTCGGTAACCGGTCCGTAGCTGTCCACAGCGATGGTTACAGGCCCCATACACAAAAATCCGAACGCCACCAAACCGAATGCGAAGACCGGAGCATGATTCCCAAAAATGGAAACGCCTTCTTCAATAATACCAATACCTAATCCGGTTTGCGCTGTGAAATAAGCACCCGCCATCAAGGCTGCAATCAATAAACCCGTCCAGAAAGCACCGAAATAACCCGCTACAATACCCGAAAGGATATTCAACGAAGGGCCGCCTTCGCGCGATGCCGTTACAATTTCTTTCACGTGGCGCGATTTGGAACTGGTAAAATATTTCGTAAATTCGGGAATCAACAACGCACCCAAGGTTCCGCAACTGATAATAACCGCTAATTTCCACCACAAAGTTGTATCGGACAAATCAGCCAACAATAAATGGCTCATGAAGAAGCTGGCCGAAATACACAACACCGCTGCAATCACGATTAAACGCATCAACGGAGCTTCAAAATCGAAATCTTTTTTATTTCCGTATAATTTTTTGGAAATGCCCTGATTGATGAAGAACGAACATCCCGACAGGAAGTCCATCAAAAAGCGCATACCGAAAATCCACACAATCAGTTTGGCCTGCATATCGGGGCTGGGAACGGCCAACGTAATGAACGTAATCAACGCCACACCGGTTACACCGTAGGTTTCAAAACCGTCAGCAGTCGGCCCAACGCTATCTCCTGCATTATCACCGGTACAGTCGGCAATCACACCCGGATTCCGCGGATCGTCTTCTTTCACACCGAAAACCACTTTCATCAAGTCGGAACCAATGTCGGCAATTTTGGTGAAAATACCGCCCGCAATACGTAAAGCACTGGCTCCCAACGATTCGCCGATAGCAAATCCCAAGAAACAGATACCTACGATGTCGCGCGGAACGAACAACAAGATAATGACCATCAACACCAATTCGAGCGAAATCAGGAACAATCCCACGCTCATACCGGCTTTCAACGGAATGTTTACCACGTCTAAAGGACGGCCTCTCAACGAAGCAAAAGCCGTGCGGGCGTTCGCCAAGGTGTTCAAACGGATGCCGTAGAGTGCCACCGAATACGAGCCTGCCATTCCGACCACGGAAAACAACAGCACCAGAAGAACTACGCCTACCGATTGGCCTATTAAGCCGAAGAAGTAAATACACAACACGATAGCAACCAAGCCGAACAACATCAACAGGAATTTTCCTTGTTGATACAGATACGTCCGGCAAGTGGTGTAAATCGTTTGCGCCACTTTCAACATCGAATCGTGCGCCGGTAATTTTTTTACCTGACCAAATAGAATCAAACTGAAAGCCAGCGTTCCTGCAATAATCAGGGCACCGTAGAATAAGAAGTTCCATGAAGAAATGGCTCCACCGAAAATATGGAACGTCCCTTCATGCAAATCGGGAATCGCCAGGTCGGCTTCACTTGCGTGAATGGGTAACCCCGCGCCGAAAAGCAGACTTAATAAAAGTACCGCATTTTTAATTTTTTTCATGCTACAAGAAAAATATGTTATTAATAAAGATTGTTTAAAAAACGAAAAAACAGCACAAAGGTACAAAATAAAATTCGATAAAGCGAAAAAAGGGGCGAAAAAATTTCGCCCCTACGCCGGGAATTTGATGTTATGCGAACGTTCCCGATTGTCGTTCTGTCCTGTCATTGTGCGCTTGACGCGCAATCCCCTAATGTCCGTTAATGACTGTTTAACGATGGGCAGGGGATTGCGGCCTTCGCCGCAATGACAACATTATTTCACAATAATTTTGTGCGTCTGCGTTTCCCCGTTGCCT
>BNTW01000076.1 GCA_025996895.1 Bacteroidia bacterium | reverse complement strand
TTTTGTATAAATTCGCAGTGATTATTTCAGTTGGGATTAATGGACTTCGTTTCATCCGGGATAGTCTCCTCTTAAAAGAGTCGGACAATGACTCCGTGCGAGAAAAAAGTAATTTTTAGAAGTCCCCTATATTGACAAAACAATAGTACTATTAGTATATTTATTTGATTTTTTAAATGAGAAAACATTTTACTATTTTTAGGTTACACTCTATTTTCTATTTATTCAGATACCCTTTTACCTCTTTTGATTAGGTTAGATGAAATTTTGAACGAACTATTGAATTGATAAACATTGAATTAAATCCAAAGAGAACAAAACACTTCCCCATGATAATCCTACTCCAAAAGCGGTTGCTACTACCTTCTTTTTCTTATTCGTCAAAATATCCGAACATTGTGTTGCCAATGTTAAAGGAATGGTAGCACAACTCGTGTTTCCATAATCCTGAAGACAGTATGGCACTTTTTCTGCCGGAATTTTTAACTTCTTACGAATTTTCTCCAGCATATAATAATTTGCTTGATGAAAAACGAATAAATCAATTGCATCAATCTCTGCTTGAGCATATTCTAAAATGTCCAGTACCGATTCCGGTGCACGTTTCAACCCAAAAGCAAATACGCTCATGCTATCCATTTCACTATCAAGAGGCCGTCGTGCAATTCCTTCGCTAATAACGACTTCTTTTAAAGAAGATTCTGTTACCGGATTGCGCGCGCCACCATCTGGTATGATAATGGACTGATACGAAACTCCTTCTGTCGAAAATGTAAAATACATCGGATCCGCTTCCGAAACATATTCTATCGCAGTTGCCGTACCGGCATCTCCAAATAATGGCCAGGAAGTCCTATCATTCCGGGACTTGAATTTGGAAGGAGTATCACCTACCAGCAAAAGCCCTTTTTTCATACAACCGGAAGACATGAGCGAAGCAATAACACTCAATCCATAGACCCAACCGGGGCAGCCGTAAGAAATATCAATCGTATAACATCCTTCTTTTAAGCCTAACCGTCCTTGCAATATACACGAAGTTGCCGGCAAAAGATAATCGGGGCTTTGGCTCACAAAAATCAGACAGTCAATATCATCTTTCTTCCAATCCAATTTAGCGATTAAATCCTCTGCGGCCTTATAACATAAATCTCCTGAAGTAGTTTTTACATCTGCAATATGACGTCTTTCAATTCCGGTAGAAGCTATAAATTTCCCCGCTTCATCTCCTTTGAAAAAGGGCAACGAACTGTTTTCTTCTACGGTCGACGGCACACAAGCCGAAATTCCTGCTATACTTATATTTTCAACTTTTATATGAGCCATAATTATTTTATTTAAACTACCGGCAATTCCGAATACAATATTTTCCCTGCATCCGAACGGGGTATTTTATCTATATAACGTACTTCAAATGCTGTCTTATTCAATTTTGTCGTATTTGCCAAAAACAATATAATTTCTTCCATTTTATTTTGTTCCGTCGTATAAATGATCATCTTGTTATCTGTTCCCACACAAACACATTCAGGGCTAATGGATTTTAACAAGTTTTCCGTATAATCCAAACTGATTCTGTTTCCAAATAATTTTAAAAATCTTTTCTTTCTGCCGGCAATATAATAGAAACCGCCTTTGTCGAAATAAGCCAAATCGCCTGTATATAAAACTCCGTTGTTGTCATCTCCTCTCAACAAGTCTTCGCGACTCTCGGCATAACCCAAACACACATTCTCGCCCCAATAAACCAATTCACCAACCGTATCCGGCTCTGTAATCATATCTCCGGAATCGTTTCGCAATTCAAACCGGCCGTTTGGTATAGCTATGCCTATACTTCCTAACTTTTCCAAAGCAGATTCAGGAGGCAAGTAACTCATGCGGGCTGTAGCTTCCGTTTGTCCGTACATCAAATAAAAACGGATATTCCGTTGCCGGGCATTGGTTACAAAATACTCCAACAACGAATTATCCAATTTTCCACCCGCCTGGGTTAATGTTCTCAATGTCGGTATCTCTTTGTTCCAAAACTTGATTTTTTTCAGTATTTCGTAAGTGAAAGGAACCCCTGAAAACGACGTACAGTTGTTTTCTACCGCAAAATCCCAAAATTCTTTCTGGATATATGAAAAATCCGTAAGTAAAATGGTTGCTCCGGTTATTAGATGGCTATTAATTACAGACAGACCGAATGAATAATACATAGGTAGCGAAGTAATCGGCTTTTCCTCGTTGGTAATATTCAAATAGGTAGCAATCGATTTCGCATTACTTATCAAATTCTTCTTTGAAAGCCTTACCAACTTGGGAGAGCCTGTACTTCCCGAAGTTGTCAGCAATAAAGCCAATTCGGAAGGCATTTTTATTTGAGACGAGTCCAGATTTTTTAATAACGAATAACCGGCTATCGAAACACAAAATTGCCATTCCGGATAGAGAAACAAATCTTTCTCCGGAATCCAAAGATAATCCGGACGATAGGTTTGCAACAAGTTATCTAATAAATGCGGATCGGTTTCCTTATTCAACAATAGCGAAACACAATTTGCCTGTAAAAAAGCGACATAACCTACCAGAGAGCCAATCGTATTGCTACACATCAAAAAAACCAACGAATGAGATTCCAAATATCCGGACAAATCATTTGCTTTTGCCGAAAGTTCTTTGTAAGTATAAGCCTTACTGTCCGGCGTTATACAGACTATTTGCGATGTGTATGTTGAAAAATCAAACATCTTACTCAAAATCGATCTGATATTTTTTCAAGATTTGAATGCCCTCCGGATAACTTGTCAAAGCAAACATATCGTCTGCATCCAAACTAACATCAAAAACTTCTTCCAAAGTGGAAATCAAACCGATATGGCCGACCGAATCCCATTGAACAGATTCTTTCAATTTTAATGTATTCAATTCGGATTCCCGAACATCAAACAAATCTATGAATACATTGTTATACTTTTCTAAATTGTTGTTCATATCGTTATTCCTCCATCAATCACTAAACTTGTACCGGTAACCCACGATGAAGCATCTGATAATAAGTAAATGATTCCAAAAGCAACATCTGTTGGTTTGCCGTATCGTTTTAATGGATATTTAGCAATATCCCTTTCCCTGTCTTCTGTTGTTAAGACAGCTTTATCGATTAGTGGAGTTTCTATCATACCCGGATTAACACAATTACACCTAATTCCTTTTATAGACATTTCTAATGCAGTAAATTTCATAAACGAACTTATTGCACTTTTTGACATTCCATACATCGCATTTGCCGGAGTAATAGAAAAAACTCCTCCTATTGAAGATGTAATGACAATAGAAGCATTTCGATTAAACTTTTTCTTTTTAAATAAGCGCTGCATTAAAAAAACGGGCGCAATCGTATTGATTTTCAATATATTTTCAAAATCATTTTCATTAATAAATTGTACCGGTAATATTTTATTTATTCCGGCATTATTCACTAATCCGTCCAATTGAGTAATATTTTCTATTAAATAATCAAGATCTTCCCTCACAGTCAAATCTGCAATAATCTGCTGATGTCCTTCACCATGTAACTGCAAAAAAGTTTCATTAAGCCGCTTCTCATTTCGAGCAGTAATAATAACTTTTGCACCTAATTTCGAGCATTCTATAGCGGTAGTTTGCCCTATACCTGATGAGGCTCCTGTTATTAATATTGTTTTCCCTTCTAATGAATATGGATTATATGACATACTAATACAAATTTAATTCAACTAAATCAGATATAACCAAATTATCCGTTTCAAAAGCGACTGTTCCCCATGACAAACCCACACCGAAACCGCAACAAATAAATTTAGCCGGTTTATTTTCAATCTTTCCTTTCAATTCAGAAACAATGGTAAGTGGAATAGACGCAGATGAAGTATTTCCAAAATTCGGCATACTATACGGAACTTTATCAGCTTCTAATTTGAGTTTTGTCCGTATCTTTTCATTCATCTTCATATTGGCCTGATGGAAAATAAAATAATCGGCATCTAAATAATCAAAACCATAATGTTCTGCCAGTTTCTTAATAGATTTTGGAGGTACGGAGATGCCGAAAGCAAAAACATCCATCCCTTTCATGCGTGTTTGTAAGCGATGTATTTGCTTTCCTTCAAAATTTTCCAATTCAAAAGATTGCGGAGAAACCTGATTTCGGCTTCCTCCATCCAAAATAATAATGGAATCATAACCACTTCCGTCTGTTCCAAAATGAAATTGAAAGCCCTTCTCCCCTTCTATATATTCCAAAGCAGTAACTGTTCCTGCATGACCAAACAAAGGATTCAAAATTTCTTTTGCGCGCTTTTTTGCATCACCAGCAAACAACAATGCCTTTTTTATACTTCCGGTACTTAATAAAGAAACTACATTACTTAGTCCATATACCCAACCGGAACAACCAAGTGCTATATCTTCAGCATAACATTCTTTACTCAAACCTAAACGTTCTTGCAAAATACAAGCTGTAGCCGGAAGAATGTAATCAGCAGTTTGGGATACAAAAACCAACATCTCTATTTCTGATTTATCCCATTCCAAATCGGAAATCAATTTATCAGCGGCTGCAAAACACAGATCAGACGTTGTTAGTGTTTCCGAAACCCGTCTTTGTCTAACTCCGGTTGTTTCAACAAAAGCGTTTGCATCGTAATCTTCCGATTGAATAACCTGCTCGTTATTTAATGTTATATTTGCCGGAACGCCGGCGGCTATTCCGGCAATCTTAACATTTTTAAATTCAAAAAAAGCCATTTAAATCTTATTCTTGATAGTATTGAATAAATCTTCAATAGTCGTCGCATTACGAATATCATCGCCTTTTAAAGCAACATCATATTCTTCATCGGCAAGTGCTATCACCGAAAGAGCAAGTAGAGAACTCCATTCTTCTAAATCCTTAAACTTAGTTTCCGGTGTAAGTAAACTCCGATCTGTTTCCTCAAACTGTTCTGCCAAAAGATCAATAAATTTTTCGATTTCCATATTTTTATAATTTTATTTTGATAAAGTTTATAATTTTATTTTTGTTAATATCTAAATAATTTTGCCGGATTACCGATATAGATAGAATTGTTTTTAGGTTTATGAAGCAATACGCTTCCTGGAGTAAGCGTAATCCCTTCACCGATATTCAATTGTTGCAATACAATAGAACACAATCCAAATAAATTTCTCTCTCCTATTTCAACATTCCCTGAAATACGTACCGCAGGCATAAGGGTATTATAAGATCCTATTTTTACATCATGCCCCAAACATACAGAACCATTAAATAAATTAAAATTCCCAATCGAAACATCGCAAGAAAAAACGCAATTGCCTGTAATGATATTTCCTTTTCCAATAAGCAATGAATTTATATCCGGACATCTCAAATTAGGGTGAATAATGTTAGGAAAAGAGAGAAGAGAATTATTAATTTTACTCCTTACAAGCCATACTGAATTGGGATTACCAAAAGCTAATACAACAGCCAATTCATCTTTCCACTCATTTAACTCTTTCAACCCGCCCAATACGGGATTATTTCCCGCAATTTTATCTCCTATGATTTTAGTATCGTCAAAAAAACCTACTAAATTCCAAGTTGGTTTCAACTCATTTATCTGGTCGATAATCCATATTATTTCTCTTCCCAAGCCTCCAGCTCCATATATAGCTATATCTTTCATGTCAAATCTCAAATTTTATATCATTCTCATCCAAGTCTTTGATCACTTCGTCTATTGATTTTTTCAGATCATTTCTTACAATATCATAATGAGCAGCTTGTTTTATTCGATTAAAGTTTTTTTCTATTTGTTCATGGCTCAAGGGCGTATTCAAATGTTCGTATGTCAAATCTTCTTCTATAGAAAAAACTTCAACACCCATATTTTTATAATGCAAATAGGTAACACTTTCTTTGGGCAGATATACTTTCGCACCATAAATAAATAACCATGAAATATTTCCAATCCCCTGTTGTCTCTTATATCCCATAATAGCAGCCTTACAATTAGCTAATAAGGATAAATATTCGTTCAACGGCACGTAATTAAGCAATGGCATAAGATGTTGTTCTCCAAGCATTTTTTTACCAACACGAATTAAATAATTACGATAAGTTTTAGCTCCCGCATAACTTAACGGAACAATTATTTTATCTTTTTGTGCCAATGGCATAGCTTTTAGTTTTTCAAAAATATCCAAATGATTGGCTGTAGGCATAATAGAATTACCAACCAATATGCCCCATCTTTTTCCCATAGCTATTTGTTCAGGAAGTTTATCGTATTTATTGTGATCCACAAATTTAAAAGAAAATCTTTTTGCGTGAAGATTCTTGTCTTTCATCAGCCATTCATACTCTTCATTAAAAACGGTAGATACATAATCAACTCTCTGTAAAAATCGCGGATAGGCTATATAATTTTCCGGAGAACGATAGAACATTCCAAGAAGATAACGAAGATGTGAAATTAAATACCTTTTTGTTTTAGTAGAAAATAGATTCATTTTTATCGGAAATTTATCCAACCTCATAATAGAAGTATCCGAATAAATATCAAATCCAAAGGAAATCCATATCAATTTGGTTTCTTTATTTAAACGTAAAAGTTGGCGAGTCTTCATTCCATAACTTTTAGAATATAAAATGACTACCGAAAATTTTCTTTCTAAAATATCGTCTATAATATCTTTAAATGTATTTTTTACGACTAAGTATTTTTTATTCTTTACACATTGCAACTCATTATTTATTTTACTTGCCATAAAATAATAAGTATTGTCTAAATAATCTATCGAATCAAATAACCCTATAGTATCATCTACAAATTTTCCGGAATGTGTAATATGCGCTACTTTCATGTTGGTATATATCTCCATTTAACCATTAATTAACTTCCTTTGTTTATTAAAACTCATATATTGCCTTTGCAATAAAGGAAGAGCAAGAATATATGTATAAAGCCAATATTGTCTCAACGGATAATCTCTTATACAATTCGCAACAAGAAAAACAATAAAAAAGAAAAATCCGGCATAAGACCATTTGACACACAAAAGTAACAAATAAAATATTAAAACCAAAGAAGTACCGATAATTCCATACATAATAATATATCTTTTCCATCCGGCACTTCCATCCATCCAATTATATTTATAGTCTACTGTTGAAAATTCTTTTAATATTCCCCAATATACGTCGTCCGACTTAAGGTATTTATGATAATGACTTTCAAAGCGCGGAGTAAAACGATTATTTCCTGACATTTCTCCATCTTCAAAAACCAAACGTGAAATGATTTTCTCATTAATAACATTATTTCCCATATTAAGGTTCATAAAGAATACCGTCAATCCAGCTATTAATAATGCAAAAGCCAAAAGATATTTCTTGTAATTTTTGTTATACAAAATCAAATAAAAGATATACGCCCCTATCAAAAGTCCATATCCTGCCAAAGATAAAGATAATATAACCGCCACAAGCATTAATAACACTTCCCAACGTTTTATATTAAATTTATTGATAAAGAGGAAGAAACTACAAGTAGTCGCTAAATGCCCCGGTTCAAGGAAAAAACTGCAAAATCGTTGTATGTCTATTATGTCCTGCGGTTTAGCACTTACCACAAAAAAATAATAATTGGCATGTATATAGAAGTCTATTCCGCAATCCTGACTTACATAGTGGGGCCACGAAAAACCTAATAAATATAAAATCCAAGCAGGAATTGAGATTAAAAGTAGAATACCTAATGTTTTACTACAAAAATTCACCAATTCAACCTTGATATCGTCATTCAATAATAATATACCACATGTATAAAAAGTAGAAATACTAAGTACGAACATCAAAATAATAGATTGATTTAAAGTAATAAAAAAGACGTAAAATTGTATAATAATGAAAAATACACATAATACTTTATTATTGTTGTTTTGATTAAATACATTACGCGAAGTTATCATAAAAAGGACAAAGGAAATCAGCCCGATAGCATAAATAGCTATTTCCGGAATATACCATGTAAAAGAAAGGTACATGGACTTAAACATAATCAACAATAAGCCAAATTTTAGACACAGCCTACCGATTATATTTTCACTATATAATAAACAGGTACCTTTTTTCCTTTCTGTTGCTATCATTTATGGTTTATTTATCCCAGTACTTCCAATGTACAGTTTGCAATTTTTATAATATCTTCTCGTGTCAGATCATAATACAATGGCAAACACAAAATTCGATTAGCAATATCTTCGGATACAGGCATTTTTATGTATGGAACAATGTCTTTATATGTATTTACCGAAGGATAAAAATAACGTCGAGGATATATATTTTGTGCATTTAAATCTTTTTCTACTTTCAGTAAGATCGTTTCAGACGGAAATATTACCGGAAAATAGCTGTAATTACAATCTTGATTTATCCGTTGGAATTTTAAATCCGGATTGACCGACAGCCGTTCCTTATACAAAGTGTATTTTTCTTTTCGGTCGTCTAATGCTTGTTTCAAATACTTCAGATTGGCAATTCCCATAGCCGCATGCACTTCCGTCATTTTAGCATTCGTGCCATCATCTACCGCATCTTTTTTGTTATCATAACCGAAAAAGCGCAAGCGTTTCATTTTTTCGTGAATTTTATCATTCAACGCAAAGCATGCTCCACCTTCAGCTGTATTTAACATTTTTGTAGCATGAAAGCTGGTAGTTGAAATATCACCGTATTCAAAAATACATTTTCCATTATAATTGACTCCTACGGCATGGGCAGCATCATAGATTACTTTTAAATTATGTTTTTTCGCTATTTCATCAATTTCTTCGATAGGACAGGGATTCCCAAAAACATGAACAGGCAATATGGCACAAGTATTTTTAGTAATACGTTCTTCTATCTTTCGAGGGTCTATATTCAAAGTTTCCGGGTCAATATCCACAAATACCGGCGTACACCCTTCCCATCGGATCGAACTGATTGTTGCGATAAAAGTAAAAGGCGTAGTAATTATTTCTCCTTTTAAATCCAATGCTTTGATAGCCAATTGAATGGCCAACGTTCCATTAACAACAGAAACAATATTTTTAATACGAAGAAATTCGGCAACTTCTTTTTCAAAGCGTTGTATCAATGGGCCGTTATGTGTCAATATTCCCCGTTCCCAAACTCCTTTCAATAATTCGGTTACATCTTCCAAAGGTGCCAACGTGGGCATCGTAACGTATATATTATTATTTGCCATAACAATAATTTTTTATTTGCTCTATATAATAAGCTTGCATTAAATTTTGTTGATATTCTTCTTTATATTTTTGTTTATCAAGACATTCGGCAATATACAGCAGAATATTCTTAAAGTGATCATCTTTAGGCAACCGGATTTCTTCTTTAGAGTCTTGTTTTTCTAAAATAATGAGTGGTTCCAGATTAGCCGGAGCCGTAAAGGCGCGAGTAGAAATTATTTTTCCTTTCGAACCCCATATTTCATAATTACACTGATAATAATTATCAAAACCAAAGGACAATTGAGCCGTAATTCCTTCTTCACAATCCAAATAAGCTCCTCCCCATAATTCTACATCAAATCCGGGAGAAGAATATAAAGATGCAGATCGAAAAGTAAATGAATATTCCGGAAGTATTGTTTGCATGGCTTTCAGCGTATAAGCTCCGGTATCTAACAAGGCTCCACCTCCCAAATTTTTAGAATAACGGATATTGTTTTTATCTGAAAACGGAGGAAACCCGAAAGAACTTCTGAAACATCGAATGTCGCCTATTGCATTATTTTTTAATTGTTCTCTTACCCATTGGTGCTGCGAATGAAATCGAAATTGAAAGTTTTCGATTAATAGCAAATTATTTTTTTCTGCCAACTCAGTTAATTCTTTTACTTCTTGCCAGGTAGAAGCCAGCGATTTTTCACTCATCACATGCTTCCCTTTTTTCAGTGCTTTTAATATCCATTCGTAATGTAATCCGGTAGGTAACGGAACATATACCAAATCTATTGCTTCATTATCTAATAATTCATCATACGATCCATAAGCCTGACAATTATAGCTATTTGCTATTTCATTCGCTTTAAACAAACTTCTGCTTGCTATACCGGCAAGTTCAAAACGGCCGGAATTATAAAACGCCGGAATCAGCGAACGAACAGCTATATTCGCAACCCCTAAAACACCCACTTTATATCTATCTTTTTTCATTTTTAATGCAAATAATTAATAGCAGCTATTAAACTCCGGGATTGAATATTCAGATAATTATTAAATCTTAAAAATTTATATATCTGTTTCAATGTCATCCAAGTATAATGGGGCGGCAATTCCATTGGAAGCGAATCATCAGCTTCAATCAATAAATTCCGGTTTTGTTCCTTATAAAATCGTCCGCCTTCTTCCGATTGCAATGTATCGTAAATAATCTTTTCTTGAGGCGCATTCAACACATAATCCAAAAAGGGCGGTCGTACCGTATCCGGATCTTCAATATTTCCTGTTAAACACTGTACTGTGGGGGCTAATTCCAAAACATCAAAGTTACCACATTCCAGTTTTGCCTGAATCAAAAAATGATAAATCCCATTGATTTTTTTTATAATAAAGGCACATATTCCTTGTTGCATGGGTTGAACCAACGGTTGATACCATGATTTTACTTCTCGATTGGAGATAATCACCTTTACTCCGATTATTTTAAAATACTTATTGTCTTTTCGAGATATTTCGTCCGGCAATAACTGCCAATCCGTCATTTCATTCAAAGGGAAAGGATTTACCCATAAATCATATTTGGATTTTAACGAAGATAACCAGGATAGATGCTCCGTCGTAGAACAATAACTGTGATTTGTAGTAGAAGAAAGAATCATTCCTTTACCAAAGTCCGACAGATTTTTTGTGTCGTTCATCGGCGATAAGAAATCACTGATTTTCAATCCCGACAATACGGTACGAGTATCCATATTCACCTTATTGTCTTCTCTCATTAGCTCTTTTATTTGTCCTAAGGTCATCCAACGGAAATCTTCGTGTGCTTCTACTGCTTCATCAACCTTAATGATGATATTTCGGTTTCTTTTGCGTAAAAATCGTGCACCTTGTTCCGATTGTAATTGATCTAAAATAATCTGAGAAGGCGTTGCATTAACAAAATAATCCAAATAATTTGGTTTTTGTCCCTGATGTATTTGTCTATAATTGCTTTTGGTTGCCTGTAAAGTAGGAGAAATTTGAACACAATTGACATTACCTGGTTCTATTTTCGCTTGCATTAGAAAATATAAAACTCCATTAAACTCTTTGGTCAAAATTCCCAAATATCCTACTTCAGGTTGATTGATAATAGGTTGTGTCCAATTTGAAACACTTCCGTAATCGGTTTCAATCCGGATACCTTGAATAGAAAAAAATCTGCCGGAACTATGTATGAGCGATCCATCCGTATCCTGATACCATTTTTCCAATGAAGCAAAAGGGACCCTTTCTACTTGAACATCTATCACTTTATTTCTATATTCGATCCATTCTTTGATTTCTTCTAAAGAATAAAGTGTATCCTTAATCGTAAGTAATGACTTTATTAACATAATCGTTATTTTATTTTTCTTATCCCCGATAAGATCATTTGTTTCACTTCTACATATTCACGTTGTTGCAGTTTTTCATAGATTAACATAAAAATCGAAAATCCGACTACTGCTTGCAACGTAATTAATAAAATATTACTCCGTATGCCTACAAAATTCAAAAACCACATACAACCAGCAATAAACAAAGAAATAAATAATGTGGGAAACACATCTTTAATTTGTTCCTTTGTCGAATAGTTGATCAAATCAGCCGAATAATAACTATTCAAAAAGTAAGCCACAAAAGAATTGAAAACACCTCCCCACAACATGACCTCAATACCCAAAAAGATTCCCAAAAAAATAGGAATAACCGCCAATATTTTCTTGATAATTTCCAATTTCAAGTATAAATCCGATCGTCCTTTCACTTGCAACATATTCAAATTAATAGCATGTAGAGGGTATAACATTCCGCCAAAGCAAATAATTTGTAAATAGTAAACTGCAGTCAGCCACTTTTCTCCAATCAGCAATAATATTAACGGTTTAGCAACAGCAGCCAAACCCAACATTCCCATAAATGAAGCGATAACGGTTGTTTTTATTACTTTTCGATAAGCAGTTTTTAATCGTTCCGGATCTTCTTGAATGGAACTCAAGACAGGATAACTTACCTTCTGTATTACCGTTGTTAAATTTTTTGCAAAAATATCATTAAATTGACTTGCGCGAGTATATTGTCCCAATTGAGCCGCACTATAAAAACGACCAATGATCAGATAATAAATATCTTTATAAATTGTATCTATTAATCCGGCTGCTAATAATTTGGAGCCAAACCCAAACAATTCTTTAAAACTTTTTTTAGAAAATTCCCATGCTGGATACCAGGAACTGTAAATCCAGAAAAATAATGTAATCAAAAACTGTCGGGATAATTGCTGTCCAACTAAACTCCAAACACCACATTTAAAATAAGCCATCGTAATACCGATTATTCCACTCGTTATAGAAGCAATCAACGAAATTTTGGCTTGTGTTTTGAAATCTATTTTTTTTATAAAGAGTACCCGTTGAATCAAAGCCAATGAATTGACGATAAGTACTAAACCAAACACTTTGAGTACAGGTATCAATACCGGTTCTTTAAAAAATTGACTAATCAACGGGGAAAAGAAATAGAGCAGCAGGTAAAAAAAGATTCCTAAAACCAGATTAAAATAGAATACCGTATTATAATCTATGCTTTTTGCATCTGTTTTTCGGATCAAAGCATTACAAAAACCACTGTCAATGATTGAATTGGATATAGAAATAAAGATCGTTACCATTCCAATGATTCCAATTTCTTCTGTTATTCTCAGTTCACTGTCCTCAATTTCAGTTATAAATTTACAACAAAATAATCAATAATTTCCTCCTCATTTATATCCTTACATATTCATATCATCTCCTTTTCTTTTTTTTCTATTTGATATT
>BNTW01000075.1 GCA_025996895.1 Bacteroidia bacterium | reverse complement strand
ATGGAAAGTATTATGAAACGCCTCTTATATTTCACGAGGCTATCCGCGAGTTTTTTGATACGGTCTGCATAAAATATGAATCGGAATTGAAAAATTTATTGACTCTGAAGTTCCAACTTTTTGATAATTTCAATGCACAAAAGCTTGCCGCGTAAAGTATAATCGCATTAGAGAGCGAATCTATCGACAACGCCGCCGTATAGGAGTTACCAATCAACCACTGATACTTCGTACCCGCAGCAGAAGGCGTCCGCTCGTAGAGATTACCGGTGAATTTCTGCTCTTCTATATGGAGCAAATTGTGAGGCGTGCCGTTGAAGATAAACTCGTCTATGTCGTGTTCCTCCCCGCCGGTGATGATAAACGGCAAATCGTAACCGAAGCCATTGGGCTGCAACCAAAGCAGATACGGACGGGTAGCCGTCAAATAATCGTCTGCATAGCGAACATACTGACTTGCGTCTATATGATCGGCCTGTGCCGCTTTTTTATTGGCATAAGGATAAGCATAATGCCCGGTCGAAGTGTCCATTTGCGGAGCGCGCACCCAGTTTCCCGCAAAATAACCGGCTCGCTGATTGGTATAGGGCGCAGCAAACGGATAAAGATACTTATTGCCCGAATCATCGCGAAACGGCAAAATATACTTTGCAATCACCACTGCACCTGCGGTTACCGTATTTCCGGTTACGCGAAGCGAAGCATCGAAAATCTGGGCTGTGCCGGTAGCCGCGTTTGCCACTGCTTTGGCTTCGAGATATAAAACGCCTTTGATCGATGTCCGCCTGATGTCAATCGCGTCCATACCCAGCACTGCCTCGACATGAATGCTGTCATCGGTCGCAATCTCGATGTTCGGGAAAGCGAGGTAATAATTTCCGCGCCGGAAGAAATCCACCGCCGAAGTATCGGCCGCAGTATAACGGTTGGCGATAGAAGTCCGTCCCGCAGGCCAGAGAGCAATCGTCCGCCGTTTAGAGGAATCGCTCACGCTCATAAACCGCACGGTTCCGGTGCTGACCGTAAAACTGTCTGCACGCAGCTTAAATACTTTCGACAGCGCATTCTGGTAGAAATTACCGCCGATGGCGGTGATACCGTCCTGCACAATCGACGAAACGCTGTCGGCCAAAAAGCCGTCGGGAATAAACAGCACAGCCTTCGACGGAAAATCCGTCCGCTGCTCTACGAGCATCTTACCGACATTCACAAACCGCACAACAGTCGGGTCGTGAGTCTGAGCTACTACCGGCCAGCAAAGCACCGACAGAAGCAGCAATAAATTGTTTTTCATCTTGATTGTTTTTCGCATACTTTTTTTTGAGTTATGAGTTATGAATTATGAGTTATGAGTTGAGAATGACCCCTCCCCAGCCCTCCCCTGAAGGGGAGGGAGTGGCAGCGCACAATTTTGCAAGGGCTTTTTCTCCCCCTTTAGGGGGTTGGGGGAAAACAGGAGATTGCGGGTCAAGCCCGCAATGACAGATTGTTGTCCGCCTTCGCAACGCCGGAGGCCGGAAATATTGCGTATTAAAAATATTTTTTGTATATTACGCGCGTGAGAAAAAAGACGCGTTACAGGCCGTATAGCGTGTAAATTTCTGTTAAACCGCCAAGTGAGTAATGTGTGTGTGTAGCATATTATTTTTCATTTTTAAAAATAATTCTATATGTTTTACAACATAAATCACACTTTTTTTAAGAATTGTTCGCATCACAAATTGTTACACGAGGGGATAGAGCAAAGAACGTGCCAAAGTTAAGAAAAAAAATAATCTGTCATTTTTTTTGAAAGTATAGAATTTTCCGTATTTTTGCACAAATACTCAGAATGTGTGCATTATGAAAAAAGAAAATTTTATCAAGTTGTTTGAAGAAAGTTTTAGAAAACATTTCGACTACAACGCATTTACCGATTACGACACTCCGACCACTTTCACTTATGGCGAAGTGGCCAAAGAAATTGAAAAACTGCATATTCTTTTTAGAAAAAGCAATATCAACACAGGGGATAAAATTGCTTTGATTGGGAAAAGTAGTGCACGTTGGTGCATCGCTTACATGGCGACGGTAACTTATGGCGCGACGATTGTGCCGATTTTGCAAGATTTCAATCCCGATGATGTGTGCCATATCATCCATCATTCCGACTCCGTTTTCCTGTTTTCTGCCGATTCGATTTGGGAAACGTTGGAAGAAGAAAAATTACCCGAATTGCGGGCAGCCTTTTCATTGACCGACTTTTCGTTGAAATATCAACGCGAAGGCGAAGAATTGGATAAAGTCATTGCCGGAATAGAGGCGGAAATCCGGGAAAAATACCCGAACGGATTTCGTCCCGAACACATTAATTATATTGAATTAGACAACGATTCGGTGCTGGTTTTAAATTATACATCCGGAACGACCGGTTTCAGCAAAGGAGTCATGATTACCGGAAATAACTTGTCGGGAAATTTGACTTTTGCTCACAGTATATTCAATTTGAACCCGAAAGACCCCATGTTGTCGTTTCTTCCGTTGGCACATACCTACGGCGCGGCGTTCGAGTTTTTGTTTGCCTTGTCCGAAGGTTGTCATATCACGTTATTGGGCAAAACTCCTGCACCCAAAATCCTTTTAAAAGCTTTTGAAGAGGTGAAGCCGATTTTGATTATTTCCGTTCCATTGATATTGGAAAAAATCTACCGGAAAATGATTTTACCCATGCTGGACACCGTTCCAATGAAATATGCCTTAAATATTCCGCTGTTGAATACGCAGATTTATGCGCAAATCCGCAAAAAATTAATGACTGCTTTCGGAGGAAAATTTGAACAGTTTGTTATTGGTGGTGCGCCGCTCAATGCCGAAGTGGAAGATTTTTTGCAAAAAATTAAATTTCCGGTTACTGTCGGTTACGGAATGACTGAATGTGCGCCGTTAATCAGTTTTACACTTTATCCCGATTATATTTCTCATTCCTGCGGGAAAATATTGAATATAATGCAGGTGCGTATTGATTCGGAAGATCCCTACACTATCACCGGTGAAATTCAGGTGAAAGGACAAAATGTGATGAAAGGCTATTATAAAAACGAGGAAGCCACGCGCGCGGTTTTCACCGACGACGGTTGGCTGAAAACCGGTGATTTGGGAACAATCGACACAGATAATAATATTTTCATTCGCGGACGTTCCAAAAGCATGATTTTGAGTGCCAGCGGACAAAATATTTATCCCGAAGAAATCGAGGCCAAACTCGACAATCTGCCTTTCGTCATGGAAAGTCTGGTAGTAGAACGCAACGGACGGCTGGTCGCTTTGGTTTATCCTGATTACGAAGCGGTCGATTCGACCGGATTGGCGGAAATTGATCTGGTGGAAATCATGAAGAAAAATAAGGAAACGTTGAACGGCATGGTGGCCAATTACGAAAAAATTGCCGAAATACAGCTGTATCCCAACGAATTTGAAAAAACACCGAAAAAAAGTATCAAACGGTTTTTGTATAATTGAAATGATCGATTAGCCGTTTGTAGAGCGGATTTTTAGATAAAAGCAATTCATTTCCTACGATATGCAATTGCTTTTTTGCTCGTGTCAGTGCAACATTCAATTTCCGGTCAATGGATTTTCCGTTCTCTTCCAGCCAATTCGGCAAAGCCGTCAGTTGGCTTTCGGTTTTAATGCAGAACGAATAAATGATGATGTCGCGCTGGCTTCCCTGAAAACGTTCCACCGTATCGACCGTGATTTCGGCAAATTCTGAAATGCCTGTTTCCTGTAATTGCTTACGTATCAGTGCGATTTGGTTTCGGAAAGGCGTGATAATCCCAATATGTTGTGGATTAAACGGTTTTTGATTTTCCAAACACTCCCCGAAAATTTTCCGGCAAATGGCAACGACTTGCCGGGCTTCGTTCAAATTCGTTTTTTCCGAATTTTCACATTTTTCCGGTTGCACCGGATAAAAATTCAGCCGCCGGTACGTTCCTGTTTCGATTTGGTGAGGCAGGCCGGCGCAACCCAATTTTCCCTCGTAAAACTGTTCCGAAGGAAAATATGCAATATCGGGGTGCATGCGTCCCTGCGCCGAAAGGAAATGCCAAAAGGTGTTCCAGCCTTCCTGCGTATATTTTCGATACAGCCGTTCAAACAACGAATCGCTCAAATTCGTCAAGCCCATTTCGTTCAAAACCACTTCCTGCACGCGGCTTTCTTCTTTGCTTTGCAACACAACGGCGGGCAGCTGTTTGTGGTCGCCGATAAGGACAAAACGTTGTACCGAATTTGCGCCGTCGTTGGTTTTGGCGCACAAAATGCCCAGCAAATGCGGCTCTAACAACTGCGTGGCTTCGTCGATAATTGCCAAGTCAAACCGCTTTAACTGAAAGAGTTCCGGCTTGTTTGCCAGCGAAGCGACGGTTCCTGCAAAAATCCGGCAACGGCTCATCAATTCCGCTACTTCACTTCGTTTGGTGCAATTTTCCAAGCGGTTTTCCAACAACTGCGGGCGAAATTCCGGTGCGCAATTCAGTTCGCTGCCGATACGGATAAACGGCAATTCGGGATGAATATCGACCAACGCCTTACAAATCTCATCGACCGCACGGTTGGTGTAAGACATCAGCAAAATCGTCGTCTTGTTTTTTTTCAATTCGTCTTCGACCATTTTTTTGAGAGCGATAGACGTTTTACCTGTTCCCGGAGGTCCAATCAACAGAAAAATTTCCCCTTCGGCGGGCGGACGCTTGCACAGCAACAAATCCTTGCGGTCTTGATTAGCTTCGATAAACGCCGTAAATCCCTTAAACATAGAAGCATAAGTGGTATCCATGTAATCGTGTTCGACTGCGTAGGTGGAGCGGACGTTCCAAACCGAGCGGTTTTTTTGCCGGTAACGCAGGCGGATTGTCAACTCGCGAGTGTCCAGCTGTTCAATCGAGCCTTTAAACACCTGACGGTTATTGACAGTATCGGCCGCACTGTTGCGTTCATACAACACCACTGCATCACCGTTTCGGAAATTAGGCAGATAAAAATCTTTATATTCAGGAATAGACAATGTGATGGTGTGTGTTTCCGAATCAGCTTGATTATCAGTAACTTGCAAGTCGTAGAGCAATTCACCTGCAAGAATTTTATCAGCAAACGAAACATTCCACAACACCGATGCTTTTTTCACGCCTTCGTATTCGCGTTCGCCCGCTTTCGACAGCCATAATTCTTTGACGACAAAGGTATAAAGCCGAAGAAAATACGCCTTTTCGGCATCTTTCAATTTCTCGAAAGCCTGCGGAAAACAGTTGATATTGGGAGCCAAATAACAGTCAAACAGTTTTCCGGTCATTTTTTCGGTGTTTAATTCGGAAGCCCGAATACCATTCAACAACGCTTCAGTCGTTTCCGTACGATTAGCGCGTTGCAAAGCATATTCCCACGCAACAATCTGATTACGAAGCGATAATGCTTTCTGTAACTGCGGACGATGATGCCGTTCGCGACTCAAAACCGGATATTTGGAATACAATAAATAGGATTGAATAGCGTCGGCCGGCAAATTCAGATTAAATTCGAGTACAGCCAAATATAAAATCATTTGCGTATAATGATTTTCAGCCGAACGAAGAAACGCCCCACCGTTGCGGAAATCCTCGACCGCTTTTCCCGATTTCAATTCAATAAATTGTGAATAATCCGACAGCATAATATCCAACCGTCCCTGCAAGCCCAACGCATTGGAAATAAACGAAGGCTCGAGTACAATGTTTTCCTTCCGAATATGTATTTTCGGGAAAAGCTTTTGAACAACCTGCCGGATATGCTGGAAATGTTTTTGGCATTGCACGAAAAAATCATTTTCCGTCTTCGGATTTTTTAAATCCTTACAAGCCGTTAATTCAAAGGGATATAGCCGGAACAATTTTTTCAAGGAAACCATAAAATCGACCGGATTTTGCTCGTCTTCATACACAAATTCATCAACGAAAAAGTTCGCCGCATTTCCCAATAAAATGGGCGAAGTTGTTTCTTTTGCCTGCAAACGCGACAGCGTATAGTTCAAAAAATGATGTCCGTAAGGCTTAAAACATTCCGCCAGCGCACTGATGTCCATCAAGTAATTCGGCTCCAAAACGATAAATTCCGCTTCAAACGTATTTTCTGATATTTGCTTCGCATTCAGCCAATTCATAATTATTCCGGACTGTAGAACAGCCTTCAATTCCGTCATTTCCTTCATTTGCGCGGCACTCAATTCGAGCACAACCCGCTCATTCTCCGTAGTTTTGGCTACCAACTGTCCTCCGGAAAACTCCTCATATATCGTTCTAAGCACTTTAATCCTGCATTCGGCCTTTTCCATATCTTTTTAGGTTTTAAAATACGGTGGCAAAGTTACCACTTTTATTGCATATCTATTGCAAAAAGATTATTTTTGTAGAATATAAATCATTCATAATTTGAAAAGCATGCAACGACTGTCCTTTTTTGCCGCTCTATGGATTCTTTCTTTCGGTTTGTTTGCCCAAGACGGAAACAATGAATTGACCGAATACATTCGGACGGCACAATATCAGAAAGCAATTGAGTATATTGACGGGCAGGAAGCAAGCCGGGAATTATTGTATCAAAAAGCTCGCTGCTATCAATCGTTGAACAATTATGTTCAAGCGATTGAGATTTTGGAAAATCTGAAACAATCGTATCCGGACGACGTTGCGATTTCACTGGATTTGGCGTTGTGCTACGAGCGGACAATGCAATTTCAGAAAGGAATACATTGCTACGACAAACTAATAATGCTCGACACGCTCAACACTTATTTTCGCGTTCGCAAAGCCGATTTGCTGTATCGCGCAGAAAAATATGCCGCAGCTTTGGACGAATACCAACAAATACCAACCGAAAATTACAACCTGAGTTATTTGAAACGAAGCGTGGCGATGTGCTACGAAAAAACCAATCGAGCCGACAGTGCGCGTGTGTATTATGCAGAGGCTTGGCAAGTGGATTCCACCGATATTTTTTCGGCGTTAAGCCTGGTGAAAATGAATATTCAGCAAGAAGATTATATTTCGGCTGTGCAGCATTCCGAAACGTTTCTTGCACACGACACAACCAACGCACAAATGAATGCTTTGAATGCTTTTGCCTATTATCATTTAAATGTGTATGACGAAGCCGCCAAGCGTTTTGAAAAGTGCCGGGCGGCCGGCGATTCTTCCCTGATGGTCAATCGAAGTCTGGGTATTTCGTATTTTTTCCTACAAAAAGACACCTGCGCATATCCTTACCTAAATCAGGCACTTACGCAAGATACGACAAACATGACGGTGTTGTATGCGTTGTCGTCCGTCAATTACAATCTGGGCAATTTTACACAAGCAATTGAAGGATATAAAAAATTGGTAGAGACTGCGTTGCCGAATAAAAACGCGCTCTATACTTATCTGATGGGCTTGGCTCGTTCGTACGAAGAAGACAGTGTTTTTATAGAAGCTGGAAGGGCTTATTTCTTGGCGAAAGACTACGCTTCGACCAACAATCAAAAAATGGAGTTGTTTTTTGCGCTGGCAATGTTGCAGGAAGAGAATTTAAACGATTATCAAGGGGCTATTTTCTATTATACCCAATACCGCGCCACCCTTTTCAATTATCAAGAAGCCCTGTCGGAAGCGGAACAGCCGGACGCGAAGAAAATCGAGGAAGTCGAATACAAACTCACCGAATTAGACAAGCACATTCAGGCATTGAAAGAGCAGCAGGGAGTCGATTATGATAATAAAATATGGCGATAGAATAAATTTGTAATTAATCCAAATTCAAGCTATCTTTGTAGGCTTTTTTATAAATAAAATCAATGGATGAAGTAAAAATTTTGGTAGATACAATCACAGAAGCATTACAAGAGAAAAAAGGGAAGAAAATTACGATTATGGATTTATCGGGATTGGAAAGTTCCATTTGCCGGTATTTTATTATATGTCAGGGAAATACTCCTATACAAGTGTCGGCTTTGTCGGATTCGGTATGGGATTTGGTTTCCGACCGTTTGCACGAAAAACCGCTGGGTGCGGTGGGCATGCGAGAGGCGCAATGGATTGCGATGGATTACGGCACAGTGATGTTGCATATTTTTATTCCGGATATCCGCGAATATTATAACTTGGAAAATTTGTGGGCGGACGCCGAAATCACCGAAATTCCCGATATTTTATGAGCGAAGTTAAGAAACAAAAAAACGGCAAGTTCGATATTAATTGGGCTTATCTGCTGATTTTCATTATGTTAGGTGCGTTGTTTTTCACTAATCGGGGAACATCCAAAAATAAAGAAGTCGATTGGTCGGAGTTTCAACAGTTGGCGTTGGAAAATTCATTTAGCAAGTTCAGCGTCAATGATAACAAGATTATAGCCGTCATTAAGCCGGAAAAAATAAAAGCGATTTTGGACACGGACAGTTTGCCCGCACCTTCGTTGTTCAGCAGCAATGAAGCAACAGTTTCAGTCATAGCCCCTTCGGGCGAACGGTTTGCTGATTTTTACGAAAAAGAAAGCCGTTTGGGAAATATTGATGCTACGGTAAAGTACGGCGACGGCAATAATATATGGTATTCGCTGTTAATCAACGTTTTACCTTTTCTATTGATTGTCGGTTTCTGGATTTTCATGTCACAACGCATGTCCGGTGGTGGTGGCGGAGTATTCGGCGTGGGACGTACCAAAGCGCAGATTTACGATAAATCTGCACCTAATTCCCAAAAAGTTACATTTCAAGATGTCGCCGGATTGTCGGAAGCCAAACAAGAAGTGGAAGAAATTGTCGATTTCCTGAAAAATCCGAAAAGATATACGAATTTAGGGGCGAAAATTCCTAAAGGAGCTTTGTTAGTAGGCCCTCCGGGAACAGGTAAAACGCTCTTGGCCAAAGCCGTAGCCGGTGAGGCCGAAGTACCGTTTTTCTCTTTGTCCGGCTCCGACTTTGTCGAAATGTTTGTCGGCGTAGGTGCTTCGCGCGTGCGTGATTTATTCCGTCAGGCAAAAGAAAAAGCCCCTTGTATCATATTTATCGACGAAATTGATGCTGTTGGTCGCGCACGCGGACGCAATCCGAACATGGGCGTGAATGATGAACGTGAAAGTACGCTAAATCAGTTACTTACGGAGATGGACGGTTTCGGCACGAATAGCGGTATCATTATTTTGGCAGCCACCAATCGCGCGGATATTTTGGATAAAGCCCTGTTGCGCGCCGGACGTTTCGACCGTCAAATTAATGTCGATTTACCGGAATTGAACGACCGCAAAGAGATTTTTATCGTACATCTGCGCAATATCAAATTAGACAGTTCGGTTGATACCGAGTTTTTAGCGCGTCAGACACCCGGATTTTCGGGAGCGGATATTGCCAACGTCTGCAACGAAGCCGCGTTGATTGCTGCCCGCAACGGCAAAGAAAAAGTGCAGAAAGACGATTTCATGAACGCCGTCGATAGAATTGTAGGTGGTTTGGAAAAGAAATCGAAAATAACCACAGTAGAAGAACGCCGGACGATTGCACTTCACGAAGCCGGCCACGCCACATTGAGTTGGATGCTGGAACATGCCAATCCGTTGGTCAAAGTAACTATCGTACCGCGTGGAAAAGCGTTGGGTGCTGCCTGGTATATGCCCGAAGAACGGCAAATCACGACTTATGAGCAAATGCAGGACGAGATGTGCGCCACGCTGGGCGGACGGGCTGCCGAAGAATTATTTCTGGGGAAAATTTCGACCGGTGCAGCCAACGACTTGGAAAAGGTTACCAAACAAACTTATGCAATGGTTGTGTATTACGGTATGAGCGAACAACTTCCGAACCTGAATTATTACGATGCAAGCGGTCAGGATTGGGGGTTTCACAAGCCCTACAGCGACGACACGGCTCGGGTGATTGACGAAGAAGTGAAGCGGATTATCAACGAACAGTACAAACGTGCGAAACAGATTTTGACGGAACACCAAGCAGAACATCAAGCATTGACGACCGTCTTGTTGGAGAAGGAAGTCATTTATTCCGACGATTTGGAACGGATTTTCGGCAAGCGCAAATGGCTGTCCCGTTCGCAGGAGATATTGGAACAACAAACATTGGAAAATCCGGACAAAGCAGCCGAAGAGTTGTTGAAAGCTCCGGAGAAAAAAGAAGATGAAACATGAAAGAACTGATTATTCGGACACTGACAGGTATTGTTTATGTTGCCCTGATTGTTTCGGGCATCGTATCGAATACTTACACTTTTTTAACTTTATTTTCCATTATAACCATCCTTTGCTTATGGGAATTTTATGGTCTGATTAACGAACAGAAAAGGGCGCAAATCAACCTCTGGTACAATTGTTTCGGCGGATTTTTGTTGTTCGTTTCCAGCTATTTGTTCGCTTCCGGTGTTTTTGATCATGCTATTTTTTTCCCTTACCTGCTGTATATCATTATTCTCTTTGTGGCGGAATTGTATGAAAAACAGCAAGACCCGATACATCATTTGGCTTATGTTTTTCTGGGACAATGCTACATCGCCCTCCCCTTGTCTATGCTCAATTTGATCGCTTTTCCGTCGGCCGAAATCGGAATTTATAACTATTATCCGCTTTTTGTGCTGGCTCTGTTTGTTTATATCTGGGTAAGCGACAGCGGTGCCTATCTGGTCGGCGTCTGCTGCGGCAAACATCGCTTATTTGAACGTATTTCTCCGCATAAATCGTGGGAAGGATTTTTTGGCGGATTATTTTTAGCCGTTGCGTCTGCTTTCATCTTTGCTTATTTTGAACAGACTATCCCTTGGTATCATTGGGTAGGCTTGGCGGTGGTCGTTGTCGTATTCGGCACGTGGGGCGACCTGGTAGAATCCCTGATAAAACGGACATTAGCGGTCAAAGATTCGGGCAAAATCCTTCCGGGACACGGCGGATTCTTAGACCGGTTGGACAGCCTCCTGCTCGCCGTGTATGCCATGTTATTTTACGTCCAATTGTTTGTCAGGTAAGAGCCTCAACAGCAGCCATCATTCCCGATACTTCGGCCAATGCTTTCATACGTCCTAAAAACGAATAACCCGGATTATATTTTTTGTCGATGTCCGACAACATCAAGGGCCCGTGGTCGATACGCATAGGCAAATGCGGATATTTTTTGAAAATCTTAATCAGTTCCAACAAGTTGGCACGCCCACCCAAATGCGAGGCTTCCACAAAATTACCATTCGGAAAAACATTCGTACTGCGCAAATGAACAAAATGCGTGCGCGAAGCAAATTTTTGTGCCATCACCGGAACATCGTTATTCAAGCTCGCACTCAACGATCCGGCACAAAACGTCAGTCCATTGTGCGGATTATCAACTGCTTTCAAAAACCATTCGACGTCTTCTGCGTTGGTTACGATACGCGGTAAGCCCAGCACCGGAAAAGGAGGATCGTCGGGGTGAATGCAGAGATTGACGCCGTATTTTTCCGCCGTAGGAATAACCTTTTCCAAAAAATACTTCAGATTTTCCCTCAGTTGATTTTTATCCACCTCCTTATATAAATCCAGCAGACGCCGGAAAATCGCCACCGGATTTTGGTCACCTTCCTTGATATTTCCATTCACAAAACCTTGCGTTTTCACAATGATAGCGTCAATCAACTCGTCTTTTTCGCTTTCCGTAATGGTTTTATCCAACGCTTGCGCCTGTTCCAGAATTTCGGGCGAATAATCTTTTTCCGCATCTTTTCTTTTTAATATATACAGGTCGAAATAGGCAAAACGCACGCGGTCGAAATAGAGTGCATACGTGCCGTTTTCCTGTTTTTTCTGCAAATCGGTGCGTATCCAGTCAATGACTGGCATAAAATTGTAGCAAACAGTACGGACGCCGGCCTTTCCCAAATTCGCCAAACTGATTTTATATTTTTCAATCAGTTCGTCGCGATCTGCACCGGCATATTTGATACTTTCCGACACCGGCAAGCTTTCGACCACAGACCAGCGCAAACCGGCCGCTTCGATGTAATTTTTCAAATCCAAAATTTCGTCCAACGACCAAATCTCACCATTGGAAATATGATGTAAAGCCGTCACAATTCCCTCTACACCAATCTGTTTTAAGTCGGAAAGCGTAATATTATCTTTTTTTCCGAACCATCTCCAAGTCTTTTCCATTTAAAAATAGTTGAAATACGAGGGTGCAAGTTACGACAATTTCGTGAATAATCGTATTTTTGTGCCGAATTAATTCGCAAAAAGCATGTCGCAACCTTTTTTTCGTTTCCAACAATTTACCATCCATCACGGTTTGTGCGCCATGAAAGTGGGGACAGACGGTGTTTTGCTCGGTGCATGGACGAACTGTGCAGACGCAAAAAGCATTCTTGATGTGGGAACAGGCTCAGGACTGATTGCCTTGATGCTGGCACAACGTAGCGAAGCACAAATCACCGCTATCGATATTGACGAAAACGCCTGCCTGCAAGCACAAATCAATTTTGAGGCTTCGTCTTTCCGCGACCACTTATCCGTTCAATCCATCGCTTTGCAAACCTTTCCATTTTCACAAAAATACGATTTAATTGTTTCCAATCCACCGTATTTTGTCAATTCCCTGCAATCACCGAATGTTCGACGGACAAAAGCCCGGCACACCGGCACGCTTCCCTTTGCGGATTTAATCCGAAAAAGCACACAATTATTAAACCCCTTCGGCCGTCTATCGCTGATTTTACCTTTCAATGCTTGGGAAGAAATCCACCACCTGGCACAAGAGAACAAATTATTTCTGACTCGCAAAACCCTCGTTAGTCCGTTAAAAAATTCCCCACCCAAACGGCTATTATTGGAATTTTCCAAAAAACAAAAACCCACAGAAGAAGCCGCTTTTTACCTCGAAGAAGGACAGGGAAAACGTAGTAAAGCATATAAAACACTAACGGAAGAATATTATTTATAACTATTTGGCACGCTTTTTGCTGTAATCTGCTTTCGTAACAATTGGTGATGCGAACAATTCTTAAAAATAGTGTGATTTATGTTGTATAACATATAAAAATGTTTTAAAAAATGCAAAATAATATGATACACACACACACATTACTCA
>BNTW01000074.1 GCA_025996895.1 Bacteroidia bacterium | reverse complement strand
AAGAAGAAAACGGCTACCATCGACGAAGTCTCAACGAAGTGGTAATGTTCCGCTACAAGACAATTTTCGGTGGAGAATTGGATGCCCGAACATTAAAAAATCAGAAAACGGAGGTCAAACTCAAATGTTTGACATTAAATAAATTCATCGGGATTGGTATGCCCGATGATTACAAAGTGAGTTAATTTTTACAGGCTACGATAGTTAAGAAAAATACCGGCTTGACTACCGTTGCAACAAAGTCGTTGTGTCCGGAAAAATACGATTATAAAAAGCTGCTTCGTATTTTAAGGCAATGTCAAAAACTGCTTTTTCCTTTTTAGATAAAAAACTGCCAAGATCGTTGAAATCTTGCCCGAAAACAGGCAAAGACAAAACCAATATTATCAGAATCAAAAAATTACTTTTCAACTTCTTTCTTTTGTAAAAACTTTTTCTTTTCACGTTTGCTCATATCTTGCATCAACATTTCATCGGTTATTTCGCAAACATAAGATTTATTAGTTTCTAAACGGATTTTTCCTTCATTAGCTATTTGAAAAAACGGACGAAAATGCGTGTGTTTGTTGCCGATATTTTTTTGATCCACTTTATTCTTATCCAAAAAATAAGTAGAAAACTTAACCAACGAAGTTGTATTGCTATTAATAACAGCTATCGGACTACCCATTTTGACGGTGCTTCCTGCCGAAATCAGCGGTTTTCCAAAAAAAATGTATTCACCGAAAGTTCTATCTTCGTGATATAGGGTAATTTGGGAGAGCCAGCGGCTGTCGCTGAAATTTTGATGTCCTTTGGCTGTAAAATCTTTCAAATCATCATCGCATACCGCACCGCCGCGACAGGCATACAATGTATCCGAAGACAATTCAAAACTAAGTTGATAACCTTCCTGATTTTTTTCAACGGCAGCAATCACCGTATTCCCCGAAGTACAAGGTAAAGCATAAATAAAATCAGCATTGGGCTTTGCTTTTACATCTCCCCTGTACATTGTATATCGATAACTAAAAGAATATTTACGTGCATCGGGATTAGTTTTCAACGTAAAAAGCCGTTGCTGTCCGGGATGAACAGTAACTATCTGACCCGCTCCCATTGTCAAAAACCCCTGCATATGCGACATATCCACATAAAGGTAATAGTCACAAAAATCCCGATTATTGGCAGAAAAAGTAAGTTCACCTCTATTTTCATCAAAATCGGTGGTAATTTGCACGGCATCCTCAAAATCCTGCCGATCTTTTACTGTTTGTGCATTTGCCTGAAATACAGAC
This sequence comes from Bacteroidia bacterium, assembly GCA_025996895.1. Lineage (GTDB taxonomy): Bacteria > Bacteroidota > Bacteroidia > Bacteroidales > Azobacteroidaceae > Azobacteroides. The sequence continues at coordinate 11,945 of BNTW01000074.1, read as the reverse complement.
AAACATAGAATAAGAAAGAATAATTTGGATTTTTTCGTTTTTTAAGCATTAAAAAAAAACGGCGCGATGTCACATGATTTTAATACCCTGACTTTTTACTTTTTCAAAATGATTTTACAGGTTTTCTGTTTTCCACTTGTTAAATGAACAACATATTTTCCCGCCGGCAAAGATGCTATATTGATTTGCTTGTTTTGTTTCGACAGATGAAGCATTTTCAAACCGGAAACGGCGAAAATATCCACATCAAAATTCGATATTCCGTTTATATACAGCAGTTGCTCGGTCGGGTTGGGATAGACAGAAACCGGAGAATTGTCTTCTCCGGTTTGAATGATTTTGATCCCTAACTGCCCCTCCAAGACTTCCACCGGCTCGATGTTCCAGCCTTCGAGCAGCAACTTAAACTGTTCGCCGCCCAAGAATTTCGTATCAAATTCCAAATTGATTGTCTTTGTTTCGCCCGGCAACAGCGAGAAATAATTGTCGCTGTAATAAACCGGTAATACTCGTTCGCCCGACTGATTTTTAACGGTTTTCAGGCGTATCATCAAAGCCACGTCCGATGTCGGATTAGCGATTGTTACCCGAATTTGCTTGCCGTCGGTTTTCCACGCACCCTTTAACGTTACCTTATTCATATCTTTCAGACCGCGATAAGATTGATAAGTTTTCGCCCGCCAGTAGAAATTATCCGACAATACTTCGTCGCCCTGTTTCAGTTGCAATTTAATAAAATGAATGGATGACAGTGTGTCCGGATAAGAGATGGTGAAACAATCTTTTACTTCGTCTTCTGCTATGTTTGTCTGAAGCGTTTTTGTGTATTGCAACGTTCCGTCTAAATTGTAAATTCTCGCTTCTGCCGACAAATTTTCATAACTTTTTCCGGTGTTGTTGGCCACCTTAATTTTATTGGCATTGCAGTCCCAAAGGATATGCAGCGGCTCGGAAGCCTTTTTGCAGCCGTAATAGCCGGCCGTTTGTTCGAGATAATAATCATACGTTTGCCAAACGGTCGAGGGCCAAGCCGACTGGCTCATCCACATCAGCGCGCCGTTGGCCTTTGCGCCGGCAAACGATTCAAACATGGCTTTATGGTTTTCCATATTCACCATTTGCGATTGCAGGCAAAAATCTTCAATCGAATTAGGTGTACCGTATTTATTAACCGCTGTCCGATAGGCCGTTGAGCCTTGTGCACTATTACAAAAATCGTGGATGCCCCACATCTCGTTAATCGGCCATAATTTATCTTCGGGCATCATCGCACGCATACTTTCTACCGACGGAACGTTCGGCATACCGATCTCGCTGTGCAATTTCTTGCTCGTACGGTTGGCAAAATACCATTTCGGGTCTTGTACGGCATAGGGGCCGAAACCGCTGACATTGCCTTCAGCCGAATGCGGAAAGTAAATACGTGTGCCGTCGAGCGTTTCCACCGCATTTTTCAACGCTGTGTTCAACGTCACGGGCGGATTGCCTTCGTTGCGTCCGCAATAAAAGGCAACCGACGGGTGATTGCGTACCCGCTTGACTTTATCAATCGCATTTGCTATAAACATCGTTTCGTCGTTGGGCACAGGACCATCGCCCGGATTGGCCAACCAGAAATCGTCCCAAACCAAGATACCGTATTTATCGCAGGCTTTGTAGAAATAATCGCTTCCGGTTTGTCCTACCCAGTTACGAATCATCGTAAAATTTTCTTCCTTGTGCAGGCGGACGCGCGTGTCGTAGCCTTCTTCGTCCAGACGAAGTTGTGCCTCGCTCAATCCCCAATTACCGCCGCGCAGATAAATCCGTTTGCCATTCACATAAATCGTCAAAATTCCGCCGGTCGTCGAGGTCGTGATTTCGCGGATACCGAATTGTGTGGATTTTGTATCTGCTGTTGCACCATTGGCTTCAAAGCTCAAATCCAGATCATACAGGAATTGTTCGCCGTAACCGTTTGGCCACCAAAATTTCGGGTCGATAATATTCACAATTTGACTAACCGTTTTCGTTTCCGAAGCATTTAAACTGACTTCCTGACTAAAATCCACATTTCCCGGTTGAATTTCACCTTTTAAAGTACCGCTTACCGGCGCGTTGGAAAGATTTTTGATTTCCGTCCGAACTTCAACCTCTTGCGAGCCAACTTTGGCATCTGCCAAGGGTTTCGTAATCACAAACGGATCTTGAATGGAAACATTGCTTTCTGCCGACAAAAAGGCCTCGTCCTGAATACCGATGTTGCGTCCGCGAATGGTGGGCAGCCAGTCCCAGCCGACACTTGCGTGAATAGTCGGATTGTCCGCACCCAGCGCACCACCGTTTGGTCCCGCACTCGCCGACGTTTGCAACGTTACCGCTCCGGGTGTGTCGTTTTTATGAATATAAACTGCGATGGATGCCGTTTCGCCCACCGTTACAAAATCCGTAATGTCGAATTTTCCGCGAATAAATGCGCCTTCAATGCGTCCGGCGCTCTGTCCGTTCACATATACATCGGCTTTCCAATTGATACCGTCAAAATTCAGGAAAATATGTTTTCCGCGATAGGTTTCGGGAATAATAAACGAGTTACGATACCAGAAATCTGCCGTAAAATAAGCATCCGAAATTTGCAACTGCTGGTCGCCGAAATTGGGATCAGGGATGGCACCATTATTTAAATAAGTCGTCAAAACCGTACCCGGAACAGTGGCAATCAGCCAATCGCTGTCGTCGAAAACGGCTTGAGAAATTTCACTGCCTGCTTCGCTCACCTGCCCAGCACGTTTGAGTTTCCAGTTTCCGCCCGACAAATATTGCGTACCGTCTGCTAATGGAGTGGGTTGCGGTTGCGGCACAATCTTTACGCCTCCGTAGCCGTAAATTTCCAATTCCGTCAGATTATAATTTTCACCGTTAGCTTTCGATAAATTCAGACGGACATAGCGGGCATAACCGCTCGCCGGTACATCTTCCGTTCCGCCTTTTCCGTCAGTGGTTGCGTAAATTTCCTGCCACGTTTTGCCGTCTTCCGAAAATTCGATTTTATAGTCTTCCGCATAATTTTTTCCCCAGAATAATTGAATGTTTTCGATGTTGCATTCTGCACCTAAATCTACATAAAGCCATTGGTTGCCGGCTTCTTTGCTAATCCACTGGCTCGAAAATTGCGGTTTTTCAATGCGTGAAATGTCGCCTTCGTACAAGCCGAATTCCGAAAATTGCAGGCGTTGGTCGCCATGATTGGCCGTTACATCCAAGCGATAAATCTTGTACGGCGTTGTGTTGCCGATGGCAAATGTCTTGGTCTGCTTGCGGTCGGTGAAATCAATATTTGTCTGTGTGTCCAAAACCGTCCAGTGTTCGCCGTCGTTGGAAGCCTGTAACATCCAGTTTTTCGGATCGCGCGAGGCTTCGTCGTTAGCCGAAGCCAACGTATATTTGTTGATGGCAAACGCTTGTTCGCCACTGAAAGCATACTGTATCCAGCCGGTTGAATGGAAAGTCAAAAATTTCGTTTCAACCGTACCATCAAACGCCATTTCTTTCGTTTCACCCGAAGGCGAATCGTCGTATTGGCTGGCAATGTCGGGTGTGGTGTAAGTCATTTTGTTTCCGTCGGTAGCGAGATGTCCGGTGTTGTCGTAATTAATAGCACTCGAATGATAAGCGGCACGGTTTAACGCCAAATTTCCGCGAACGGCGTCCGTTCCATAGACTTCCATTTCCCACAGCGAATAGCCGTAGGTAGTAGCGCGTTTTACGCCCTGCATGCGCACATGCGAGCCGGCTGTATTGACCGGAATGATTTCAATTCCGCCTTTTCCATCGGTCTGCGTGTAAATGTCCCGCCAAGTTGTGCCGTCGTTCGACACCTGCAAAATATAAGATTTGCCAAAAGCGGCTTCCCAATTCAAGCGGATTTCCGTGATGTTTTTCTTTCCGCCCAAATCGACTGCAATCCATTGATTATCCGTATAAGCCGACGACCAGCGCGTACCGGTGTTTCCATCGAACGCATTTGCCGGCGGACAATCATCAGCGATTGAGGAAGCCGTAGCCGGTTTCAACAACGCCAGATTATGCGGAGCTTCGTTGATGGTCAAAGTGATTTCCGCTGTTTCACCCGCTTTCAACTGGATATTCCGCGCGTCGTTTCCGATGGTAGAAGGCGCGATAAGCACATTTCCGTTAATCAACACAATGCCTCTACGTTGGATGAGCGTGATAGTTTGATTGATATTCGATTTCAATTTGCAACTGATTGTCCGTTCGTCCATATCCCAAGTCAAATTTTCGATGGTTACTTGATTGCGTGTTTTCACACCTGAAATAGAGCCGGTCAGCAAGGATTGCGGAAGCGCGGGCAACAACTCAATCACCTGATTTTTAGAATTGACCAACATTTCCATCATAATGGCCGGTACGGTATTGCAAGGATCCGTACAAAATGTGTTAAAATCTTTATAATGCGCCGAAGCCAGACTTTTGTAGAAAAAATCTTCCTTGATCAAGCGTAATATTTTGCCATTTACCGATTGTTCGTTGTTCAGGTTAGCAGCGTGCAAAGCAGCGTGCAAAATACCATGTCCCGCACCTTCATAACTGTAGCTATCTTTCTTATTCAGAGTGGTTTGTGCCGCTTTATATAATTCGGGCGTCCGCTCTTTGGAAATTTCGTTCAACGGCCAAACGCCCAGCAAATGGCTCGAATGGCGGTGTCCGTAATTTTCCGTCAAACCTGGCCAAGACCATTCGGCCAATGCGCCGTCGGCGTTAATCAGGTAAGGCGGAAGTTGGTTTAAAATAGCCGTCCAGCGTGCAACTCCCTGCCCTGCACCCTGTTCGTATCCGAATTTGTTGCAAACGGCGATCAACGTTTCCAGACAGAATTTTGCACCGGCAATGTCGAACGACGAATTATTGACTAACGAATATTTTGTGTTGCCCGGCTGGTTTTCGGGTGAAATCGAGCCTGCAAAAATAAATTTTCCGTTCTCATCTTTTTTCTGCAAAAAATCTTCATAAAAATCACCCATTTCGCGCAACAGCGGATACAGACGGTCGCGCAAGAACGCCTCGTCGCCGGTTACTTGATAATGTTCCCAAAACGGATAAAGCAGCCAGCCCATTTCACCGGTAACATATTGATAGGGATAGTAATAGCTGAGCGCGGAAATCAGACCGTTCAAGCCGGCTGTGTTTCCTCCGCCCAACATCCCGCGACAACCTAACAATTTTTGTGCGTTCGTTTTGAAACCATCACCCAAGCGTTCAATCAGCGCAAAATAGCCTTCCATCGCTTCGGGCATATCGCCGATGTTGCCCCCGCCGACTTGCAAATTCAGGTTTGCGTCCAAATGATAATAACCACTCCATCCCACATTGCAATCGCCTGTCCATAAGCCGAGTAAGTCGGGAGGTGCTACTTCACTGCTCGACGAAAGATACAGATAACGTCCCGAATCAAACAGGCGTTCCCACAATGCCGTAACCGCTTGAGGCTCGCTTTTTTGCTTTGTCAACAACACTTCGTTGGTCAATGTGCGGTCGGCTTCCGGTGCGTTCAAATCCAGTAGCACGCGGTCGAAAATCGCCTGATGGGTTTCGATTTGTCCCTGCAACAAGGTGTTATAATCTGTTGATAAAGAATTGAGTTGCGTTTGCAAAGCCTGTTTGTCCCATTCGGTTTCGCAATCGCTGTAATATTTTTCCATGCGCGTCAGCAATAACACTGAATTTGCGTCATTAATATTCAAAATAGGGTCGCTCACATTTTTCGTTCCACCGGAAACAATGATTTTCGTAACGCCTTCGTAACCGGCATTGTTTGTATTAGCCGGATATTTTGCCCGAATATTCAAAAAGTTTTCGTCGGAAACGTTGGTGAAAGTCATGGTCGCGGGGAAGTGCATACCTGCGTCAGTTGTCAACTGAACAGTCGCATCCAGTAGGCCGTTGCTTGGGGCTTTCAGGTATTGCACAATCACGTTATCTTTGCGGGAAACAAAGGTACGACGTTCCCAATTTCCGCGATTGTCCGTCCAGCGCACAATAATTTCGCCGGTACGGAAGTCGCATTCACGCGAATAGTTAGTTATATTTCCGTCTTTCGGGATATGGATTAACATCTCGTAGCCCGGGTGTTTGTCGCCCTCGCCGCCGTTTTGCCAACCATGTACTGCATTCGCCAAGTCGTTGGCTTCCTTCCATTTGCCTTCGGCGCAATAGTTGCGAATTTTTTCCAGATTTGCCGCGCTCACCGTGTTAAAAGAACGTTCGCGCGAGGCAGCCATAAAAAATTTACGGTCGTTGTAGATGACCGTTTCATCCAGCGGATTGCCGAAAACAATGACGCCCATTTTTCCGTTGCCCGCCGGCAAGCCGTTCGCCCAATCGCTGTAAGTCGTTGGATAAGAGTTAGAAATCGTTTTTCGCTGTTGAGGTGCGTCCGCCCACACAGCCGTTTGTCCAACAAGAGCGGCGATCAACACACACCACCCCTTCCAAAAGAGTCCGCTTTTCATGATATTTTATTAAAATGTTTTTTCTATCTTCAATCGTGGGACAAATATAACGATTTGTTTGATTTTAGCCAATCATTTTTCAAAAAAGTACTACCTTTGCCTCCAATTCACTAAAAAGTTACAAAACATGAATTTGCGTATTATATTATCGGCAGTAGTTATTTTATCGGGAAGTGTTTTTCAGAGTGTATATGCAGAAAACGGGTATTCGTTGAATGATACCATTCCGTTGTCGGAATTAGAAGTCGTGTCGACGGCAAAGACGGAAGTGAATCGCAACCAAATTCCGCTGACAATTTCGGTGGTGGGACGCGAAACCATGGAAGAAAGTACTGAAACCGGCGTTTTGTCGATTTTGTCCGAACAAGTGCCGGGATTGTTTGTTACCGAACGTAGCGTAACCGGTTATGGCTTGGGAATTGGCGACGGCTCGGCAGGGACGGTGTATATTCACGGAGTAGGCGGAGGAAACCGCGTTTTGATGCTTCTGGATGGCCAACCCAACTGGGCGGGAATTTTCGGGCATGCGATTGCCGATGCCTATGCAGCGTCCGACGCCGAACGAGTGGAAGTGATACGCGGGCCTGGTTCGCTGCTCTACGGCTCAAATGCGATGGGCGGAATTATCAACGTCATCACGCGGAAAGCAACCGGCGACGGTTTTCATGGTCGCGCCCGCTTTCTGGGCGGCTCATACAACACGTGGAAAGGATTGGCCAGCGCAGGATACAAAAAAGACAAATTCAATGCTTACCTTTCGTTAAATCGCGACCAATCGGACGGACAGCGCGACAACTCGGCTTTTTACATCAACAACGGATATATTCGCTTAGGTTATCGTTTTTCGGATTTTTGGAACGCGAACGGTGAGGCGATTGCGGCCGATTTTAAAGTGAATAATCCGGGAGCGATAAATGCGCCGAAGATTGAAAATTGGGCGAAAGCGGTGCGTTCCACCTATTCGGTTTCGCTTTCCAATCAATACGAAAAAATGAGCGGGTCGCTTCAATTGTTTTATAACGATGGACGACATAAAATAAATGACGGCTGGGTAGGCGAGCAACCGAACGATTATTTATTCCGGTCGGTCGATTTCAATCGCGGACTGGCTCTGTATGAGGCATTTCGTTTATTAGAAGGCAATTTATTTACCGTCGGTGTGGATTTTAAACAATGGGGTGGTCATGCGTGGAAAGACAACAACGACGGCACAAAAACGGAAATGATTGATGAATCGGTGAATGAGTTCGCCGGTTATGCAGTGGTACAGCAGACCTTGGCCGACAGGTTGACATTGAACGCCGGTATCCGTTTGGAAAATAACGAAGGTTACGGCAGTGAATGGATTCCGCAGGGCGGTGTCGCTTATCAATTCAGCCGGCAGACAGCGTTTAAAGTATCGGTTTCCAAAGGTTTCCGTAGTCCCAATTTGCGCGAATTGTATTTGTTTCCACCGCATAATCCCGATTTGAATCCGGAAGAAATGACTAATTATGATTTTTCTTACGAGCAGGCGTTGTTCGACAATGCGTTGCAGTTGGAATTAACGGCCTATTATGCAAAGGGCGACAATCTGATTACGACCACAATGGTCGATGGAAGCCCGTTGAACGTCAATACGGATAAATTTATTAACAAAGGTATTGACTTTGCTTTCACGTATCAGGTGTTGCCGGATTTGAAATTGTCGGGCAATTACAGTTTTCTGCATTCCGACGTCAAAATTGCTTCCGCACCCAAGCACAAAGCTTTTTTGAGTGCTCGTTGGAAGATAGACAAATGGACGCTTTCACCTAATTTTCAATACATTAACGGATTGTATTTAGGAACAGCCGGCGAGGAAGATATAACGGACAATTACGCGCTGTTGAACTGCAAGATTGCGTACAAAGCAACGGATTGGCTGCAACTGTTTGTGAATGGCGAAAACTTGACGGACAAGTCTTATCAGACATATTTAGGATTTCCCATGCCGGGCATTGTGGTTTTGGGCGGAATTGAAGCACGGTTTTAATCACCTGCCTTTCAGAAATTTCAAGCGTTCTTCGTAAGTTTGGATATATAACTTTTTGTTGAATTCTCCCAGAAACGAACGTTCGACCAAGTCGTAGAAAAGCGGTTGGGGTGTCAAAAATTCTTCGAGCGTAGTTTGTATCACACTGCTGGGGAGTTCGATCAGTTTGCCGAAAGTCGTGAAATCAATCCACGAAGGGTGGTCGTTTCGCAGATAATCGTCCGAAAAATGTTCGATTTCAAACAATCCGTCTTCCAATCCGAAAACCGGCTGTCCCTTGCGCCAAAATTGGAAAAGTTGGGTATTCAGCAAATCGTAGGCAGGCGCGAGAATATATTCACCGTTGTCGTCTCGAAGCACAGAAAAATCTTTCAAATGCGCCTGCGAATTACTGATAATATAATTGAAAAGCACCAACCGGAAGAATTTAATCATTTCCGGTTGCCAATTCGATATATATTTCTTAATCAACTTTCCTGCAAGTACATAGCTTCCGGTAGAGGCGTAATATTTGCCATGCGTTTCACCGGTTTTTCCTGCCAGCGAAGCAAAATCTTCCACCAATTTTTTCGTTCCGTCAGGATTGACGTCAAAACGTTTGGTGATATACACCGGCTGCCGGTTGTAGAAAAACCCCATAGTACTCTCAGCCGTCGGAATGTGATACACCTGCCGGGCAATTTCCATCGTAAGACATTCATTGGCAGGAATTTCGAGAATACGGGTGATTAAATAGGTGCGTGTTGGAACTAACTTGAGAATGTGCGTGCCCTGTTCCCGGTCGGGCGTCAAACAAATTTTGTTATCCTTCTCTATCGCCGATAATTTACGGTGAATACCGGCAATCGAAATCCGCCGGACATTCGGTTTGGCCGGATTATTTCCTTTGGAAATATCTTTTAAAACGGAAAAATCCAATTTTACCATAATCCCGCGTCTTTTATTTCCTGAAGCGTAACCGCACCGATGGTGTCGTTTCCGGTCGTACGGATAAGGAAGCCAAAAACATCATCCCTTTCAACTTTGCGATACGGCAAGTTGAGTTCCCGGTTTTCGCCTTCGGAAAGCAGGTTGTAAAAAAACGAAAAAAGCGTTTTAGAACGGTGTTCCTGTGCGATTTTCGGTAACGTCAAACTAATCGCAGGTGCGTCCGTATCGTTGAAATAGTGGGTTTCGTAAGTAAAAACGTACTCTTTTTTGTCGTCTTCTATCAATTTTCCGCACAAATTTCCATTGACATACACGCGTGCCCCTCTCATTGTTCCAACGTGAAATCCATGATTTTACGGTCTAAATTCACTCGTGCCACTTTCACGCGCACCGGGTCACCCAAGCGGTAACGCTGTTTGTTTTTCTTACCGACCAGGCTGTATGTTTTTTCGTCCAATTCATAAAAATCATCGTTCAAATCGCGTAACGGCACCATTCCTTCGCACATATTTTCGTTCAATTCGACATACAAGCCCCATTCGGTTACGCCCGAAATCACGCCGTCGAACGCCATACCGATTTTATCCGACATAAATTCGACCTGCTTGTACTTGATGGAAGCCCGTTCTGCCTGCGCCGACACACTTTCCATGTTTGAACAATGCTTACATTCTTCTTCCGTTTTTTGTTCGGGAACGGAACGTCCGCCGGTCAAATAGCGTTCCAGCAAGCGATGTACCATCATATCGGGATAACGCCGAATCGGCGACGTGAAATGCGTATAATAGTGGAATGCCAAACCATAATGCCCGATGTTGGTGGTCGTATAAACGGCTTTTGCCATCGCGCGAATCGCAATTGTTTCGATAAGATTTTGCTCTTTTTTGCCGTGAATTTCGTCCAGCAACCGGTTGATACTCTTGGAAATCTCACTGTTTTCGCCCTTATCTTTTACCTTGTATCCGAAACGGCCGACAAATTGCACCAGATTTTCCATTTTTTCCGAATTCGGAACGTCATGCACGCGATAGACAAACGTTTTGGCTTTCTTTCCCTTCGGCACTTTCCCGATAGCTTCGGCAACGGTTTTGTTCGCCAAAAGCATAAATTCCTCGATCAACTGGTTGGAATCTTTGGCCTCCTTAAAGAAAACGTTCAGCGGTTTACCGTTTTCGTCAATTTCAAATTTCACTTCCACGCGGTCGAAATTAATCGCACCGGCTTCAAAGCGTTTTTTTTGTAAAATCTTCGCCAAACGGTCTAATGTCAGCAATTCGTCTTTCAATTCGCCGGCTTCCTTTTCCAAAATATCCTGCGCTTCTTCGTAAGAAAATCGCCGGTCGGAATTGATAATCGTCCGTTTGATGCGGTAATCTTTGACGTTTGCATTGTTGTCTATCGTGAAAATAATGGAAAAACACAATTTGTCTTCGTTCGGGCGCAGCGAACAGAGACTGTTGCTCAACACTTCGGGCAACATCGGTACTACTCTATCCACCAGATAGATAGACGTTGCGCGGTCGAATGCTTCCTTATCAATAAGGGTGTCCGGCTTGACATAATGCGTAACATCGGCGATGTGAACACCCACTTCCCACAGGTTGTCCGGCAGTTTTTTAATCGAAAGCGCATCGTCGAAATCCTTCGCATCTTTCGGGTCGATAGTAAAAGTAAGCGTGTTGCGAAAATCTTCCCGCGCCCGGATTTCCTCTTGCGTAATTTGGGTTGAAATTCGCTCTGCAGCTTTTTCCACTTCTTCGGGATATTTATACGGCAGACCAAATTCTGCCAGAATAGCGTGCATTTCCGCCTGATTATTGCCCACATCGCCCAAAATATCTACGACTTCACCAATCGGATTTTTCGTTATTTCGGGCCATTGTGTAATCTTCACCACCGCTTTCTGACCGCTCTTTCCGCCTTTCAACTTATCTTGCGGAATAAAAATATCGTTCATCAAAATCTTGCTATCCACAATCAGGTAAGCATAATAAGTCGAAACTTCCAAAATGCCGACTACCGTATCTTTCACGCGGTGAATCACCTCGACCACTTCCGCTTCCAAATTCTGTTTTTTCCGTTTCGCCCACAGTTGCACCCGCACCCGGTCGCCGTTCATGGCGTACATCGAGTTGCGTTCGGCCACAAACACCGGCTCGCCGCCGTCTTCGGGAATAAATGAATTTTTTCCATTGGCGCGGCGTTCAAATGTTCCTTCCGCTATGACTCCTATCTTCTTTCTCGCAGGTTTCGGCGGTTTATTTCCTTGTTTTTTCTTTTTTGCCATACAATTAGCTTTTATAATTTACAGGGCAAAGATACGAATTATGCGAATAATTGTTATATATTTGTAGTGTTAATTTTAACAATAGTTCGTTCAAAATTTCATCTAACCTAAGCAGCTATCGCCCCGAACGTCAATAGTTCTTGCAAATACATCTGATTTTTTCGTGAGTTTGGCGGATTACCGAACACGCTAAAAAATCGCTTCA
>BNTW01000073.1 GCA_025996895.1 Bacteroidia bacterium | reverse complement strand
AAAAGGAATAGTGATAAGCGATGAAGAGTTAAATGCAATAAATCTTAAAAAATATAAGTTCCATGGCGAGTGGAATTATGTCATAAAACCTAATAAAATGTGAAAATTATTTACGGACGCTCCCTTAGTAACAAAATTAATCATAGAATTTTAAATTTAGTTAGAATGTGCATAGAATTATTCCTATGTCATATCCTAATAAATACATATTTTGTTTAACTAATTCTTTTAATGTCTTACATTGAAACTGTGTTTCCCCGAACCAACCCGACAGGTTTTATCCCCAAACGGTAGCACAACAGTTGCTTCCGTATTTGCCGGAACGGTTACATCCAGCGTGAAGGTATTATCCTTGTTTGTCCAAGCCACTTCGATATTTCCGATGATGGCGTGATAGCTGCCATTTGCCCATTCCAAACCGGCGCCCGGTACGGGTTTGATGTAGAAATGACGGTACCCGGGTTGGCTTTCGTCCAACTGAATACCCAGTATATGGCTGTACATCCATTCGCCTACGGCTCCTATGGCTACGTGATTGAAGGAATTCATGCCGGCATCCTGAAATCCGCGCCCGGCCACATAACCGTCCCAACGTTCCCAAATCGTCGTTGCGCCCTGGTCTATCGAATAAAACCAAGAGGGAAAACGGCGGCTAATCAGTAAGCGGTAGGCAACATCGGAATAGCCGTATTCGCTCAACTGGTTCATCAGCCAAATGGTAGCGTGAATGCCTGTGGATATGCGATAATCGTAAGCTTTAATGGTTTCCACCATATTGGCGGCTGCTTTAGCTTGCAAATTTTGAGGTAGCAAATTGAATTGCAGTGCCATGGCATATCCGGCTTGCGTATCGCCCTTGATTTTCCCGTCGGCAGAAACAAAATTTTCGACAAAGGCTTTCCGGATAGAGCTTGCTAATTGGTCGTAATACCGGTAATCTCGCGTTTTTCCCAACAAATTGGCAGAGTTAGCCAAAATTTGGGTGGAATAAGCGAAATAAGCCGTTGCAAACACATCATCCGGAACGGCACCTCCTGTTTTAGGATAATCGTCGGAAATGATTGTATTGCCGTTCAGCCAGTCGCCATTCATCGCACCTACCAAATTCTTCCATAAAAAGCCGGGATTGTATTGGTAAATGCAATCAATGTATTTTTTCATTGCGGCATATTGTTGCGATAAAACAGTTGTATCGCCATAATTCTCATACAATCGCCAGGGAATGACTACTCCGGCATCCGACCAGCCCGGAGAATTGAAGAAACCCTCAACGCCATCGTGCGGAACAATATCGGGAAAACGACCGTCTTCACGTTGACAATCGCGAATGTCGCGCGCCCATTTCGTATAAAAGCCGGCCATATCCAGGTTGTAAATTGCCGTTTGTGAGAAAACTTGTGCATCCGCCATCCAGCCTTCGCGCTCATCGCGTTGCGGACAGTCGGTGGGGATGGAAGTCAAATTACCCCATTGCGTCCAGCGGATATTTTCCCACAGTTTATTGACATCTTGATTGGAACAGGCGAATGAACCGGTAACGGGCGAGGACGATGCAATTACTTTGCCCAACAGATTGTCGGGTTCGGGTTCTTGCGTTAATCCTTCAATTTCCACGTAGCGAAATCCGTGATACGTGAAACGCGGCTCATAATTGATACGTTGTTCGTTACCGGGAATGTACCGGTCTATCGGGTTGGCTCCGCGAAGATTATCTGTGTAGAGCGAACCATCGGCATACAGCATTTCGCCGTAACGAAGACGGATGAGATTATCGGGATTGTAGGACAAATTCAATTTACACCAGCCTACCATGTTTTGTCCCATATCGAAAATATAGGTGTTGTGTCCGATTTTGTGAACGGAAACCGGTTTGAGTTCATGGATAACGGCGATTGGCTCGTTCATCTGTGCAACGAGATTGACTTTTTCGTTCGGAAAAGCGGTAATATTCAGCCAGTTACTATCGTTATATCCGGGTTTATCCCAGCCTTGACATTCATTGCGGGCATCATATAATTCGCCGGTAAAAAAGGCGGCTTCCGTAATCGGACCATTGGGGTTGTATTTCCATGTGTTGTCTGTTCCGATGATTTCCGAAGTTCCGTCTTCGTAATGAATCAATAATTGACCGATAAATTTGCGGTAAAAGCCATAACCTCCGCGCAAGTTATGCGACCAACGCGCACCGGCATACCAGCCATCCGCCAGCATGGCTCCCAAGGCATTTTTCCCCGGTTGCAATAAATCCGTCACTTCGTAAGTTTGGAACTGATGATGATTGTCGTAATCCGTAAATTCGGGCGCAAGAACACCGATGCCCACTTTTTTACCGTTAATATACGCTTCGTAAATACCTAAAGCTGAGGTAGAATAAAAAGCATTTTTGATTTTTTTATTGATTGAAATTTCCTTGCGCAACAAAGGCGATGGTGGAATTTTATCGCTGTAAGCCGGGCGGTTATTGGCTTTGAAAAAACCGTCGGTCAGCAATTTGCCATTGGTCATATATTCGGGCAACCAGGGATATTCCAGTTGTTCCGGGTCGGAAATCGTTACCGGTTGATGGATTGCCACATTTTCCTTGTCACGGAGTATTTCCCATTCGGCTAATCCGTATTCATATTTGTCTTTGTCCACGGAAGCCATTTTTAGTACATTCAACCGGATATATCTTCCTGTAACAGGAGTAGATAGGGCTTTGTAATAAAATTCACTCGGAGCGATTTTGATGTCTTTTTCCTTTTCATCGACAATCGTTTGGGCGGAAGAAAAATCAGGAGAAGCGGCTATTTCGATGCTAAAATGCAGCGGAAAAGAGGTTTCCCTGCGATGTGCCGGATACAGTTTGACGGCATCAATGATTTGTTCTTTGCCCAAGTCAATGATTGCCCATTTTTTTACATCGGGATTCGTTTCCTGCGCGGAACGAAAACCGGAATGTTTGTAATAGATATCTTCCACCGGAATGGGGTATTCCTTATCGCCAATCCATTGCGCTTCCCAGTCGGCTACCGTGAGCGGACCTACCAGAAACCGGGCAACGGCACTCCATGCAGAGGGTTTCCCTTTTTCGTCCCAAACGCGCACTTTCCAATAATAGAGCGTATTGGCTTGCAATGCGTTTCCTTGATAGGCAATCTGATTGGTGCGGTTGCTGCTTGTTTTTTTACTGTCCCACACATCTGCCTTGTCTTTTTCGAGCAAAGCGACATCGGACGACACTAAGATTTGATAGGCTTTTTGCCATTTATTTTTCTCAACAGAGGCGATTTCCCAACTAAGTCTTGGGTGTTGAATATCAATGCCCAGCGGGTTGTTCATGTATTCACAACGCAGGTTTTCTACAAAAACAGCGTTTTGTGCTTTTGCCGTTAAAGCGGCAAATAAAAAAAATAATAAATACAAATTTTTTGTTCTCATGCTTATTTTTACTAAATTCAAAATTATCATTACCTAATCCAATATCGCTATCGCCCGTACCGGCGAGCCATCACGTCCCTGCAATTTCAGCGGCAGCGAAAAGAAAGTAAAAGGAACATCATCGGGAAGTTGTTCCATATTTGCCAACCCTTCGACAATCAGGATGCCGGCACCCAACATTTTCACATGAACATATTTCCAATCATCGCTGTTAGGAGTGGGCATATCCATTCCTATCAGGCCGACTTTTTTCTCCGCAAACCAAACGGCAAGCGATTTGGAAACATAGGGAAAGCCTGTAAAAAAGGACGGATTGGGAAAATGCTTGTCCCATCCGGTATGCAACAAAACGCTGCATCCTTCCTCTATCCGGTTGCTGTAAGGCTCCAAGTCAATGGGTTCAATCGGCTCACCGGGTTGTTTCCCTGTCAAATCCACTTTGACGGCGCGTACCACACAGCGTTCCAAAGCCACTTCATCAATACATTCGCCCTTGTTAAAAAAATGACGGGGAGCGTCGATATGCGTTCCCTGATGCGTGGACATGGTCACCCGGGAAAGATTGTATCCCAGTGTTTCCAACGAACAATGCCAGGAAATCGACAACTTCGGATCCATTGCCATCGTAGGCGCGCCATCAAACATCGGCGCAGTCAAATCAATTATCTTACTCATAATAATGATTAATCCTTAACTTTTAGTTCTTAGTTCTTAACTCTTAACTCTCTATACGCTCCCCGCGAAATTGGCGGTTTTCCCCAATCCTTCCGGTCCCATAGCCAGATAGCCGGAATCGGCATAAAGGTCATGTCCCGTTACAACGGCGGCATCATCACTCAGTAAAAAGGCGACGGTTGCGGCAATCTGAGACGGTTCCTGCAATTTTTGCAACAGATGATATTCATCCCATGCCTGAGGCACGCTTGCCCGTGTTCCGTCAGGAGTAGCTTTGGCTACTTCGTCCGTCCAAACCCAGGCGGGGCTTATGCAGTTTACCCGGATAGCCGGTGCCAAATCCATTGCCGCACAGCGAATCAACTGTTTGACAGCGCCTTTTGCCGCATTGTAGGTCCAACGCATGGGTTGAGCGATATGTCCGGAGATGCTTGAAATACAGACTATCGCACCTTCTTTTTTCTCCCGTTGTTTCACAAATTCGGCAATCATGCGGGCATAAGCCGCCGGACCTGCCATAAACGCATGTTGCCAGTCTTCATACGTGGCATCCAAGGCTTTCGCCGTAAAGGGGAAAGCATTGTTGACTAAAAAATCCAATTCGCCGAAAAGTTCCCTCGCTTTTGAGACAAGCATTGCCGGCGTTTCTTTGGCTTCCATATCACAGGCGATAAAAAACACGGCATCTCCGTATTTTTGTTTGAATTCTGCCAAGGTTGCCAAACCGGTTTTTTCATTGCGTCCGCAGAACAGGACTTTTACGCCTTCTTCCAATAAACGTTCTACCGTTGCTTTCCCTATTCCTCTTGAGCCGCCGGTAACAATAGCGGCTTTTCCTTTTAATCCTTTCATGGTATATATTGTCAATTAATAATTGTTATGAAAAATCTTCGCCGTAGCGTTCCTTCGTAATTTCTTCCAGCGTTTTCCCTTGGGTTTTCGGGGCAAACAGAGTGCCGACCAGCATACTGACAACCGTAAACGAAACCAACAGCCCGACAGCTATCTTAAAATTGTATTTCATGATAACCGGCAGGAAATAACACCAGACGGTCAGTAATCCGCGAGCGATAAAAAACAGGATGCCTTGTGCGGAACCCCGGTAGCGAGCAGGGAAAATCTCACCTGACCAGAGTTGGTAAAATGCCTGCTGTCCGCTGCCGTTGTTTATGCCCATAAACACCACCATCACGCCCAAAACCGCCATTGTTATGTGGGCAGGAGGTAAAAAGAAGCCCAGCCAAGCCGCAATAAATACACAGGAAGTGATGCAATAGATAGTGCGCCGGTTGTATTTATCGCCCAGACTCATAAAGATAAAATAAGTTGCCGGTATGGATACACCGAAGATAATCATGCTGAGAACGGTCGAGCCGGTATGTCCGATACCGCCGAGATTCTCAAAGATATAGGGCATGAAAAATCCCATCGTCCCTGCAGGAAGCAGCCAAACCGTATAAACGCCGATTAGCAGCAACATGCCTTTCAGGTTAACACCCTGGAAAAGGTCTTTCATTTTGGGTTTTTCGATGGCTCCGGAAGCCAGTAATTCTTTTTCTTTCAACCAGGTTTCGGATTCCGGCATATTGCGACGTATCAACCAGATGACAAAGGCGATAACAGCCAGGTGGGCAAAAATCAAACGGCTGCCCAATACGCCGTCTCCGACCGATTCGAGGGGTGTCAACGCAATGGACAGGGCATAGACAATTACGGGTCCCAATGCCCAGGCAATTTGCGCCGAGCCGCAATGACGCGCCCGGTCTTTTGCCGGTGCATTTTCCGCAATGATTGTCCATGAGGAAACGATGTCTGCTCCGACCGCCAATCCGACCACAATGTATCCTGCAAAAAGCAAGGCGAAATTATGGGCGAACACGATTAAAAGCGTACCGATAACATAGACGAGCAGGTTATGAACATAGACCTGTTTGCGTCCGTATTTATCGCATAAACGTCCGCCGATGATGGCTCCGATGGCTGCGGCTCCTGCATTGGCGCTGAATGCCGCGAGCAAGCCAATCATACCGGCATCCATGCCGAGGTATTTTTCCCAGAGGGAAAGACTTGCCGCACCGGCAACGATAGCTCCGGCGTTGATGTAACTGGTCATGGAGGCAACCAGTGTGTTTTTCCAAGGGGAGGTGTTCTTTTTCATGGTGTTTTTCTTTTATTTTAAGTTAACACTTGCGGATTGAGTATATTCCGGGGGGCCCTGCCTGCCAAAACTTCTGCGGCATTTTCTACCGGACGGGTTTTCAACTCATAAAGAGACTCTTCCGAGTAATAGCCTGCATGGGGTGTCAAGACCACATTGTCTAACGCGGTTAAAGGATGGTCTTTCGGTAGAGGCTCGGTTTCAAAAACATCCAAGCCAGCACCTCTGATTTGCCTGTTCTTCAACGCTTCGACCAATGTCTCCGTATCCACGACTCCTCCCCGGGCGGTATTAATCAGAACGGCGTCCGGTTTCATCTTCGACAGAGCGGCGGCATTAATCAAATGTTTCGTTCCTGCCATGAGTGGCACGTGCAACGAAACAATGTCGCTTTGAGCCAGCAATTCATCGAAAGAGACTACGGGGATTCCGTCGTCGGTAATGGCGCCGGGTTCAAAAGCGATATCCGTACCAATCACCTGATAACCAATGCCGCGGGCTTTTTGAGCGGCGGCGCGGGCAATGCGTCCCAAACCGACAACGCCGAACACCCTTCCGGCAATCCGGTGCAAGGGTTTCACTGCCGAAAGACCGTAATTGCCTTTGCGAATTTCTTTATCCAACACAACGACGCCTCTGTCCAAAGCCAGTGTAAGAGCTATGGCTTGATCGGAAACCTCCTGATACGAATAGTCGGGCACGTTGCAAACGGCAATGCCGCGTTCCGTACAAGCCGCAATATCAATACTGTCAACGCCTACGCCATATTCGCTGACGACTTTAACGTTAGGCGCCGCATCCAACACTTTTCGGGTAACGGGCGCATATTGTACCACAATGGCATCGGCATCTTTCACAACGGAAATAACATCTTCCTCTGTCTTGCACTGTTTGGGAAACTCAATACTGAAACCGTATTGTTCGGCGATACCCCGTTCAAGGTCAATAGCCCCCAAATTGCTATCAATAATTACAATCTTCTTCATTCCTTTTCGTAATTCGTAATTTTTAACTCGTAATTCTCACTCAAACTCTTTCATAAATTCTCTCAGTTCCTGCCTTTTTGCATCCGGGAAAGACACAAACGGGAAAGTCATCACGTCTTTGGCAAAAATTCCGCGATCAACCAATACCGCTTTTGTTGTGGCTAAGAAAGGCGAGTGAATCCACAAAATATCCATCAGACGATCTACCTTTTTCTGTATGGCGGCAATGGCATCGAGGTCTTTTTCACGCGCGGCTTTCGCCCAGTTGGAAAACAGTTTCGGCGCGATATTCGGCAATATACCGACACAGCCGTTTCCGCCCGATAATACGGTGTAGGCGAAATTGTTATCGTAAGCGCAGAATACGGAGAAATCGGGAAATTCCGGTTTAACCGCTTTGATGATATTGACCGTATTGCCCATATCGGGTATCGTGTCTTTTATGCCAATGATATTTTGGTGTTTGCGGGCAAGCGCCAAAACGGTTTGCGGTTTGATTGAATAACTTGTCCTGTCCGGGAAATTGTACAGGTAAATATTGCCTTTTATTTCGCTGGCGGCTTTTGAAAACCAGTCGAAGATACTGTCATCGCTTAATCCGTAATAATAGGGACCAACGATAATCACGGCGTCCGCTCCGTTTTCGAAAGCGAAATTGGAAAGGTCGATGGTTTCCTTGATATCCATACTGCCTGTTCCTACAATGTATTCCGCTTTCCCTTTGATGTGCGGGGCGGCGGCTTTAATCAGTTTTTTCTTTTCCGGCAGCGAAAGATGCGGAAATTCTCCGGATGTTCCGAAAACAGCGATGCCGTCCAAACCGTTTACTACTAATGAATCATACAACCGGGTGCAGGATTCGATGTCAATTTCATTTGCATTGTGCAAAGCTGTCAATGCGGGTGCTACATACTTAATCATATTCTTTTTATTTTATTTATGGATGAATTTTTTAATAATTATTTAAACTGAAACCAGTCCAACTGAAACAATTCATTTTCATTGCCGTCATAATTGACTCTTGTGCCTGTTTTATTCGCTCCGGGTCCGTCAAAGCTCAACCAAAGGGCATGAATGCCGGTAATGCGTTCAATTTTTTGGCGAATGATAACCGGTTTATTGGAATCTGTTTTCGCAGGGATATCAATCTTTGCCACAGCGGGTGTCCAGGGTTGATCCAATTGCAAGCTGATTGAACCGTTCTTTTCTCCCGGAATGACTTGTATGACTATGCTGTCCACACCGGCACTGAAATCAATGTATTTATAAGCCGCTTTATCGTCTTTTCGGATATTTACCAGGGCTTCGTTATCCGGGGCTATTGCTTGGATATAGGTATTTCCGTACAGCAGGCAGGCTCTTTCGGCATCCATTTTCAGCAGGGCATCCATGGGACCTCCCGCTCCCTGTGTAGTCATTTCCACTTCCTGAATGCTGCCGTCGGGATTAAAATGAATCGGTTCTACGCAGACTTTACGCATGGAAAAACTATTGTGCGTCGAGCGATGATAAAAAATGTACCATTGTCCCTTAAATTCCACGATAGAGCCATGATTGGTCCAGTTGGAAGGGTCGCAATGGTCATCGTCGATGATAACGCCGCGATATTTGTAAGGTCCAAAAGGATTGTCGCTGGTGGCATATCCCAGACTGGAAGGACGGTTCGACCGGCTGATGTCGGCATAAATAAAATAGTAGATGCCGTTCCGCTTAATGATGTAACCGCCTTCGTGAAAGAAATGCTCTTTTTCCGTTACCACACCATCATGAATGGTCGCGGGGTCTATTTCCGTCATGTTCGGTTTCAGTTTTGCCATTTTAGCGGAAAACTGCCCCCAGATATAATAGGCTTGCCCATCATCGTCGATAAAAACACAGGGGTCAATCATTGTTTTGTCGCCCAAATTAATTTGTTTCCCGTTTGTAAAAGGACCTTTAGGCGATTGGGAGGTTGCGACACCTTCTCCCCAATCAGCCAATGGAAAATACAAATAGTACAGTCCATTTTTATACTGGCAATCAGGGGCATACAGCCAATCATCGGAAAAAGGAACCTGGTCGTTTTTCCCTTTCGAAGCAAAAACATCGCGGGTAATTTCCCAATGTTTCATATCCGAAGATGATAACACATCGAAATCCGATGAGCAGTAATAATCCGGATTTTCATCGCGCGAACCATAAACATAAATTTTCCCGTCTTTCCAAACATGTGCCGATGGGTCTGCCATATACATTCCCGGTGGCACGATCGGATTTTGAGCATTTGCCGTCAAAGCGGCAAATAAAAAGAATGATAGATACAGAATTTTATTTTTCATATTACATTTATTTTATTAGTGATATTTTTATGCCATTTCACATCCGCCCATAATCCTTTAAAATGAGGATGTGTAAAATTGGAAGTACAGATGAATTTATAATTCGGATAGGCTTGCAATAAATCAATACACGTTTCAGCCGATTCTTTCACCCACGACCAGTCAAGTTCGGGATGGTCGAACCAGAAAATAGGTCCCCATCCTTCGGTATTGCCGCAGACAATACCTCGTTTTTGAGCAGTCTGCGAAATGTCTTTCATTTTACCGTTCATCCATTCCGTCAAAGCCTTTTTATTTTCAGTCCAATACGATTGCAGGTTTTTCATAGTCATGCGATAATCTATATTACCTTGATTTACACTTGCTAAATCATCCAATCCGGGGATACCTCCTTTATGGTGAAACCAAACGTGGTAATCAAGCGCTGCAAAATTGTAGCCATGATTGTTGGGATATTCGTTTAAGACATCCACATAGAGAATATCATCCAATAAATGCCGGCTATCAAGAAATGCCAAAGTCTCATCCCATGCGCGATACAGCCCGTCTTCTTCCATAAAAATAGCATTTTGCCCGGTGCCGTGCTGAAGAAACCACGAAGACAATCCGACTCTGATTTTGTGTTTTTTGCATTTATTCAGAAATTCGACCAAAGCTTCCCTTGGGCGGAAACTCATCGTATAATCGTTTCCCCAAAGCGATGGTGTCCATCCGTTTTTAATGCTGCGAAACTCTTCCGTTATTGTTCCGTTGTTCGACGACACAATAAACTGTGGCATAGAAACCGTCTGCTCATTGGCAAAAGCAGTCAAACCGCTCGTAGCCGCCAACATCAGGGCTGAACCTTTTACGGTTGTTGAAATAAATTTTCTTCTGTCCATTGCTTTATTCATATTTTACACTGAAATGATGTTTTCCCGAACCTACTTTGTGGGTTTTATTGTCGAAAGGTGTTACGATGGTAGCGGTTGTGTTAGCCGGAATTTCCACATCCAAAAAAAATGTTCCATTGTCTATTTTCCATGAAGAGGCTATCTCTCCTTTGATGGAATTATAGGAACCTTTTGCCCAAGTCAGCGAACCTCCTGGACGGGGTTGAATCGTAAACTGTTCGTATCCCGGATGGTCGATGTCGGGATTGATGCCGAGAATATGGCGGTACATCCATTCACCTACGGCGCCGAAAGCCACGTGGTCAAACGAATTCATATACATATCTTGGAATCCGCGTCCGGCTACCCAAGCATCCCAACGTTCCCATATCGTGGTCGCTCCATTTTTGATTGGATAAAGCCACGAGGGGAATCGTTCCGATTCGAGCAGACGATAGGCAATGTCGGTACGTCCGTATTTAACCAATTCTTCCATCATCATCGGCGTTGTGATAAAACCTGTCGAAAGCCGGTAATCATACTCTTCGATACATTCGACAAGATGGTTGAAAGCCTTTTCGCGAAGATTTTCCGGTACAAGTCCAAAATTGAGCGCCAGAGAATAAGTTCCTTGCGTATTGCCTTCTATTGTTCCATCGTCCTTAATATAAGAACGAATAAATACATCTTTGATTTTATTTGCCAATTCGCCATAATGCGCGGCATCTTCCTTGTTACCAAGCGTAGTGGCAATATTGGTCAGCAAACCGGTGGAATAGGCAAAAAAAGCGGTAGAAAAAACATCGTCCGGCGTACTGCCGTGTTGGGTGTCGTAATCGGTGTCGGGCGGATTTGCAATGGTATTGGCATTGAGCCAATCGCCATTGTGATTGTGGCGCACCTTCCAAATCATTTCGGGATTTTCCTTCAGTGTGACATCAATATGTTGCTTCATTCTATTGTATAGGAGTTGCATGGCGCGTGTGTCGGCGTAATTTTCATACATCCGCCAAGGAATCACAAATCCGGCTTCCGCCCATCCGGGAGCACCTACCCAGGCTTTCCAGATATTTTCGTCATACAGCGATGGAATCATTGAAAAAAACTGTCCGTTAAATGCGCTTTCGTTCATGTCAAATGAATACTTGGTGTAAAATCCCGCCATATTCATATTAAACATACTGCTTTGACAGAAAGTCATAATATCCCCTGATGCTGCGGAACGCTCATCACGCGATGGACAGTCGTGCAATACGCTGAACATATTGTTGCGTTGTGTCCAAAAGATATTTTTGTACAATTGGTTGAGTTTGGGGTTGGAACATTCAAATGTTCCGACAATTTCAGGATTGGACGAAACCGCTTTTGCTGTAATCATATCGGTGGTCAGTTCCTTGTTCAAGCCGGAAATTTCAACATATTGAAACCCATGATAGGTAAACGAAGGGTCGAAATAGTCGTCGCCGCCGGAAAGGACAAAAGTATCGGTCGCTTTGGCTTGTAGAAGATTGGCGGTATGGAGACTGCCGTCTTCGTTGAGCCATTCGCCGTGGCGCAAAACAATCACGTCCCCTGCTTTTCCTTTGATTTTCAAAGCGCAATGTCCGGCAATATTTTGTCCGAAATCGACAATGTATTTATCTTTCCAAGGACTGATTTTTACCGGTTTTAATTCTTGGTGTACTTGTATCGGTTCGTTTTTTTGGGCGACAAGGTTTCGTTTGACTTCATTATCTTCATATACATTTTTCCAAGCCGAATCGTCGAAACCGGGTGTATTCCATTCGGGAATGATTTTTCTTGCATCAATGGTTTCTCCGGCAAAATTG
Organism: Bacteroidia bacterium; assembly: GCA_025996895.1. Taxonomy (GTDB): domain Bacteria; phylum Bacteroidota; class Bacteroidia; order Bacteroidales; family Azobacteroidaceae; genus Azobacteroides. The sequence goes on along the minus strand of BNTW01000073.1, from coordinate 1,239 downwards.
TCAGCCATGCGGATATATCCATCTGTATTGATTTTCCAAGAGCCGTCTGTAGCCGTAATTTGGATAGAGCCATCGGTATATTCCACCACCAATTGGGCAATCAGCCGGCGGTCTGAAGCATAAAATCCGCGATGCGGAAAATTATGATTAAATTTGATTCCGCTCAGTCGTCCCAAACACCAACCATCGGCAAGCGTGGCTGCCAGTACATTCTCGCCTTGCTGAACTTTATCGGTAAGGTCGAACGTTTGGTATTGCACTTCCCTGAAATAATTCGTCCATTCCGATGCCTGCAATTGGTCGCCGATGCGTTGACCATTGAGCCACATTTCGTAATAACCAAGCGCAGAAACGTACAAGAACGCCTGTTTTACAGGGTTCGACGTATTAAACGATTTGCGAAGCAAGGGTGAAGGAGTATAAGGCGGATTTTCCCAACGTTTTATGTCAAAATCCGGTTTGTTGTAATGCGTTTGAATGTAAGAAATGTATTCCTGTAAAGCTTTGTCGGGTTGGTCGCCAATCCATTTGGCTTGCCAACCGGAGGTTTGCAAGATACCCATTCCCCAACGGGCAGGTTTGCTCCAAGCTGTTACTTCGCCGTGATTGTTCCAAATTCTGACTTTCCACCAGCATTGTTGCATGCTTTCCAAGGTTTTGCCGTTGTAAACCACCTGAATAGATTGATTGGATTTTGTCTTTCCGCTATCCCAAAGGTCGCCGTTGTCGGCTACCAATTGTTCGGGCGATGAAGCAACTAAGATTTGAAATGCGGTTTGCAACTGCCCCTGTTTCGCATCGTCGGTTTGTTCGATTTTCCATGCCAAGCGAGGCTGAATGGCATTTATCCCAAGCGGATTGACTAAATATTCGCAGGTTAAATCGGAAACCGCAATCGTCGTAGTTTCTTTGACACTACAGGACATTTGCAAACAGCCCAATGTGAGAAGCAAACAGCCTGTTAATAAATTATTTATTTTCATGCGTATAAAATTTGTTCAAATTTATTTGACCGTTACTTGTGCCAGCACCGTCCAACCATTCACGATTTCTTTATCTTTTATCGCCAATTTAATGCCCGGCGTGTTATTCTTCGTTTTATCCACAATCGCTACCGACCATTGATAATCTCCTTTTGCTATTCCATCAACGTTGACAGTCAACTGATACGGATATTCATGACCTCTGAGCCATTGGGAGGGTTCGGCGTTTTCGTCCACCCAGATTTTTACCGCTTCG
>BNTW01000072.1 GCA_025996895.1 Bacteroidia bacterium | reverse complement strand
GTGTCTTGCCAAAACTGTCGCGGTAACTCTCGCACAAACGGAAGTAGATCGGATTGTCGTTGGTGCCTGCTTTGTGTTTCTGTACCCCTTTGATAAACATGGCACAAAGGTACGAATAGTGCCACCTGTCCTCCAAAAAGCCGGGTGCCACACATGGGACTTTTTCGTGGTTTTAGCACCAAAAAACGAATGTTTTAACATATACACCATCCCACAGAACGTATAAAGCATATTTAACTTGGATATTTTTTGATCTTTTAACACTTCGATAAAGGGGTGGCTGCAATGTGGGTTAAGACTTGGAAAGTTTAATAGTAACATCTATCATTCAATATCATCGTCAATATCCGCTAAATGCGTATAACGATAATTTTCCTTATCTTCAAACCATTCAAAGACTTCACGTTTTTTCAGTTTTGTGACTTTGTCTTCCAACATACGGTCGTAACTGCTCCACCGGTAATCTCTGAAATCTTCTGCAAATCCATGGTGCAGAGGATTGCGGTGAATGTAAATGACTGTGTTCTGCAGATATTGCAGATTGTTGATTTCCTTGCGTTTAAATGTTTCGCGGAATAAACTGCCTTTTCGTCCGGTTTGCTTGTTAATCGCTTTGGAGTAGGACATGAAAAATAATCGAAATTGGTTGCTGATGAAATGGGAATAGGCTTCGTGCCACTCAAACCTGTTAGGTCTTGAAGACCTAACAGGTTTATATGCAGCAATTGTTTCTTTTAAATGTGTTTCCAATTCATCCAATGCTCTCACTCTTACTAACAAGTGAAAATGATTGGGCATAAGACAGAAAGCATATATTTCAAGATAGTCGGATAAATACCAGTCCAATTTTTGCATGAAATAAATGTAATTATTGTCGTCATAATAAAGATTTTCGCCGTTATTTCCTTGATTGTAAATGTGGTAGAATTTTCCATCTTCCAATGGTAATGTATATTTATCCATAGTGGTGTGGGTTAAAAAACCTGTTAGGTCTTAAAGACCTAACAGGTTTACGGTTTAACAATTAAAACTCTTGCGCCGCCAATCTCTTGTACCCATCCAAACGCCACTGAGCATTCTTCTGCGTGACTTCAAACAACTCCGCTGCCTCAGCAGGATATTGTTTCGACAACGAGGCAAACCGCACTTCGCCTTTCAGGAAATCTTGGAACTTGCTCCAATCCGGCTCTTTGGAATCCAACTGGAACGGGTTCTTGCCTTCGGCTTCCAACCGTGGGTCGAAGCGCCACAAGTGCCAATATCCACATTCTACGGCTGATTTTTGTTCGGCTTGCGCTTTGCCCATGCCGACTTTCAAACCATGTGCGATACAGGGCGAATAGGCGATAATCAACGAAGGTCCGTCGTAGGCTTCCGCTTCGCGAATGGCTTTCAGGGTTTGCGCTTGATTGGCTCCCATCGCGATTTGTGCTACATACACATAACCGTAAGTGGTGGCAATCATACCCAAATCTTTCTTGCGAATCCGTTTTCCGGCTGCGGCAAATTTGGCTACCGCGCCTACCGGAGTGGATTTGGACGATTGTCCGCCGGTATTGGAATATACTTCCGTATCCACTACCAAGATATTGACATTCTGACCGGAAGCGATTACGTGGTCTAATCCGCCGAAGCCGATATCGTAACCCCAGCCGTCGCCGCCGATTATCCATTGACTGCGTTTCATAAAGTAAGCTTTCAATTCCAAAAGTTCCTTACACAACGCACAGGCGGGACAATTACAAGTCTCCGAACCGGACGCTTTAATGTTTTTCACTAATTCAAGCGTTTCTGCTGCTTGTGAACCTGCATTTTCCAAATACTTTATTACATCATCTAATGTCTTGATATTCGGGGCGTTGTTGCAACTTGTTGCTGCAAAATGTTGAACCAGTTCGTCTATGGTAGCAATTCCCCATTCAAGAATAGCAGCATAGTCATCGGCAGCTTTTCTGCCTGCTGCACCGCCGTCATTCCTGTTGTCAAGCCAATTTTGAGCAGCGGTTTTCACTTTTTCGTGCGTCCATGCAATTGCCATCAACGCTTTTGTTTTTTCAACCACACGTTCGCGCATTTTTTCAGTACCGATTTTCATTCCCAAACCGTATTCGGCATTGTCTTCAAACAACGAGTTCGCCCAAGCCGGACCGTGTCCTTCTGCGTTTTTCGTATAAGGAGTGGAAGGTGCTGAACCTGAATAAATTGACGTACATCCGGTGGCGTTGGCAATCATTTGGTGGTCGCCGAACAATTGGGAAATCAATTTCACATAAGGTGTTTCACCGCAACCCGAACAGGCACCGGAGAACTCAAACAAGGGCGTTGCAAACTGCGAGTTCTTCACATTAGATTGTATATCCACCAAATGTTGTTTGGTTTTTACTTCTTTTACCGAGAAATCCCAATTGGCCTGGTTGGCGTATTCTTTTTCAATCGGCACCATTTTCAGCGCTTTACCCTGTTTATTTCCCGGACAAACATCGGCGCAATTATCGCAACCCAAGCAGTCCAAAACATTCACTTGAATACGGAATTGCATACCATCAAATTGTTTTCCGACAGCTTTCAAAGTGTTATATCCTGCGGGCGCTTTGGCTTGTTCTCCGGCATCCAATACGAATGGACGGATAGCGGCGTGAGGACAAACGTAAGCACATTGGTTACATTGAATACAGTTTTCGGGAATCCAAGTCGGCACGTGTGAAGCCACGCCGCGTTTTTCGTAAGCCGCAGTTCCCTGGTCCCAAGTACCGTCTTCGCGACCGGTAAAAGCCGAAACAGGCAAGTCGTCGCCGGTTTGTGCATTGACGGGGAAAACTACTTTCTTTACAAAATCAGGCGCGCCGGCAACTCCCTGCGAGACAAAACCTTCAGTCTGAATGTTCGCCCATTCGGCAGGCACTTCTACCTTCACGTAATCGGCGCCGCGGTCAACGGCTGCATTGTTTTTATTGACAATTTCGTCGCCTTTTTTGCCATACGATTTTTTAATCATGTATTTCATTTGTTCCACCGCCAATTCGTAGGGAACAACGCCGGTAATCTTGAAGAAAGCCGATTGCAAAATGGTGTTGGTGCGATTGCCCAAACCGATTTCCGCGGCAATACCCGTGGCATTAATGATATAGAAATTGATATTGTTTTTTGCCAAATATTTTTTCACGTTGTCGGGAAGATTTTCTTTTACCTGCGCTTCGTTCCAAACAGTATTCAAAAGGAAAGTTCCGTTCTTTTTCAAACCTTTGGTTACATCGTATAAACGCAAATAAGCCTGCACGTGACATGCCACAAAGTCCGGTGTATTAACCAGATAGGTACTCCGAATGGGATTGTCGCCAAACCGCAAATGCGAAGCGGTAAATCCGCCCGATTTCTTGGAATCGTAAGCAAAATAAGCCTGACAATATTTATCGGTGTTGTCGCCGATAATCTTGATAGAATTTTTGTTGGCTCCTACCGTTCCGTCAGCACCTAAACCGTAGAATTTGGCTTCGTAAGGACCACCGTCGAAAATCAATTCTTCTTTTTGCGGAAGCGAAGTGAAAGTAACGTCGTCCACAATTCCAATGGTAAAACCATTTTTCGGCATGGGCAATGCCAAGTTCTCATATACAGCAAGAATTTGAGCCGGAGTCGTGTCTTTGGACGACAAACCGTAGCGACCGCCAACGATAACCGGTTTGAAATCAGCCGTGTAAAAAGTGTCTTTTACGTCCAAATACAAAGGTTCGCCGGTTGCGCCCGGTTCTTTGGTGCGGTCTAAAACGGCAATGCGTTTCGCAGTTTTAGGCACAGCCGCCAAGAAATGTTTCGCCGAGAACGGACGATACAGGTGGACAGAAACCAATCCCACTTTTTCGCCTTGGGTATTCAGATAATCAATCGTTTCTTTAATCGCTTCAGTTACAGAACCCATCGCGATAATCACGCGGTCGGCATCGGGTGCGCCGTAATAATCGAACAAACCGTATTTGCGACCGACGAGAGCCGAAAGTTGGTCAACGTATTCTTCTACAATGCCGATTACTTTGTCGTAATACACATTCGAAGCTTCACGGGCTTGAAAATAAATGTCGGGATTCTGAGCCGTTCCGCGAGCCACCGGTGCATCGGGATTCAAAGCGCGTTGACGGAAAGCGGACAAGGCTTTCTGGTCGATTAACGGAGCCAAATCTTCGTTGTCCAACTGTTCGATTTTCTGAATTTCGTGCGAAGTCCGGAAGCCGTCGAAGAAATGCACAAACGGCACACGCGATTTAATTGCCGACAAGTGAGCCACCGCCGCCAAGTCCATCACTTCCTGCACGGAACCTGTTGCGAACAAGGCGCAACCCGTTTGACGAACCGCCATCACGTCCTGGTGGTCGCCGAAAATAGAAAGCGCATGAGACGCCAAAGCACGAGCCGAAACATGATAAACGCCCGGAAGTAATTCTCCGGCTACTTTATACATGTTGGGAATCATCAACAACAGCCCTTGCGAAGCTGTGAAAGTCGTAGAAAGCGTTCCGGCTTGCAACGCACCGTGCATTGCGCCGGCAGCGCCTGCTTCCGATTGCATTTCGTCCACGCGAACGGTTTCGCCGAAGATATTTTTTCTTCCGGCTGCCGCCCATTCGTCCACGTACTCTGCCATCGTGGAACTCGGTGTGATGGGGTAAATCGAAGCGGTTTCGCTGAACATATACGCGATATGTGCTGCGGCTTGATTTCCGTCACAAGTTAAAAACTTTTTTTGTTTTGCCATAATTTCTATAATTTATGTTGTTTGTAAAAAATATATTTGTTTAATTCTTTTTTTATGTTAATTGCTTATTTTTATTGTTTTTAATAGCTCTGAATCCTTTTTCCGCATCAATTGCATTTAGGCGAGGAAGTTGACTTTGAGCTATTTCTCGCAAATAAGCATATCGAGCAGATTTATCAAACTCACGCTTTATCAATTCCGTATTGAATGATTCCAAGTTGGATAGCACTACCAATTCATTGATACTTGCCATATCGCGAATATTCAATCCTTTTTTTGCATATTCGAGATTGGCATCGCGCCATTGTTTAGCCGTACATCCCCACAAGGCAAGATTCAGTAAGTCGGCTTCATCGGCATAAGCATACAATTTTTGTCGTTCAATGTCTATTTTTGGAATAATATAATCCTTCACAGCACCGGTATGCAAGGTATAGTTTACTTTGCTAAGTACACGCTTTACATTCCACTCACCGAGCATTGGATTTGATTCGGCATCTTTAAGGCGTTGATACTCCCTTACTACATATAACTGGAAAACAGGGCTAATCCACATACCAAAATTAAAGGCTATGTCTTTATGAGCATAAGTGCCACCATATTTACCCGCTTTTGATATAATACCCATTGCGTTTGTTGCTTCAATCCATTTTCTTGGGGTCATATTAAAACTGTTTGCTCCAGCTTCGTGCATAAAGGTGTCGAATTCGACACCTTTAAAATTTAGGTTGTGAATCATCTCCCAAGTTCCCAAATATTCAATCGTGTTTCTGTTGCGCATCCAATTACGAATGTGGTCATCTCCATCTTTAGCTTTCACCATATCGGTAAGGCAGATATAATCTTCGTTGTCATTCTGCAAAGACACCGAAATTTCAATATCTTGAACAGTTATTTTTTTTATGGGCGACATAATTTATTATTTTTATTAATAATATTTAGTTTATTCTAAAAATTTATACCTTTGCGACTTGAAAACGGTTAAAATTATTCTGGGTACGCAGGGGTTTTATTTGTCTTTTATTCATCCATTTTTATTTAATATTTTGTACCTTATTCATTTTGTATTTGTTTGTGTTTTTGAGAATGATATAGATTCTCTTCATATAATTGACGAGTAGCTTCCATATCTTTCTTTCTTGTTAATAAATTTGCCACATATCCAGTAATAACTCCAATTATTAAACTGATTAGAATTCCAATATATTGATTTTTGTTAAAGATTTCATTCAATGCAACATAAACTGCCTCTTGCTTAACATCTTCTTCTGTCTTATTTTGGAGATAGTTAATTTTTTCTTCTAATCTAACTTTTTTTAGTGAAATAACTTCTAAATCTTGATTTATATTATTGAAAAGGATATGAAGAGAATCTAATTTTTCTTGGGTGTTTTTTTGAACAGAGTATAGATGTAAAAGTGATTTTGACAAATCATCAATATTGCTGTTGAAATCCCTAATGTTGTTTTTGATGGATACTATGTTTTCATCAGAATACGCTTTTTTTTCAAAATCAGTTTTATACTGAATAGAAAAAGAAAAAGAAAAGAATAAAATGAGAATTATCCAAATAGTGTTGAGTAATGTAAACAAAAAACTTGATATGTTTATTTTAAATATTTCAAATCGCCTATATTTTTTAGATGGGAAAATAGGTAAAATTAACGGAATTGTCCTTAAAATTATAAATATACATAAAAGTACATATCCTAACGATTCATTGGCTGGTATTATTAAAAATCTGATCAAAATGTACCAAATCAGATTTATAAATGAACTTATAAAAACATTTGGCAATCTTACATAATATGTTGATAATCTTACATAATAGGTTGACAAATAACGGTTTCTAACCTTATATATTGCAAGAAAAATAAAAGGAAGAATTATTGCAATTACAAAGGAGGATAAAAAGAGTAATAATATAGAATTGATATAATATGAAACAAGGGTAATTATAGTAAATCCAATAACAAATAAAATTGTATATGTAATTTTTATTTTGTTAATAATACTTTTGTTATTGTTATTGCTTGAAACTGATTTTTCCAGTTTATAAACAAATACACATTCATTATAGTAACAGACAAAAATTATGTATGAAAGCAGCAGATAATCAGCGAAATGTAAATTATTTAAAACATACGATATGAAATCCATACTATATTGTATTAGTTTAATATTTTTCTATTATTCAACACACTCGTTCTTAAAATACATTGTCGACCGTATAGCGGTCGGGTAGTGCAAAAAACGTGGATTCTAAACTTCTCGAATTCGACGGGTTTAGAATTGTCAAGAGCAACGCCCTTTTAGCATTAGCGTAGGGCATCGCTCTACGAAACAATGCAACCCACAACAACCGTAGCCCTGAACCAACGGTCGGCATTAGCCAACGGTCGTGAGCCATCTCGCAGCATTTTGCTATTGCCCTTTCAGGGCGTAGGCTCAACGATACCGTTCTATCCGTAGGGCGTTGCCCTACGCTATTGCTCATAAGGCTTTCAGCCTTGTTTTGAATTGCATTTATTGTTGCCATTTCTATTTTATTCATTTTTCTGATTCAATCAATAAAAACTCCTTTGTTACATACTCACTCAACGTATTTTCGTCCGGTAATTCAATGAGATATTTTTGTACGAAAATGTTTTCGTCAAGTCCGGCAGTAGCATATTTTACTTGCGTATTACCTTTGTCGGCACACAAGAGAATGCCCACAGGTAAATTGTCGTCAGGCATCATTTCTTCGTTTTTAAAATAATTGAGGTACATATTGAGTTGAGAGGCGTGTTCGTGTCTGAATTTATCTACTTTTAATTCCACAATCACATGACACTTCAAAATACGGTGATAAAACACCAAATCCACGAAAAAATAATCATTATCAATCAAAATACGCTTTTGTCGAGCTTCAAAACAAAATCCATGTCCCATTTCCATCAAGAAATGTTGCAGATTGTCAAGGATAGCCTGTTCCAAGTCGTTTTCCGTAACCAACGCTCGCTCACTTAATCCGAGAAACTCTAAGGTAACCGGCGTATTGATAACATCTTTGGGTTGCAATTGCACGCTTTGCTGATTGATAAACGCCGATAAAGCCTTTTTATTTTTCGACAAACCGCTACGCTCGTAATATAATGTGTTGATTTGCCTTTCAAGCTCGCGGAAAGACCAACAACCTTTGACACACTCCACTACATAAAACACTCTTTTCATTGGATTCTCAATTTGTGCAATTTTATCCAAATGGGAATAAGGAAGTTTTGTGAGTAGTAGCTTTGCTGGAATATCTATTGTATCTTGCTTATTTTTAATTAGTTGAAATTCGCCGGACATCCGGCGAATTGGTAAATTCGATTCACCGGACAGTGTCCGGCGAATTGGCAAATCGTTTTCGGCAATCTGCAACTGCCGAATTGTATCGGGTGGAAGCACATTGACAATTTCTTCGGCTATTTGTGGAAAAGCTTGATACAAACGGCGAAATTCACGGAAACGTTGTTCGGTCATACCCTTTGTTTGTAACTTTTCCGCTAAATTTTTCAGCAATTTTTGTCCGTATTGGGCACGGTCTTCACCATGTTGCTCAAATTCAACAATATAATAGCCAATCAGCCAGTTGCGGACGGTCAGAGCCACATTGATGGTATGAGCCGCAGTTGACTGTAACGCCGACTGTACCGATTGTATTTGTTTGATTAGAATTTGAAAATTCATAACTTTTATTTATAATAATTTTCCGTCACAAGTTAAAAACTTTTTTTTGTTTAGCCATAATCTATAAATTATAATGTATGTAAAATTTGTTAGCATTCTTCTTAAAATCCCATAGCTTTTTTTATTACTGCCATTTCTTCTTCTGAGGTCAGCATTTTTAATAATTCAAATGCGACATTTGGAGCTGTCGCCGGACAATAAGACGTAATAATATTACCATCAACTACGATTGGTTCGTTCACAACATTCACTCCAAATTCTTTCAGCTTTTTTTGCCAATAGCCGTTTTGTAAGTGATAAGTAGTTGCTTTCCGATTCTTAAGAACGCCACTTTTTCCTAAAGGGAATGCCCCGGAGCAAATTGTCGCAATAATTTTACCTTTTGCATTAAATTCCTTAATTAATTCTAAGAATCTTTCGTCATATACTTCTTCATAAAAGCCAAATTCACCAAATCCACCGGGTATTGCTAAGGCGTCATATTCGTCAACATTTATTTCTCCAATGGTTTTATCTACTATTACGGGTACATTAAAAGTGCTTGTAACTTTTTCAGTAAAACCACAAGTATCAACAAATAAATTATGTCCATAATCAACTCTTGCCCAACCAAGAACATCTATAAAAACACAAAATTCCATTGTCTCAAATGCCTTTGCCAGAAACACTAATACTTTCTTATTTTGCATACTTTTCAAAATTGTCAATTTGTTACAAAATTTGTATCTTTGTTGTCTCTTATAAAAGGTAATTTTCTTTCTGTTTCAGTCAGTTGAAACATAAAATCCGCAGGAAAACGCTTGATATTCCGTTTCACAGCTTCATTCAATCTTTTGGTTTCTACCTGATACATCATTGCCAAATCAGAATCGAGCATTACCTTTTGACCTCTGATTTCGTATATTAAATTCTGAATACTTTCTTTCATTTTTATAAATTTTTTGGTTAAATCAATACAAAAATCCAAACAGCCACAGCGGTATTACTTTTCGTTCGCCGGCTTCGATGCCATCAATAGCGTAATAAGTATCCGGATTGAATTTTTCCCGAATGCGGTCACCTACGCAAAACGTATGTTGTTCCTCAATCAAAAATTCGGAGCTTTTGCTTCCTAAATTCACTTTATAATCTTTATGAATTTGGCTGTAAAAAAACGTTTCGCGCAAAGCTTGCGGATTGACCCCAATCATTCGCGTGGCATACAGCAAATTCGGATTTTGAAGATACAATCGTGCCGGTTTTTTCGGAAAATCTTCATCGACCGGATAAAGCAGATTAATCAACCGTGCGTCTTTCAAATATTTAATGTAATTCATCACCGTTGCGCGCGAGGTTTCAATGTCCAAACTCAACTGGCTGACATTCGGACTTGACGGAACAGTGAGCGATAACAAATAAAACAATTTCCGTAATTTCGGAAGATAACTTAGCTCTATTTGGTTGATAGACAGTACATCCACTTCTAACATCATATTCATCGTTTTCAGCAAGTTTTCGGAAAAATTGCGTTTTTCCAGATAAAACGGATAATAACCGTGATGAAAATAATCGTCCAAATAAGCCAACGGCCGTATTTGCGACGAAATTTTCTGCGCAATTTCTTCGTGATGTTGCAAAATTTCGTCCAAAGAATAAGCCTCAAACTTACAGCCGGTTTGCAATTCCACAAATTCGCGAAAAGAAAAACCACGCAAATTATACGAAATTACCTTATTGGCTATCGGAGAATTTTCATCTTTCAAACGCATAACAGACGAGCCGGTAAAAATAATTTGCAAATCGGAATAATGGTCGTAACAATACGCCAATTCCGAAGCCCATTCGGGATATTTATACACCTGGTCGATTAATAGCACTTTCCCTCCCCGCATGCGAAATTCGCCGGCAAAATCTTTTATCGTTTTAACCGTAAAATAAAAATTATTCAGGTTGATATACAGACAACGTTTGTCGCCGGATGAAAAATGGTCTTTGGCATATTGAATTAAAAAACTCGTCTTCCCCACCCCACGCGAGCCTTTAATCCCAATCAGGCGGTCGTCCCAGTTGATTTCGTCCATCAATTTTCGCCGGATTGGAAGGGCTAAATGCTCTACCAAATACTGATGTGTTCTGTACAAAGATTCCATAAAGATTATTTGTATTCTTTGAAAGGACAAAAGTAGCAAAATATTTTCAATATTGCAAACTCCACATAGCAATTTTGCCGGTTTATTGCAAAATAAAATACCAAACCGTAGAGGTAACAAACCCTAACAAAATTCCCAAGCCTACGACCAGCGAGCAATATTTCGGCTGGAGATTATATTGTCCGGCCATCAGACTGACCGTGATGTGCGAAGACATTCCCGCCTCGAAAACGCTGATTTTCGCCAAGTTACCGGAAGAATGCAGTAAAAAGACCAAGCCCAATACAAGGATAGGAGCTAATATCAATTTATAGAGTAGTCCGGCCGAAAGCAACCGCCATTCCTGTTTAATCGCTCCTAATTTTAATTGCAAACCGATAGAAAACAAAGCCATAGGCGACATCGTAGCTACTAATTTGTCTAACAATGGATTAGCCAGCGAAACATCTACAAAACGAGGCAAAATCAATGCCGCCAAACAGGCCAAAAAAGGCGGAAAACGGAATACTTTTTTTACGATAAAACCAAAGCCGATATTTTTTTCTTTTTCGGCCGAAGCCCGCAACACCGTAATTACGCCTATCGTAGCAAATAAAATAAACGTGATTTGGTCGAATACGACGGCATGGTGGATTTCCGTTTCACCATAATAAGCGGCCACCATCGGAAAACCAATAAAAGCCGTATTGCCCAAACCACATGTTACGAGCAAAGCGGTGCGCGCACCCACCGATAATTTTTTCTTGCGATCATAAAGTTGAACAAACAGCCACGCGCCCAACCAGACAACGATAGGCCCTAAAATTGAAATGAGCAGTTTCATACTCCACTCGACTTCGGGCACAAAACGCAGAGACAGAGCTGGTAAGGCAATGTACAATACCCACGCATTGATACTTTTGTAAGCGTCCGCAGGCAACACACGCAACTTCGACAAGATAACTCCGGTCGAAACACAAAGAAAAATCAGAATGAAATTTACCATAATGGCGCAAAATTACTATTTTTTTCTTTATATTTGCACCGTCAAAATCAATACACTATTAAAGATGGTGCCGCAAATTCTACTCAAAAATATCAAAATGCTGTTTCTGACGGTTTGTCTTGTAGCTGTTCCTGTTTTTGCTCAAGACACAATTCCGGTAAATCCATTGTTTTTGCCGGTGGTTTTCGACGGAAAATTTTCGGACGATATTTCCATTTCATTGCCGGAAAGTCCCATTCAAAAAGACACCAATCTGTTTCCCATTCTTCAAACACCGATAAAGTCATTAAAAAAAGGAGAAACCATAAATTACTTACAGCGAAAGGCTTACCGCAACCTGATACTGCATTATCCTAATTTGGTAAAATACGGATTAAAAGATTTTCCGGATTCGGTCGAGAAAGTGGAAGAAATCAAGCCGAATATTTTTCAAAGTCTTTTTTCCGTCGAGCCGGAAATCAATACAGGGAAAACAGCGGTCGACCAATCCACTCGTTTCATTCCTAAACGGCAATACTGGACTAAAAACGGTAGTCATCTGTTGCAATTTCAACAAAATTATATTTCCAAAAACTGGTACAACGGCGGTATCGGGAATTTGAATATGCAAAGCGTGCAAACGCTCACATTCAATTACAAAAAAGATAAAATTCAATTTAACAACTTCATAGAGTGGCGATTACGTTTTTATACCAATGCAAACGATACGCTTCGAAACTTTCGTATCGGGGAAGATTTAATTCGGACATATAGCGATTTTGGTGTTCGAGCGTTCAACAATAAATGGTCGTATTCGACAAACGTGGAAATGAAAACGCAATTATTTCGGAATTATAAGGAAAACAGCAATGTCTATATTTCGTCGCTTTTCTCTCCACTTCAATTTAATGTCGGTATTTTGGGTATGAAATACCAGTTAGAGAAGAAATACAAGCAGAATAAATACAAAAAAACGGTGATTTCGGCAGACCTTTCCCCACTTTCCATTCAATACACGCTGGTTACGGACAGAAATATTGACCCCAAACGCTACGGTATTGAAGAGGGGAAGAAGTCGCTGTTGGATTTAGGGTCGACGATAAATGCCAAATTTGTTTTGCAATTCAACCGCCACATCATTTTTTCTTCCCGCTTCAAATATTTTACCAATTATGACAAAGTCATTGTGGAATCGGAAAACGAATTGAACATGGCACTTAACCGCTTTTTTTCCACGCGGATTTACTTGTACGGACGTTTCGACGATACGAACGGATTAGTGCGCGACCCGGATTTGGGCTTTGTCCAATTAACCGAATTACTTAGTTTCGGGTTTAATTATACGTGGTAAAATGAAACGGTTTGCAGCTCATTATGTTTTCCTGCCGCCCGACAATCTCTATAAATTACATTGTGTCGAATTGGACGATGGCAACCGTTTGCAAGATATTTTCCCCTTAACGGAAGAAATCGCTTCGACGACATTTTACAACGGAACGTTGCTTGTATTAAAAGCAAAAGATGACTTTTCCGAAGTCAAAAAAAATGATACCGTTTCTTTGTTTCATTGCGCACAATTCGAGAATATTATGTAAATTTGTAGTGATTTTTTTTGTAAAACACATTTTATTATGAAGAATTTATTATTATTGTTTGTTTTTGCAGTAATAGCAGTAGGATGTTCAATGGAAGATGGTTGGACAGATCCTGTTATTCCTGTGTCACTAAAAGGCATAGAAGCCATTAATATCGACAATTCCGGAGAAAAGCCGGTAGTTTCCAATTTGCCCATAAAAAAAGAGGCTTACATGGTGGGTATAAAATGGATTACCGATAATGTCCCGATAGATGAAGACGACAAATTTATCACGGACCCCATTCAAAAAGGAGAACAGAGATACAGTTCAGTTACCGATAATTACCAAAAAGCAATCAAGTGCAATACTCCGTTTAACTCCGAAATTCCTGCCGGAAAATATATTTCCAAATTTTTTAACCCACATTGCAGCCACCCCTTTATCGAAGTGTTAAAAGATCAAAAATATCCAAGTTAAATATGCTTTATACGTTCTGTGGGATGGTGTATATGTTAAAACATTCGTTTTTTGGTGCTAAAAC
>BNTW01000071.1 GCA_025996895.1 Bacteroidia bacterium | reverse complement strand
TCGCTATAAAACGAACGAAATTAAAATACAATTAACATATCAATAAAAATTAAATTTATGAGTATTAAACCATTAGCAGACAGAGTGTTAGTGAAACCGGCAGCAGCTGAAGAGAAAACGATCGGCGGCATTATTATTCCGGATTCTGCAAAAGAAAAACCCCTCAAAGGGGAAGTGGTGGCCGTTGGCGGCGGAACAAAAGACGAAGTCATGGTGTTGAAAGCCGGTGACCAAGTGTTGTATGGCAAATATGCCGGTACGGAAATCGAGTTAGAAAATGAGAAGTTTTTAATTATGCGTCAATCAGACGTTTTAGCAACAATTTAAGTTATGGCAAAAGAAATAAAATTTGACATTGATGCCCGCGACTTACTGAAAAAAGGAGTTGATGAGTTGGCAAACGCAGTGAAAGTAACATTAGGTCCCAAAGGTCGCAACGTGATTATCGACAAAAAATTCGGTGCACCGCAAATCACGAAAGACGGCGTAACCGTAGCAAAGGAAATCGAGCTTTCCGATTCGTTCCAAAACATGGGTGCGCAATTGGTGAAAGAAGTCGCTTCTAAAACGAACGACGACGCGGGCGACGGCACGACTACCGCAACGGTTTTGGCGCAATCCATTATCAGCGTGGGAATGAAAAACGTGGCAGCGGGTGCCAATCCGATGGATTTGAAACGCGGTATCGACAAAGCAGTGGCCAAAGTAGTGGATTCGTTGAAAAAACAATCGCAGGCAATTGGCGATGATTTCAGCAAAATCGAAAATGTGGCAAAAATCTCGGCCAACGGCGACGAAACCATTGGCGCGTTGATTGCCGAAGCCATGAAAAAGGTAAAAAAAGAAGGTGTTATCACCGTTGAGGAATCCAAAGGTATTGAAACTTATGTGGATGTGGTAGAAGGGATGCAGTTCGATCGCGGTTATATTTCTGCGTATTTCGTAACCAACACCGAAAAAATGGAGGCCGACCTTGACAATCCGTATATTTTGATTTACGACAAAAAGATTTCGGTATTGAAAGATATTCTGCCGGTGTTGGAACAAACCGTTCAAACCGGACGTCCCTTGTTGATTATTGCCGAAGACATTGAGTCGGAAGCGTTGGCAACATTGGTAGTCAATCGGTTACGTGGATCGTTGAAAATCTGTGCAGTGAAAGCACCGGGCTTTGGTGACCGCCGGAAAGAAATGTTGGAAGACATTGCCGTTTTGACAGGCGGTGTAGTGGTTTCGGAAGAAAAAGGCTTGAAACTCGAAGGAACGACTATCGACATGCTGGGTACGGCCGAAAAAATTACCGTGAGCAAAGACAATACGGTTATCGTGAATGGTGCAGGCCAAAAACAAGCAATTTCTGCTCGCGTAGCACAAATTAAAGCGCAAATCGAAGCAACAACTTCCGATTACGACCGCGAAAAATTGCAGGAACGCTTGGCCAAACTATCCGGTGGAGTGGCTGTACTTTATGTTGGTGCTCCTTCGGAAGTGGAAATGAAAGAAAAGAAAGACCGCGTCGATGATGCTTTGAGTGCGACACGCGCAGCCGTTGAAGAAGGTACGGTTCCGGGCGGCGGCATTGCGTATATTCGTGCTATCCCTGCTCTGGAAGGTCTGAAAGGTGAGAACGAAGACGAAACGACCGGTGTGGAAATCGTGAAACGTGCGATTGAGGAACCTTTGCGCCAGATTGTTGAAAATGCAGGCAAAGAAGGTGCGGTGATTGTACAAAAAGTACGCGAAGGCAAAGACGATTTCGGTTACAATGCACGTACCGATGTTTATGAAAATTTGTACGCTACGGGTGTCATAGACCCTGCCAAAGTGGCACGGGTGGCTTTGGAAAACGCCGCTTCGATTGCCGGTATGTTCCTGACGACCGAATGTGTTATCACCGAAAAGAAAGAAGAAAATGCAGCACCTGCGATGCCTCCGATGGGTGGCGGCATGGGTGGCATGATGTAATATGAAATTATACAACGAAGAAGAAGTCTTGAAAGGCTTGCGCGACGAAACGCCTTCCGTTCAACGGAAGGCGTTTGAGCAAGTCGTGAATTATTACAGTGAAAAATTGTATTGGCAAATCCGCAAAATGATTTTGTCGCACGACGATGCTAACGACTTGTTACAGAATACGTTTATCAAAGCATGGATGAACATGGGACTGTTTCGAGGCGAGGCCAAATTGTCGACTTGGTTGTATAAAATCGCTATCAACGAAAGCATTACGTTTTTGAATAAACAGCGGGCGCAAAATCACATTTCGATGGACGACGAAGAAGCAAATTTGTCCGAACGATTGGAAACGGACGATTATTTTGATGGTGATGCTGCCCAGCTGAAATTACAAAAGGCCATTCTTACTTTGCCCGAAAAACAGCGGGCGGTGTTTAATCTCCGTTATTACGACGAAATGCCTTACGACGAAATGTCGGATGTGCTGGGTACTTCGGTTGGCGCGCTGAAAGCTTCTTATCATCATGCGGCAAAAAAAATCGAAGAATTTTTAAGTCGCGATTAAACTTTTTCATAAAATGGAAGTCTATTATAAAGTAAAAACAAAGGAGTAGTGATGAATCAGTTGGAAAAAACAGGAAATAAAAATCCTTTCAAGACGCCGAACGGCTATTTTGACAATTTGACAGAACAAATTATGGCTCAACTTCCCGAGAAAACCGTACAGCCTACGAAAAAGATAAGTTTGTGGGAGCGGGTACAGCCGTGGATTTACATGGCGGCGATGTTCACCGGAATTTGGTTGATGGTCAATTTGTTTGCCGATGTAAAAAGCCATACCTCAAAAGGACTTCAATTAAATTCTGTGGCTGAAATGGAAGATTTTTATCAATATTATGAAGATCAAATGACGGCGAATGCCTATCACGAAACAATGTTTGAAGCATTTGAATAACTTAAAAAATGAAAAAGATGAAAAAGAGAGTAGTATGGATGATGATTGTCTGTTTGGCTGCCTTCAACACGGCGATATTTGCCCAACAGAACGACGAAAACAGACGTGCAAGATTTGAAAAATTTAAAAGCGAACGGGTAGAATTTCTGACAAAAACAATGAATTTGACAGACGACGAAAAAGCCGCTTTCTTGCCCTTGAGCGAAGAACTGCAAGTGAAAAAGTTTGAAGCGAATAAAACGTTGCGCGGAGAAATCCGTAAAATACGCGAAGCAAAGAAGAACAATCAGGAAGTTTCGGAAGCTGATTACAAACGAGTAATCGATTTGGGAATTCAGGTGAAGCAGAGTGAACTGCAATTGGATATAGAATATTTGTCTAAATTTCTGAAAGTCCTTTCGCCCGAAAAAGTGTTTTTGTATCAGCAAGCCGAACAACAATTTGGTCGCACGGTAATGGAAAGACGGGGTGGCGCGGAAAGAGGCAATGCGCCGGAAAGAAGTGGCAAAGGGCATTAATTTTAATGCGCTGAAAAGAAAAGAATTAACAGCGTATAACCCCAAAAGAACAGGCAGAGCCGGTGGATTGCTCGTTGAGCATATACCGGTTTCTGCTTTTTTAAATCATATAGCCGGAAAATGAGAAAGCCGATAAGCGCGCCGACCAATCCGCCGGCCACCACATCGGAAATAAAATGAACGCCCAGATACACACGCGAATAGGCGTTGAGCAAGGCAAACGTGAAAATCGTGAAGGAAAACAACCGGTTGCGAAAAAGGAGGGCAGTGAAGGTCGCAAATCCGAAGGCATTCGCCGCATGGCTCGAAATAAATCCATAACGACCGCCACGATAACCGGAAACAATATCTACTAAATTCTTGAAATCAGGGTGATGGGTCGGCCGAAACCGGTGGAAAATCGGCTTGAAAACACTCGATGCAATCTGGTCGCTCAACAAAATGACTACCACCACTGCCAGCAATACATACAAAATTTCTTTGCTTTTTTGGCGGTAAATAAATACAAATAACACACAGAGATAAAACGGTATCCAAATCCATTTGGACGAACACAGCCAAAAGAAATTATCCCAAAAGACGGAATCACTGCCGTTCAAGGCAAAAAACAAATCTCGTTCCCATTGGAGTTCGCGTTCGAGCATACGGTTGCATGAATTGATTTCGCCCGCAAAGTTAAAATAAATTCGTATATTTGATGCCAATTACAACGAATAGAACAATGATTAACTTCAAAAATTTAACTCAAAAAGATAGTTTTTTCCTCTTGGCTGGCCCCTGCGCTATCGAAGATGAAAAAAGGACGATGGACATTGCCGGGAAAATTACCGGTATCACCGAAAAATTAGGTATTCCTTATGTATTCAAAGGCTCATACAAAAAAGCCAACCGTTCCAAAGTGGATTCTTTCACCGGAATTGGTGACGAAAAGGCGTTGAAAATTTTGGGCAAAGTGCGGGAAACCTTTCATATTCCGACGGTTACGGATATTCATGAAACGACCGATGCTGTTCGGGCAGCGGAATACGTTGATGTTTTGCAAATTCCGGCTTTCCTGAGCCGGCAGACCGATTTGCTGGTGGCAGCGGCTCAAACTGGAAAAATAGTGAATATCAAAAAAGGGCAGTTCCTTTCGCCGGCGGCTATGAAATTTGCCGTGCAAAAGGTGATAGATAGCGGAAATAGTCAAATCATGATTACCGAGCGCGGTACGACTTTCGGCTACACGGATTTGATAGTGGATTTTCGCGGTATTCCCGAAATGCAAACCTTTGGTTTTCCGGTGGTGATGGACGTCACGCATTCGTTGCAACAGCCCAATCAGGCGAGCGGTGTAACCGGTGGAATGCCCCAGTTGATTGAAACGATTGCCAAAGCAGCGGTCGCGGTCGGAGTCGACGGCTTGTTTATCGAGACGCACCCGGAGCCGTGTAAAGCCCTGTCGGACGGTGCAAACATGTTGCCCTTGCATTTGTTGGAAACCTTATTGGAGAAACTTCTGCGAATACGAAGAGTGTTGTAAAAGCTTACTGACGCAACAATTCTTCGATGTCTTTCATGGTTGAACGGAAGCCCTTGTCAATGTCTAACGAGTCTTGAATGGTTTTGCAGGCATGCAATACGGTTGCATGGTCGCGTTTGCCGACCAACATGCCGATGTGTGAATACGAATGGTCGGTATATTTTTTGGAAAGAAACATCGTAACCTGCCGTGCCTGAACGATTTCACGTTTGCGCGATTTAGAATGAATTTCGTCGATGTCAATTTTAAAATACGAACTGACAATATCTTGAATTTTTTCGAGCGTGATTTGCTTTTTCTCCATTTTTACTGTCTTACTCACCACGCGCTTCGTCAGTTCCATATCGACTTTGCGGTTATAAACCAGCGAATGAGCCACCAACGACGTGATAATACCTTCCAAATCCCGTACATGGTCGGTTACGTTTTCGGCAATGTAGTCGATAATTTCGGGCGAAATATCCAATCCGTCTTGTTTGACTTTATTATGAAGGATTTTTTTGCGCAATTCCAAATCAGGTTTTTGCAGTTCAAGCGTCAAGCCCCATTTCAACCGGCCAATCAACCGGTCTTCCAAGCCTTTGATTTCAATGGGAGCGCGGTCGGCCGTTAGAACAATTTGCCGTCCCAACAGTTTCAATTCGTTGAAAATGTGGAAATAAGCATTTTGTGTAGCCGTTTTTCCCGACAATTCGTGAATATCGTCCAAAATCAAGACATCGACGCCCTGGTAGAAATGGATAAAATCGTTGGGATTATTTTTTCGCGTTGCGTCTGTAAATTGTACCTGGAAAAGATGAGCAGAAATATACAACACTTTCTTTTGCGGGTTTAATTCCATGATTTTGTTGCCGATAGCGTGGCACAAATGAGTTTTTCCCACGCCGGAGCCGCCATAAATAAAGAACGGATTAAA
Organism: Bacteroidia bacterium; assembly: GCA_025996895.1. Classification (GTDB taxonomy): domain Bacteria; phylum Bacteroidota; class Bacteroidia; order Bacteroidales; family Azobacteroidaceae; genus Azobacteroides. Next base: position 7,934 of record BNTW01000071.1, on the reverse strand, counting down.
ATTGTGTCCCGGATTTTCCGCAATGGTTTGCGCAATCGAACGTGCCAATTTGTTGCTCGTGCCTTCAAAGAAATTGTGGAAACAGAGGCGGTTGTTCAAATTCGGATTCCAATCTTGCGCCAGTGTCGGATAAGTGTCGGTCGGGGCTTGATTGAGATTTTTTGCCGTCTTTTGCGTTTCGTTCGGAATGAGCCGCTCGCTTGGAACGGTGGTATGCCCGTTGTTCCGGCTCGAATTATCGACAATAATGCGGTAATTCAACGTAACTCTTTTCTCGGTTACACGGAAAAGCGTCTCATGCAATAAATCCACGTATTTTTCTTCCAAGTACTCGTAAAAAAATTGGCTGGGAACTTGTATCGTAAAGTCGTTTTCCTCGTATTTGACCGGTAGAATAGGCTTAAACCACGTGCTGAAAATCGTATCGGAGACATTATCCCGAATAATTTCCAAACATTGATTCCAAATTATACCTGCTGACTTCACCTAAGAGGATTTATTTTTCGTGTTGCAAAATTTCAACTTTTTTTTTAGATAACAAAATGAATTTTCTCTTGCTTTTTTGTGATTTTTTTTATTGTCTGTTTTTCAGCTATTTAGAGAATGTTGTTTTTTAACAGCTTATTCAACTCATAATCAATCTGTTAATAAAAAATACCTTTATTGCCTATCGATCATTTATATTTGTAAATCTTTTATTTATAAGCATTTCCGTAACAAAAACGTCAAATTTATTTTCAAATGTTTTTTAGACTAAATTTAAATAACACTATTTGAAGACTGAAAAATGCACGTAATTTTTCGGGTGCTGTTTGATGTCCTGCAAGAGGATTGACGCATTACGGGCGGTCGAATCCAGCTGGTTATAGAGCGAGCGATCATTCAACAGCAAGCCGAGCGTATTGTTCGGATTATTCAGTTGTTTCGTGACCTGATTCATATTTTGAATAGCCCCATTCATCGTTTCGAGCGTTTGTTTTAAATCCAATTCTTTCAGATTTCCGCTTACTACTGTAAAATCGGACGAAGCTTGATTCAGATTACCGACAATAGTGGGCACGTCTTTGGCTAACAGTGCGTCCAATTGCCGGGACGATTTCTGCAAGCTGGCCGTAGCTGCTTCGATATGATCTAATGATTGGCTGAGCGCGGGGTGATTAACCAATACTTGAATACCCATCAAAATAGTATCTAAGCGGGGCAAGATTTTTTCGACTTGCGGCAACATATCCTTAGCGATTTTGTCCATTAGGCCGGGATTGGTAACGCCGTCAATGGTGTCGCCCACTTCCAGATAAGTGCTGACATACCGGTTGAGTTTCAAATCCAAATAAGCACCTGAAGTCAAACCCGATTTCATTTCAGCATAACTACCTGTTTCTACACGCATTTGCTTATCCAAGCTAATCAACACAACGATTTTTCCCTGCTCTTCATTATCATATTGATAATCAATTGTATTGACAATGCCGATCTTAAATCCATCGACATACACCGGACTGGAGCGTTGCAATTCGCTGACGTTTGACATCAATACATAATAATGATTACTCGGCTTGAAAACGTTAATCCCTTTCAAATAATTCAACCCCGAATAGAGCAAAAACAGACTCACCAGAGTGATAACCGCGATAATAACTTCTTTTGAAAATATTTTTTTCATTTCATTTGCTTTTTAATTGTTTTGTACTTTTACTCCGTCTTTAAACGTAATAATAAAAGCGTCTTTGAAATCTTTTAACAGAGATTTTCGGATACGCACGATTTCGTTATAATCCGAAGTTTCTCCGTAAGTATATTTATACAAGCCTTTTTCGTAGTAATAACCGGCTTTATAACCTTTCAATTCGTGCGAGTGTACCGGCAATTGAGTGGGCGCAGCTAAAATCTGCACCTTATAGACAATGCTTTTGCTCGAAGCTGTTTTATTCGGAATGGGTTTGCTTGAAGCCGGTTGAGGTTTGGAAACCGGCCTTTGTTGCACTACGGTAGGAACGGTATCTTCACTGTCGTCCTCTTCTTCTTCTGCCTGTATTACTTGTATCGGCTCTTTCTCTTTTTTTATTTCCTGCACTGCCGGTTTAGTAGTGCCTTTTTTCCGGTCATATCCTGCTTTGTACTTTGTAAAAGCGTCGCAAATGGACTGCGCATATTTTTTTTGGCCACTTTCGCTCAACAAAAATTCTTCCGCCTGCGGATTGGAAATAAAATCTAATTCGATAAGGATGCGGGGCATGCTCGATTTCCGCAAAACCAAATATTCCGCCTGCTTCACTCCTCGACCACTCCAGCGTACGCATTGCCGTAATTCGTTTTGCATCGTAGAAGCAAAATCGATACTCTGCTCAACGAATTTATTTTGCATAAATTCAAAAATAATATACGACTCGGTCGAATTGGGGTCAAAACCTTCGTATTTCTCTTTGTAATTGTCTTCCAACAAGATAACGGAATTTTCGCGCTTCGCTACTTCCAAATTTTCTTTCGTGCGGGAAACACCAAACGTAAAAACTTCCGGCCCGCAAACCGAGCGGGCGGTAGAAGAATTGGTGTGAATGGAAATAAACAAATTGGCTTTGGACTTGTTGGCGATGTCGGCGCGTTCGTCCAGTTCAATAAATTCATCCTTTTTGCGCGTATAAACAATTTTGACGTCGGGGTGCTTTTGGGTGATGTATTTTCCGGCCAACAAGGCGACTGCGAGATTGATGTTTTTCTCTTTCCCTTTTTTGCCGAGTGCACCCGGATCTTTTCCGCCGTGTCCCGGGTCGATGACCAACACAAACGCATCGTCCTTACTATCCGCTCGCACCGAAACGATTGATAGTGAAAAAAGGCATAATAAGATATAAAATAACTGTTTCAAAATTGTTTATTTACTTGCTTTAATTGCTTTTATAATAGCATCGGAAAAACCGTTTGCCTCCAATTCGTTCAATCCTTTAATCGTAATTCCGCCCGGCGTAGTTACTTTGTCGATTTCTACTTCGGGATTTTCGTGCGTATTGTCCAGCAACGCGGCTGCGCCCAACATCGTTTTGACGACCAAATTTTGGGCTTCTTTCGGATAAAATCCTAATTCCACGCCGGCCAAAGTTGCTGCGCGAACGTAGCGAAACAAATAGGCGATACCGCAAGACGTCAATGCCGTACCGGCTGAAATGCGTTGTTCGTCCAAAAATACGGCACTGCCCAATTCGTCGAAAATTTTGGATAGCAACGTTTTCTGTTCGGGTGAAGCATTTTTTGAAGCGATGAGCGAAATGCTTTGCCGGATTGCGATGGCCGTGTTGGGAATGACACGGAAAAGCGTCGGCAGGGCTGGGTCGCCGTTCGGTTTTTGCAGCGTTTCGTTCATGTTGTCGATAGTGATACCGGCTGCAATCGATATGAGGATTTGCGTTTCGTAATTCAACCGAAATTTAATATCCACCAAAACGTCTTTCACCAGCCATGGTTTAATGGCCAGTAGAACAATGTCGGCCGTTTCCACGTTGTCGTAATCGTTCAACACTGTGCGGATTGCCGGATTAAAATCTTGTAATGCCCTCAACGGTGCTTCGTGAACGTCAATTACCGTGATGTCGCTCGGCTTGAAAACCGTTCCTTGCACTAACCCGCGTACAATGGCACTACCCATATTGCCGCCTCCGATAACCGTTATTTTCATATTACTTTTTTAAATCGTTGTAAAAATTCGTCCGCTATTTCTCTTGTAACACACAACGGCGGTAACAAACGGAAAACATGCGTTCCGGTTGCACCGGTGAATATGTGTTGCTCGAACAGCAGTTTGTCGCGCATGGATTTAATCGGCTCATGCATTTCTACACCAATCATTAATCCGCGTCCGCGCACTTCCTTTATTGGAGGCAGTTTTTTTAATTCTTCCATTAAATAACTGCCGGTTTTCGCCGCGTTTTCGACCAATTTTTCTTTTTCCATGACGTCCAACACCGCAATTGCTGCCGTACAGGCTAAATGATTTCCGCCGAAAGTCGTGCCTAACTGTCCATGCACAGCCGTAAATTTGGGGGCAATCAGCATGCCCGAAACCGGAAAACCGTTGCCCATTCCTTTGGCAATCGTGATGATATCGGGACGAATGCCGGCGTATTGATGGGCGAAAAATTTGCCCGTCCGTCCGTATCCGCTCTGTATTTCGTCTAAAATTAAAACCGTATCCGTTTCATTACAAGCCTGTTGCAGTTGTTGTAAGAAATGGGTATCCGGTACGATAATTCCGCCAATTCCCTGAATACCTTCGATAATCACCGAAGAAATGTCTTGCGCTTTCAGCGTTTCGCGCACGGCTTCGATGTCGTTCCAAGGCAGAAAAATCGTTTCCAAGTCCATGTTATTCGCCGTCCAGTATTTCGGAATATCCGTTACGCGCACTGCCGATGCCGTCCGTCCATGAAAAGAATGCCGGAAAGCGACCATTTTTTTGCGATTGTTGTAGAATGACGCTAATTTCAACGCATTTTCGTTCGCTTCCGCACCGGAATTGACCATAAATACCGAATAATCGGGATAGCCCGAAGCCTTTCCCAATTTTTCCGCATATTCTTCTTGCAAAGAAATTTGCACAGCGTTGGAATAAAATCCGATTTGCCGGAGTTGATTCGTCAGCCGTTCCACATATTCGGAATGCGAATGTCCGATAGAAATCACCGCATGTCCGCCGTAGAAATCGAGGTATTCCTTTCCTTCTTTATCGTATATTTTACAGCCCAGCGCGCGCAACGGCTCGATCGGCCAACGAGGATAAACGTTGAAAAAATTCATAAAGTCATTATTTGACGTGCAAAGATAACGAATTTTTTTTTGAAATCAATTTAAAACGGAACTTCCGAATCTACTTGTTTTGTCAAAACCGACCGGTATTGTCGTTTTTCTGCCGGAATTAAATCGGCCTGGCTGTTCAGGCGTGATTGATATTCTTCAATAATATGGTCGTCGTCCAGATTTTGAAAACGGACATATTCGTGCTTGAAACTTAACAAGATGTCGCCTGTCGAGCCGTTGCGGTGTTTGGCGATAATGATTTCCGCTTTTCCGCGCAGATCGTTGCCGTGCGAATCTTCAAAAATCTTGTAATATTCTGGCCGATGGATAAAACAAACAATGTCGGCGTCCTGCTCAATCGCACCGGATTCACGCAAATCGGACAACTGCGGACGCTTGGCATCGGGCGTGTTGTCCTTAATCGAGCGCGTTTCGACGCTTCGGTTTAACTGTGAAAGCGCGATAATCGGAATATTTAACTCTTTGGCCAAACCTTTCAGCGAACGCGAAATAATGCTGACTTCCTGTTCGCGGCTGCCGAAATTCATTCCGCTGGCGTTCATAAGTTGCAAGTAATCGATAATCAGGCATTTAACCTTATGCTCTTTGACCAACCGGCGAGCTTTGGTACGCAGTTCAAATACCGACAAACTTGGTGTATCATCGACAAAAATCGGCGCGTCGTAGAGCAGTTTAATCCGCTGGTCTAATTGAAACCATTCGTCCTGCCTAAGCTGGCCGCTTTTGATTTTTTCGCCCGGAATTTCCGTTACATTGACTATCAAACGATTAACTAACTGAACATTCGACATTTCCAACGAAAAAACCGCCACCGGAGTAGTGAAATTGACCGCCATATTTTTGGCCATCGACAGCACAAATGCTGTTTTACCCATCGCCGGACGAGCCGCAATAATAATCAAATCGGAATTTTGCCAGCCCGAAGTAATCTTGTCCAAATCTTTAAATCCACTTTGCAGACCGCTCAATCCTTCGGGACGTTTCGAGGCTTCCGTCATTAGGTCAATGGCTTCGCGGATAATCGGATTAATCGGCGTAACATCTTTTTTCAGGTTACGTTGCGATATTTCAAACAACTGTCCTTCAGCCTCTTGCATCAAATCATCGACATCGTTGGTTTCGTCAAAGGCTTTGCCGGCCACATGCGAAGAAAACGTAATCAATTCGCGCGCCAGCGATTTTTGGGCAACAATCCGCGCATGATATTCCAAATGCGCGCTCGAAACCACTTTTTGCGAGAGTTGGGCAATGTATGAAACCCCGCCGACAGCTTCCAACTCACCCGAACGGCGCAATTGTTCGACTACCGTCAACATGTCGATGGGCTCTTGTTTCATCGCCAAGTCGCGTATCGCCGTAAAAATCAATTCGTGCGTTTTATCGTAAAAACTTTGCGGTGTCAGAATTTCACTGATCATGGCATAAGCGTCTTTTTCGAGCATCAGCGCGCCCAAAATCGCTTCTTCCAATTCCCGCGCCTGCGGTTGGATACGCCCGGTTTCTTCCGTTGGAGTAGTTGTTTTCTTCGACCGCGAAATTTTTCCGGCCGGTTTTTCTTGCATTGCCATTCAAATTATTTTATAAAAAGGAGGAACAAAGGTAAGCAAATGTCGCCGATTTTTGCAGTAAATAATTCACGATTTTTTCAAATAATAATTTAATAGGCTCTGAAACGCCATTTTTTTCGTGCTTTTTTCGTTTTTTTGAAATGATAATTTGATAGATGTAAAAACAATATTGCATTTGAAATTCAAAATAAATAATTACCTTTGTAGCACATTAAAGCCGTAGGATTGTTGGCACCGGGGAGTTGAACCTCAAAGCGACAGTTTTACGGTTTTTTCTTTGGAGGGTCTTCAGGGAATAAGGAAAGATGTTTTTGTTTTAATTTAGCTACTTTTATCTTGGGTATAGTAAATATTTCGGCGGGTTGTTCTTTCTTGTTGTATTCTCTTAATATAGACAAAATGCGTTCCTCTGATATAAAAAACTCGGTTTGTGATAATACCTTTAAGGAATCATCAAAGCGCAAACGCTGTACGTTTGTCCAATAGTTCCACCGCTCAATCAAAGCGGAGTCACGTTTTTTAATAAGTTCTTTATTCCTACCTTTTGACATATTCAAGTACCTATTAATTACAAAAGTAGCAGATACTATTTTCACAAACAATATCTGCCCAAATTCAAAAATTTTAATAACCCAAAATTCAAATTTTTATCCTTCTGTTGTCCAATTTGCGTACAACTTAACGCTGACAGTAGCAACCGTTTCTTCTGTGTATTCCGTTCCGTCTCCATTAGGCTCGGTAAACCATCCATCAAACGTATTTTCTGCAAGTGTTGGTGTAGGTAATACACCAACAGCATCGCCATAATTTATAGTCTTACTACTAATATTATTACCACCTTGAGAATCAAATGTAAGAGTAACCGTATCCGGTGTAATCATCGCCGAAACAATCGCACCTATACCCTTGTTTCTGATAGGCATGGCAATAAATCGCTTGTCAAAACCGATAATTGTACCGCGCTGTTCGGGGTCGTTTTCTCGAATGTACATATACAATTCGCCGTCTGCTTTCATCACCTCTTCCATTTGGAAAGCAAAAGAGCAAAAGGTCTGATATGCTACCTCAACGGCTTCTCCGGGTAGTTCTTCTCCTTCTGAATCTACTTCTGCATTGTTCCACGGTACTTTTTTCATTGTTGTAAAATCATAACTGGGCGGTGTGTGGAAAAACCGAAGCAAATAGACCCCTCTAGACCAATTTAAACTGACCCACTCCACCCACCGAAACTGACCCACTTAAGGGGGGGGAAGAACGAAAAGTAATAAAAGAAAAACAACAAGAAACAACCATACAACCGCATCAGACAAAGGATTAACCGCATACAGATGTAAGCCTGTTTGAAAAACGAAACGTTTACTTTGCTTTACATTTGCTTTACAATAGTTCGTTCAAAATTTCATCTAACCTAAGCAGCTATCGCCCCGAACGTCAATAGTTCTTGCAAATACATCTGATTTTTTCGTGAGTTTGGCGGATTACCGAACACGCTAAAAAATCGCTTCAATAATAAAGCGTTGTGAAACAACACTTTGGCATCTCTCATGGAAAAAGGGA
>BNTW01000070.1 GCA_025996895.1 Bacteroidia bacterium | reverse complement strand
TTCTTGATTTTATACTTATCTTTGACACGGGTTATCGGTGAGGTACTCATGTATCTACTTTTTTGAATTTGCAAATACAAAAATACACCTATAACCCTTATTTTACAATACCGTTGCAACAAAGTCACTATAAGTTGCAGTGGCAGAAGGCGGAGTCTATTCTATTGGAACATAAATTTCTGTTTTCAACTTTTCGGGAGCTGTATCTTCGGGATTGTTTATGTACTTCTCGAAGCAATGATAGTTGCGCAGTTGCTCGCCGCTTTCCGGCAACCATTTAGCGTAGATAGTGTCATAAACTGCTCCCAAATTGTCGTAAGAGCCTTGATAGAGGAACATTGCGTACTTGCCTCCTTCAATCGTTTTTACGCCGATTTCACCTTTCGGTTCAGCCTTTTTAGGCAAAACTAAACAGATGTCGGTACGCAATTTACCGGCTTCCGTTACTTTGGGGTCGTCGTGATAGATGGCGATGTGTTCAATGCCTGCGGAGAAAAGTTTGTTCTCCTTTACATACTGCCACAGTTTGTTCCATGCGCCGCAAAAATCCAGCGTTTGATAATCTCCCGTCAATTTAAGATAGATTGCCTGTTTAGGCCCTAATGCCAGCATTTTGGGCGCTTACAAATTCAAATTCTCATTTACTTGCAATGATTTCATGATGGTGTAATTTTTATTGTTACGATACTCATTCGGAGAAATATTATAGAACAACCGGAAAGCTTTCGACAGCGAAGACGGCACATCGTAGCCGACCTGATAAGCAATATCACTGACAGGGATTTCCGTATAGCGCAACAGTTTCGCCGCAGTCTCCACCCGCACCCGCGTGATGTACGCGCCAACAGGTTCACCCAAATACGCTTTCATCATGCGCTGGAAATGCCATTTTGAAAAATTGGATATTTCAGCCAGTTTTTCAAGGTCAATAACTGCATCGAGATGATTGTTGATGTACTCAATGACGATATTAACCCGTTGCCGGTAATCTTCTTTTGTCGATAGTCGTTGTTCCATTTTTTCCTGAATGTTATCTTGAGCGCAAAGGTAAGGGCGATTATCCTTCACGGCTTTTCCGATGGTGCGAACTTGATTCATTCATCTTTCAATGCTTTACCGGGAATTTACACGGTTATTCTCCCAACCTGTGATTGGAAATATAGCTATCAGTCAAACTCATTTTACCGAAAGAAGCAGGATTATTACCCGGCTTGGGAGATTGCGAACTGAGCCCCAGCCATATTTTTTGCGGATAATAGTTTTTATATATCCGGGCAAGATTCCAATCGACTCCGTTTTGTCAAATAGTAATAACCTATTTGTTTTCCGTTTGATGCAATGCGCATGTACACGTAATCCTGCCCAATAATATCGTGATTATTATCATCCGAAGAGCCATCTGTTTTAACGGTTACAACACGGCATCGAAGTTTTTCGTCGCGTTCGAATGCAAATTTCAGCCAATTCTCATTATCAATGTAGATATATATTGTTCCGGCATCGTATATTTTTTCTATTTTACTCTCTACACAGGTAGTAAAAGTGAAAGGTCTGCTGTTATCTATCTCTTTCAGAAGTATGGGAGCGGTGGCCTCGGCACGCATACCGTCCGGCGAGATAAAATAATTGGAACCTCCGATACCATCAACAACCAAAAGGCTATCACTGACCCTATAATGATTCTCCGCGTCATTGATAGCTTTGGTAAATTCAATACCGGAGAATATCAAGGAAATATTTTTCATATCTGTGTTTCAAACACCTGCCTCAATTGTTTCAATACAATATGCTGTCTGCCGCTGTCACTTTCCAGCTTTTCAAGGAAAGAACGTATTGTATTTTCTGCAATCTTTTTTTCAACAGGGTCTGAAATATACTGAAGTCGGTTTGCACAGTCAAGGTAATACTCTTTACCGAAATGCTTTATTAAATATCCATCATTTGGATATCGTTGTTTATAATGTAGGTAAAAGACTTCGTGAGCTTTTGAAGCGAGAGTAATATAATGATAGATTTTTTCCCTGTCACTCCCGATAATACTGTGTATTCTATGCAAATCGCGATATTGATACCCTTCGTATAATTTCGTATAGACAGTTTCCTGTGGATATTTGTCGGCAATTTCTTTTAAAGTTTGAAGATTATTTTCATGACATTCTACTGCTTTCTGGAAGTATATATTTTTATGTTCAGCATCAAAATCATCATTTCGAGTAATAAACATATAAAGCAACCCCAAATGAGTAATACAGAAATATTCACACCATAAATGCAAATTTCTATCTTGATTAGAAAAATCAAACTTTCTTTCAAAAACTGATTTTAGTTCAGAAAAAGTGTCGAAAGAAATTTGTTTCGTGAGTCCATCCGATTCTTTAAATAGTGATATATGAGATTTTACTATCTGCATAGTGAATTCCAGCGCATTGGATGCAGGAACAATTTTATCAATCAAACTAAGAACTTCATCATCTTCCATATAAGCATAACATACTTCAATACTATGTAAGATATAGTGAGCACATTCGATTTCAGAATACACAGGAGCATTAGAATACTCATTTAAATTACGCTTTACTTCATTCCACTGACTGAAAATTTTTATTTTGTCTATTTCAATTGACCGTGAAGCAGCCCCAAAAAACACATTAGCAATTTCTGTCGCTATCTGCTCGCGAGTTTTATCATCATTGTTTTTTATTTCCTCCGCCCAAATTCCGGCAAGGTCGCTCGGTAGATGTTCTTTGGGTACTCCGATGAGAAAAACGTGTAATTTACGAGGGTCCATTTTTGCAATCAGGTATCCCCATTCAAACATCATATTGCTGCTAAAAGAGTTAGCCTCGTTTTGCCGTGTATTTTCGACTAAAATAATCGCACGGGTGCATTGGTGAATTTGTGAAAAGACCTGTGTGTCGATATATAAATCGGTGGGGGTTCCTCCTCCGACAACGCCGTCAAATCCGTATTTGGCTAATTCTTTGCTTAGCATTTGGGCAATGTCTTGATTGCCGCCCCACGCGATAAAGACTTTTTCTATTGATTTCGACATGGTTTGTTTATTTGTTAAAAGTGTCTGTATCATCATAATATTCCTGCACTTCTCTTATTCATTAAAAGAATCGTTTATAAGCCTTTCTTTAAGCGATAAAGCCTCTTGATAATTAGGATCCAATTCTATGGCTTTATTGCAATATTCCAGTGCTTCATTATAACGTTGCAAAATAGAAAGTATATTTGCTTTATTGAAATATGGCACTTCAAAGGAATTATTCAATTCAATTGCTTTGTCATAACATTTCATTGTTTCTTCGTTGTAGAATTCCAAATAAAACAAACAATTTCCTTTAAGATTCCAAGCAGTCGCATCTTCTGGATTTAATTCTAAATATTCATCCAAATATGATATTGCTATATCGTATTGTTCCAATTTTATTTGCTCTCTTATCATTTCAAGTGTTATATGGCTTTCATCATCATCTCTTTCTGCTTCTGCTTTTCTCGGAATATGAATGTCTGTAAAATACTCAATAATAGTTTCTTCAATTTCATTATTATCTATTACTGGTAGTTTTTCTTTTACGAATAAATTTAACAAAAACTTAACAACATATTGTTCTACTAATTGTTTTTTATATTTTTTCAACAAATCATCAAGTAATAATTCAATTATAACATCTGTTTTCCTATCTAAAAACTCATTAATTGGAAATGTCAAATTGATTTTTTCTGTTTCAGAAGTAAATGGAACTACAATATTTTTGTATTGGTCAGCATATTGTCCTTTTACATTTTTCACAACAGGACAAATTATCTCACAAAGATATGTAGCGTGTTCTTTGATTTCTGGTTTTTGCCTTATTGTTTCAATAACAGTGTCTATACTGTTTATTTTTTGAAAAAAGGCAAATAATTCTCGGATTTTATCTTTCAATGAGTTTTCTATATTCTTCCACTCCAAAATTTGTGATTGTATAATTTCTATTTCATTTTTGTCTAAAATCAATTGAAACACAGTCGTTATACTGTCTCTTTTTTGAATTATTTTTATTAACAGTTCTTCAGCATTTTCTTCGTTAAGCGTTTGAATAGAAACATTGAGATATTTCATCTTGTAGAGGAAACAATCAGACAGGTTTTGGTCATAATTCCAAAATTCCACTGACTTAGCAAAGTAACAATTTGCCAACAATTGACTTTTTTCTTCTATATGTAATTTATATTCATCTTCAACTGTTTCTTTGAATATTTTTTATCTGACTGTTGTTTCTTTATCCAAATAAGCACGATAGGTATTTCTATATTCATCCGGGGCTTTGTCTTCCAAATTGCTATATAAGTTTTTTGCCTTTCTATACCAAGCCGCTTTAATTGTATCATTGACGATATTTTCACCATTTTCTATCAATAAAATTACCTTATCCAAGTAAGGTATAGCGTCTTCGTATTGTTCCAGTGCTATATAATTGTTTGCAAATAATTCAAATATATCAAAATCATATTTGTTTTTGGGAATATTCTGTAAAGATTCTAATGATTCTTTGTAGTTTTCGTTATCATATAAATATTGGGAGTTGATTTTGATTTTAGTAATATTATTGGCTATTTTTTCTAATAACGATTGCCCATAGATACTTAATTTTTTGTCAAACATATTATTTTTATTGTCAATTTCATAGGATTTACTAAAACGATATAAATCTCTTACGAACATAGTAATATTTTTCTCTAATATTGACATATACTTATTTTGAGAATCCAAAATATCAATAGACAATATTGCATATAGCATACAAATGAAATCATCAGAATAGTCTTTAATATGAATTAAAAAACAATGTTTATCAATATCACTTATCGAACTTTTCTGTAAAACAGATATAAAATCAACAATATCAATATCTTCTACATTACAATCATTAACCAGAATATTACGTATATTTTCATTATCTTTGAAAGGCATAAACCAGTTACGGCTTGATTTGAAGAAATCATCTTTCAAATTAAAGCGAAATGGATTTAACTCATACAATTCCAAGTAAGTATCTAAATCCAATACTTCAACAAAATCATTTATTGACATCGAAATAGATTCGGCGTCTCCTAATTTGCTCAATAATTCATCTATTTTATCTTTATTCAATATAGAGTTTATCATTTTGCTTTCAATATCAGTATTACAGGAAGACGTATTCAAGTCGTTTTGTATTTCTATTAACTCTTCACGAGTTAAATCTATCGAATTGCCCATATAAACTTTTAATATGTCAATAACCCTATTGGGATTTCTTTTATAAGTTTCTTTAGCGCTGTAAGAACCAAATCGCAAAACTCTATCAATAATGTATATAGAATTTTGGATGTCTGCTATTTCTTTAAGTTCATTCAGTCGTTTTCCGATTTCAGGAAATAAGCCCAACTTATTATTGTAACGGGTAAGGGTAAATAATAACCCAACAAGTGCCTTTTGCCAAACTCCTTCTTCAAAATCGGTAACAAAATCAATTAAAAGGTGTAATTTTTTTGCATCAAAATGATTTAACAGGCTTATTGTTAGTCCACTAACTATTAAAGTGCGGTCGCAGTCCTCATATTGTTTGTTATTTCTAAACTTCTGAATTGTATCTATATCAGAATTTTGAATTTGTTCAGAGGCAAAAACAATGCGGTCAAAAATAACTCCTGCCAAATTGTTTTTATATGTTGTATTAAGTTGGTTATCAAAGATTCCAAAGATTTCATTATACAATTTCATTTTCGTGTCCAATGCATCTGCCAACTCCTGTTCATTCATCTTTTTTTCTTTTATTTGTTTCTGAAAAAGATTAAGAACATTTATAATGTGTTCATTCGACAATGCAGTCATTATATCTGTCTCTTTGAATGAGGTTGGCACAACGCTTGTACCTTGAATTTCCGGAAAAAGTTTTTTGATTGAATGAGTTAAGCTACCAAAAAAAAAATTCGGGATTTTGGGAAGCGTCTATCCAATTTAGATTTTTCAAGTAATATTTTTTTGCGCCGGACAAAGGTATGTCTTGAATTTTAAACGGAAGAATTGGTTTATTTTCTTCTGCGCACATTTCAATCTCTCTATCCACTTGTGTCGAAGAATTGAAATTGTCAGAGAATACAGCCACCATACAGCGACAATTTTCTACTGCTTCTGTAATAGATTTTGCCCAAACTGCTCCTTTGAGAATATCTCTGTAGGCTACAAAACAACGAATGCCGTTTTGTTCAAGATACGCAGAAAGACCTTCTACTATTTTTTTGTCTTTCGACGAATAACTTATAAATACATCGTGTTCCATAATTTATATTTTTTATTGTTTTACAATTTCAAATCCAAGTTTGTGTATCAGCCGCAATGTTTCCATCGCGGTATTTCTGTCATATTCCTTTTCGCTTTCGGGCAGTTCGTCGTAAGGAACGAGGCAGGGGTGCAGTTTTTTGCTGTCGCTGCGCTCCGTGCCGTAATGCCAACCGTCTGCAATTCGCTGTGCCGCCCAAACTTCGTGCGTGTTACGCGCCAGAAGTTCGGTAAGATTAAGCAGGTCGGCAGGAAGTTCTACTGCGCTTGTATCAAGGGGGTGCGGATTGTATGCGTTCATTATTTTTGACTGTTTAAAAGTTGAATCATTAAATCTATTGCATTAAAATCTTTTTGAGTTTCTCCATCGGGCAACTTTTCCCATTCAATCAGGCAATCATGCCGTTTAAATTCATCGGGTTTAACTCTAACGCCAAATATCCAACCGTTTTCATATTTTTCGAGCATCCAACGGCGGTGTTCCATTATTGCCAAAGTTTCTTTTTCGTTGTCGGAAAACAAAATAGAGCGGTTTTTAATCACTGTCATTTTTTCGCCCAAAGCAATATATGTCCGTAAATAATTGTCTAATATTTGATTTCTGTTTGTTTGCTTGAAATGTCCGGACTGTTCATCGTATGGTTTGTTTTTATCCCAAAAATAGTGTGCCGTTTTTGCCTGTTCTTCAATATGTTTTTCCAAATCAAAAACATAATCGGCAATCTGGCAGAAAAGATTTATTACGACAACTTTTTTCTGTTCCAATTCTGTTTTTAGTACCTCTTCAAAGGTTTCTTTATCATTGGCAAAAACAATAATATTCGGCTCGTTCTTACCCAAAATATAACGAATTTCAACGGCTTTTATAATTGCTTCTGTCTGATTTTCGGTGCAAACAAAAATGCAGTTAAATTGTCTGTCCTTAATTATTTCCTCGCAAACAAAATCAACATCTGCAAAATTCTGTAAATAAGCATATTTTGTTTTAAATTCACTCACTTTGCTGTCGTCTTTTTCCACAACGGCAAACTTAAATTTTTTACCTTTCATTGTGAGGCAATGTGCAAGATTCAGGAAAATGATTTCTGTTTTTTCTGTCAGTCCGACAAGCAAAATCTCGGGCGGCGTTTCTATTTTGTCAGGCAAAATCTTGTCAATATTGGTTGCTATACCGTATTTGATACCCATTTCATTGATATTAAACAGAATACCATCAAAATTTCCAGTTTGGTATTTGAACAGCGCACTTTCTTCCAAAACCGTTTTCAGTTTTCTGTCGTTGATTAGCGTAAAGCATTCCAGGACATTTCGTTTGGAAATTTGAGAAATATTTTGCGCAATTTCCACATTCTTTTTGTCGTCGTTATCAATCACGGCAAAAACCTGACTTGCCGTTTTTATTTTGGCGCGTTGCAGAAAATTTTTGTCGGACAAATCGCCGATAAGCAGTTTTACACCTTTTCTTCGCAATGTTTCGGCGTATTTATTTGTTTCTTCGGCAAGTACAACGATTTTTTTGTCGTTGTATTTTTCCGCCAAATTCATTGTGATTTTGTTGAGTCCACAAATAACAATATGCTTGTTGTAAAACCAAATCCTAAAATAATCCCATAAACGAGGCACAAGTAATTGGGTTAATTTTACTCCAACCCCAAAATAAGCAACGAACAGTAACCATTTTGACCATTGCAGAAGACAGGAAGTTGGGTTTGTTTTTTGTCCAAATAATCGAAATGCTTCGTAGAAACTGTCAAACCAATTTCTATCGCAAAACCCCTTCACTCCTTTGTGAAACCCAATAGTTCCGAGTATTAATCCAGCTACAAGGAAAGCACCGAAAGTAAATTCCCAAGCGTATTTTTTTACTGTCTTTAGTTTTTCGTTCATCTTTCATTCAATATTAATGCAGTACATAACCATATTTTGCCGCATCATTCGTGTTTGCGGCAAGCATCAAAACGGCAAAAATCACTGCTGTGAAAGTGTTTTTTACTTTCATATTTCTTTTATTATTAATCAGTTATCATTTCAAATATTTCCGATTTTCATTGTCCTGCAAAACCCTGATTTGCTGAATGGCAATCTGATTAAGTTTTACGAGGCGGTCGCGTTGTGGAACGTTGTCGTTAATCAGTACGGCGTTAATGTTTTCCATATTCGAGAGGCAAATCAGCTCGTTAATCGTGGCGTAGTCGCGTATGTTTCCCTTCAAATCGGGGTTTGCCTCGCGCCACTGCTTTGCAGTAATGCCGAAAAGCGCCACGTTCAGCACGTCCGCCTCGTCTGCATAAATGTAAGAAATCTGCTGTGGCATAAGTTCGGGCGGTATCAGGCTGTGTTTGATAGCGTCGGTGTGAATGTGGTAGTTGATTTTTGCCAATTCACGCTTGGCAGACCAGCCAAGTTGTTTGTTTTCTTCTATTTTCAGCCGCTTAAATTCGGTTACGAGATAAAGTTCAAATTCTGCCGAAATCCATGCGGCAAATTTAAAGGCAATATCGGAATGTGCAAAAGTGCCTCCGCCGTAACGCCCCGATTTCGAGGTTATTCCTATGGCATTGGTTTCTGCAATCCATTTTTGCGCCGACATCCAAAAGTGTGGTTTGGCAGATTCGTTTTTAAACCCCTCATAAATGTGGGGTTTAAAATTCGGGTTGTTGAGCATTTCCCAAAGTCCCAGATATTCAATGGTGCTGTATGTGCGCATCCACAAACTGATTATCTGCGAAGGGTTTTCGCTGTCGCGCACTTTGGCAATATCGGTGAGCGAAATATAATCTTCCTGCTCCCGCTTGAAAAGTACGATTTCAGTTCCCTTTACCGTTATGGTTTCTTTTTTTGCCATATTTACTAATATCTTCCTGATAAATATTTTCCAAATTCCGCCGCAAAGATACGACATTTTACATGAAATCAGTATAATATATTCCGTAAAGCCATTAAATAGTATTATTTTCACATCTTAACCCCTCGGTCTTTTCGCGGCTCCTGCCTTACCTTGATTCCTGTGCCTTGTACGGCTCATAGTCCGTATAAAGTATATTCGTCTGCCGTTTTCTACCAATTTTATATAATCTTCAACAGTTTTATTTCCAGTATATTTTTCCAAAAGTGCTTTTTCTGCTACTTCTCGTGGGGCAAAATAATTATCTGTCCAACATTTTTCAGGTATTATAAATGATGCAACAGGAATATAACCAACCTTTTGCATTATTGAAATATTATGTCCTATTGTATCTAATTTGCAACCTGCATCAGACCAAAATTTTTCAATTTCAGCAGGGCGTTTATCAGTAAACCATGAAGGGCATGTTACTACAACATAGCCACTCTTTTTTAGAAAGTCTTTCCAATGGGTTAAACCCTTTTCAAAACCTATATTATCAATAGCCCCTTCTGACCAAATAAGGTCAAGTTCTTCTTTTTGAAAAGGAAGGTTTTCCATTGAGCCAACAATGCCATTTACTCTTTCTTGGAAATTTAATTTTTTGGCATTATCGTTAAAAACAGTAATAAAATCAGGGAATAGGTCTAAACCCGTAATTATTCCGGTAATATTTTGCGCGAGAACCATTGTTTGCCCGCCGGTTCCGCAACCTAAATCGGCTACCCGTGAAAGATTATGATTATCCAGGAAGCTTAATGCCTTAATAGTCATTTCAGAACTACCAGGCCCCTGCCGCTCCAATCCTACATGAGTTTCAATGATTAAATCAATAATTGATATTTGTTCATTTTTCATTGTTTTTTACTTTATTTTAATTTTATTATTTTGTCAAATCCTTTTTATACTTTGTTATTTTCAGTAAATCGGTTAATTGTTCTCTCGTATTGATATTGACTATTAATGGAATTAATTTCCCCGCCGGTTTGGTGTGAAAAAATACTTCTTTAATTTGCTCTGAAATATCCAAAGACGCAATGCTTTCGAGGTGTTTTTCCGTGAAGTAAAACGAGATTTTGAAAAAACCTTCCCAAACTGAAAGCCATAAGATTGTCTTTTTCTTGTCGCAAACTTTGCACAACCATGATTTGCCGTCTTTATAGTAGTTCCAAGTGACCGTTAATGAAAATTCGTCTTGAGTTAGCCTCGTCATCATTTCTTCAAAGACATTGTAAACATTGCCGAGTACATCTTTTAAAACTTCCTCTGACGGAAAGATATTTTGTTCCTTTAATAATTGACTCATGATTCCTTACTTGTTGATTTCCTGTACAAATCTATCTATATTATCGCTGTTAATATCCGAAATGCTTTTATCCGTCTTCGCAATACGCTTGATAATTGCCCGTTCAAAGAAATTCATTTTCTCGAACTGAAATTCACCTCCGGCAAAGCATGTTGAAACGGCATGTTGGACTAATTCTTGCGGATAAGCATTTGTCAATTCCTGTTGTCGCTTGGACGTGTCCGGTTCCATTCCGCAAACGAACAATGCTAATCGCTTTTGTGTCAATACTTCGATGTTGTCCTTGCAGAAACGTTGCATCGTTTTTGATGATGTTCCGGCATAAATGGATGTGCCTAAAACTATTCCATCAAAGGAATTGAGGTCGGGACATTTCACTTTTTTCAGGTCAATGATTGATAGCTGACTGCCGGTTAATCGTCCGGCAATCATTTGCGCAACCTTGGCGGTCGTTCCATGCTTGGATGTGTAAATGATGGCTGTTTTCATTTTTTCAATAATTCTTTTGTATGCTGCAATAATTCTTTTCCGCCAATCCCTCCATGCCCCGGAATAACAATTTTTGCTTCGGGAAACTTCTCAATCACTTTTTGAATGGTTTTTGTCCATTCTTCCGGTTGGGCATCCGACAGGTTTCCAAGTCCTTTGGAATGAATGTCTTTTACCATGCATCCGCCAAACAGGATTTTTCCGGAAGGAATCCAAACCACAATATTATCCGTCGAATGACCGCCCCCCAAATAATAACAGTAAACATCTTCGCCATACAGGTTTAATTGCAGGGAATCTGTAAATCCGTTTTGTGGAACAGGCTTTCCATGTTCTTTTGCCAAATCAACCGTCATCTGATTGGCGTATGATTTTACGCCCTTTGAATGAAGATAATCCAAGCCGCCAAGACAGTCTTCGTGCCAATGGTTGGGAACGAAAGTAGAAACAGCGGCTTTTAACGAATCGGCAATCCATTTCACCAAAGTTTCCGTTTGACTGCCGGTTGCCGGAGTGTCAAAAAGAAACGCTTCGTCCTTGCTTACCAAAATCAAGCCGTTGGAAGACACTTTGCCGAATCCGTCCATTTCAGAAACAGATACATGAACGTATGCCTTTTCCGAAAGTTTTATCAATTCGACGTCTTCGGAAATCCGTATCTTCGGGTAATCGGATTGTGCCCGTAAAGGCAACTGAATGAACAATACAAAAAGAAAAAACAGATGTGTCTTCATTTTATTCTAATCCTGTTTAATAACCGGAATCCATATTTCACTTTTATAATCGGGCGAACTCATATCTCCATCGGAATACCACTCAATTTCCGGAGCATCGGCATGTTGATAACCCGACGATGGAAACCATTCATTGAATATGTACCGGCATCCGTCCTGTACGGCTTTGGGCATCGCGCCGGTTATTTCGAAAACAATCCACTGTGCGGCGGGAATATTCAACTTCTCAAATCCGGCGGGACATTCTTTCGTTGTCGCGGCGGCAATCCAGTAGTCAAAGCCGTTATCGTGCATTTCCGCGCATACGCCCAGTACGCCCGATGGCTTCAGATTGGAAAGTTCGCCCAGCCTGTTCATTGTTTCTTTGGGCAAACTTGCCCACATTTGCGGAATTTTGATGAAATTCTCGCCGTTTTCGATGGATGTGAAATTCTTTACTCCAATGACGCTGAATGCGTCCAAATTAACTGTTCTACACTTCATATTTCAATTCTGTTTATAACTTCCATTTCGGTTCATACACAACCCTTTTGCCATTATCGGTCGAATATTCCTCTAAAGAATTTTCTTTCGCTTACGGACAATCACAGCGCCCCCTGATTAATAAACTTCCCTTTAAAAAAATTCTCGTTATCAAGTTTCTTTGCTGTCAGTCGAAATATAACGCAACCGTCCGGACATACAACGTCCTTGCTGTATTTACCGTCGCCACCGATGTTTTCCAAATCGCCACCGCTCCTAACGGCTTCCATAATTGGGAACATAATCATCATCACTTTGGAGCAAATCCCCTGTCCATCTGAATTTACAGGGCAGCCGTATGTGCAGGTGTATTTGTCGCCGATTTCCTCACCGTTCCGGCAATATCCGAGGGTAGAGTCGCCACGGAGAAAGCCGGTTACCTCAACAGTAAATTCGTATTCTTCTTTATACCATTTTTTCATAATTGTTCCTCCTTATGAAATGTAACGTGCTTCTCCTTCATGGAGATTTTCCCCACACAATAGCCAAATTGCGCCGCTTCCTTCTTGCAGGTTAGAAAGGAGTGGTCTATATCAAAACCGAGAACAGCTTTGATGTCGCCATAAGTGAGTTTCAGCGTTTCACTCCCATTTGCTTGCAGGTGTTTCCATAATGGTTCGTATTTGCTCATATTTTCAATCCTCCTCATTTTGTAATTTGTATTTATTTTCGTCATTTTTTTATTTGATTAGCTTACAAAAATACTACTATTTAATGACTTTATCGCCGTCTGATACGAACCTGCAATCTTTAAACGATTGATAACTGAATCCACTATTGATTCCGTCAGGTTAAATCCATCCAACAGATAACCTTTGCGGATACAAAACGGATTAACGGTCGCTGTGACGCAGTGGGAGTATCGTCTCTGCGAGGTACGAAGCAGTTTCAAGTATGCCTGAATTATAAATCTATTACATCAAAAATTTGGATTATGCAAATTTTTTGGGATATTTTTCTGCAATGTTAATTTATTAGTACCTTTGCATCGAAATTTAATAAGAATTAGACAATGAATTTTGTTCAACTGACACAATATATTAAGCAAAGGCATGATGCGCTTCAGGGCTATGTAGCACAAGCCATCAGTGTTAGATGGACTGTGTATTCGCAGTTTTTTGGGACGTTGTTCCAAAGATTGGGGGCAATGACAACACAAAATACGCAATTAGTTAAAATTCACAAACAGTTAAATAACAACGATTTATGTTGAAGTTTGCAGAATATGGTCAAGATAGAAAGTTGCGTATATTTAAGAGTTATATGCCATTCTAACGCACCCACCACCACTGCAGAAAAACCAACCGAAAAAACTCACATAAAATTGTTGAAAACTTTTTGCAGACAAATTTTGTCAGAACAAAAAAACATTACCTTTGCACTTTGAAAGGACTTTGTTGCAACGGTAATCAAGCCGATATTTTTCTTCACTATCGCAGCCTGTAAAATTAACTCACTTTGTAAGCATCGGGCATACCAATCCCGATGAATTTATTTAATGTTAAACATTTGAGTTTGACCTCTGTTTTCTGATTTTTTAATGTTCGGGCATCCAATTCTCCGCCGAAAAT
>BNTW01000069.1 GCA_025996895.1 Bacteroidia bacterium | reverse complement strand
AAGACCAAAGTAGCGTATCACGTGCTGATAGGCGAAGGGTCGAACCTTGTAGTGAGATAGTAAATGAAAGTTACCGAGCGAGTCATTAGTAATCAGATGCTCTAAAAGAGGCTCCTTACAAAAAGAAATAGGACGGAATCCGAAAGATATGTAAGAGTGATGTTTCTCAATCGGATAACTGAAAACAACATCCACCCATCGAAAGATGTAAAGCAAGGAACCGCCGTGTACCGAACGGTACGCACGGTGGTGTGGGAGGTCGAAACGGGAAATAATCCCGTTTCTCCTACCCGATTATAATCCTAATGATAAAATTATTTCCACTTATCCGGTTGGTGCAAAACAAACAATAACTTTATGCGCGGGATTAATTTCTTTAATGCGTTCGATTGGAGGTACAAGATCGCTATCAGCAGATAAATGATTTATACGGTGACAATATTTGCAATTATATATTAACATGATATATGTTATAAAACATAAAAATATTTTGCTGTCCCCCAAATATTTCGTACCTTTGCCCTGTTTTTAATAGCAAAATTATGAGGTATTTAATTCGTATTTCCCTCGTTTTGTGCGTTTCGTTTCTTTTTATCGGCGCAGGAACAAAGGAAATCAAACTTACCGAAGGTATTCAACCGGGAAACCTTGCACCGGAAATTCATTTGCAAGGCGTTGATTTGAAAGGGGAGGGATATGTTTTACTGCAATTTTGGGCGGCTTACGACCCGCAATCGCGCGTAGAAAACATTCAAATGTCCCGGACAATTTCCCAAGCACAGAAGGAAAATCTACGAATGATTTCCATTTCTTTAGATGAAAATCCTGCTGTCTTTCAGGGAGTTGTCAAAACCGATCCATTAAATGTAACAACGCAATTCAATGAGCCGGACGGAAAAAAATCTGCCGTTTTCAAAAATTATCACTTGAAAGCAGGCTTTACGAATTGGTTGATTGATTCCAACGGAATGATTATCTCTAAAAATTTAACCCCGCAAGAAGTTATCGAAAAAGTAAAGAGTGATAATACTTAGGGGAATATTCCGGAAGTGCTTCCGGATGAAAGATAAAAATCAAATCTTTCAACAGCCAATCGGGATGAAGCGGGATTTCAATGTAATACGCATTTTTCATCGTGTTGCACCCATACACTTTATGCTTTTTGTAGGCGTCGAACAGTGCATAGTTGGAAAATTCTTTTTCTAATTGCAGATAGGAAGCGTCTTGCTTGTCGTAATATTTGAACAGCCAGAAATCCGCTTTTCCGGCGCGGTCTAAAATCGTCTCAAACGCAAACGGAACAGAGCCGGTACTTGTATTGTCCTTAAACACATAATTGGCACCCGCATCTTCCAGCATATAGGCAAAATAGCTTTTCCCGCCGGGCATGTACCAAAAATCGCCGTATTTCTTTTCCATAAAAACCGTAGGACGGTATGCGACTATGTCCATACGATCTTTCCATTCGTTGTAAGATTGAACAGTGACAAAGAATAATGAGTCTGCCAACGCTTTTTTGTTGAAAAACAGGCCGATTAATCGTATCCATTCGGCTTGTCCCAAGGGGTGGGTTTCTTGCCATTCCAGACAGGGAATGGTCGATACGGCCAATTTTCCCAATGCACCCGCACCTTCTTCATTCACCGGATTGGTAAAAAGGGCGTCCGGCTCAATCAACATCAGTTTTTCGATATTGGGTTGCGAAGCCCGGCCAATGTTTTGCAATGTCCCACCGGCACATCGTTCTTGAATTTCCGGAATAGGGACATATTCCGGCTCGGCAATTCCAGCCAAAGCGGGCAGTACTTGCAGTTCGTTCAACATTCCGCAGACCACCGACGAAAAAGCGACGGTTTTTTCCAACGGTGTCCGAAGCAAAACGCCTTCCGGAAGTGTGTCCGGAAGTTTTTTTGATTTAGGTACAAGCGTGTAAGTTTGCAAAATTTTCTGTTTGTTCCACGGGTTTTTAATTTGCACCAGCGTATAATCCGCATGCGTTTCAATCCGAAAACCCTGCGCATAATAAATGCTGTCGCCGGCTTCCGCATTTGCAGCAGCCAAATCCATCTTTTCCTGCCGGTTGTGACAGGAAAAGAGGAGAAAGCAAATGAGTAAAAAAATGAAATTTTTCATTTTTAATAGACCACAATTTTACACGGCACAATTCCAACATTCAATTCGTCGACTTTTTTCCCTTCCGGATTGAAAATATACACTTTCCCGGGATTGACATAATCGATAGCATCAGCAATAAAAACGTCTTCCGAAATTGGATTTACAGCAATTCCATAAGGTGAAACGATGTTGGTCTTATCCGTAATAATCGAATGATATGCGTTGAAATTTCCTGTAATATCGAATTTTCCAAACAAAAGTTCCATCGACCAATCCAGCGGATTATATGTTACATCATAAAAATAAATATGATTGCCTGACAAGGTAAAGTCGGCTTTCGGATAATCGGAAAGATTTTTTACGGAATTGTCACGCACGTCGATCCGTTGGAAACCGCCGGGAATATCCCCAAAATCACCCTGATAACTTAAATAAAGATAAGCGTCATCACCGGCTTTAATGATATTCGGATTTTGTCCTACGTCCATTTTCCATTCTTCCGTAAGAGTTACAGGATTGATGACAGAAATCGTATTTCCTGTTCCCCAGCCTGAATTAGCAACATAGATTTTGGAATTGAAAGGACAAAAAGTAATTCCTTCCGGAAAATTGCCGACTTTCACATTTCCGGTTACCGATAAGGAGGCCGTATCAATACGGGCGACTGTTCCGTCTGTTACACAACTAACATATACATTTCCAAGACAGGAAACCAGATAGCGGGGATTGCGCATATTATTCTGGTTATCCAACAGGGGAATGTCCTTTATCGCTTTTTTTGTAGTGACATCCAACACCCGGATATAACTCGAATTAGATACGGAAATATATAATTTGTTTCCATAAACCAAAATATCCTGTCCCACATCGCCTAAAGCGGACTCAAAGGGAATCGTGTAAATACTTCCGGTTTCCGGGTCGTAGTGCGAAAGACTTGCATTGTTCATATCATTCTGCCCTTGATTTAGAATAAATACTCCTTTTAAACTAAACGGAGGATCGACAGGGATAAGCGGATCGGGATCAGATTCGCAAGCACTCCAACCCATCGTTAAAACCAATAAATAAAATAACCCTTTCAAAAATTTCCTTTTCCTTTTCATAAAAAACTATTTTAATAATTAAACTTAATTCCGAAACGAAACGAACGTCCAGGCATGGGATAAGATCTAACCACGTCATACTGAACGTCTAACAAATTCAAACATTCGGCCGAAAAATGCAGCCGGTAGTCTTTCCATCCAACGATTTTCGTCAGTGAAATTCCTTGATCGATATATCTTTTTAAAAGATATTCCAAGCGTGGTGTTTCATTATAGTAACGGTTTCCGCTATAAATGAACTGATAACTTACGTCTAACCAGGACATTTTCAGCGAAGCAAAACCAGTGGCAGAATGGCGCGGTGTATAAGCGAGCAATAACCCATTTCCCTTGTTCAATGCTTCCTGATAAGTATAAGTCCCATTTATCTCGGCCGAAAAACCGGCAGCTATCCGAAGTTGAAGAGTCAAATTTAAATCTATTCCTTTTATTTCCACGTCGTCGTAATTTTGTACCGACAACAGTGCCAAACTACTGATGGGACGTGCTATGATTTTGTTTTCAACACGATTATAATATACATCACTCGACAAAGAAATATACGGAATATATTCATTTATCGCCGCAACGATTGTCAAGCCTGTGTTATATTGGTGTGCATTTTCGGGTTTAAGTTTTGTATTCGGCAAGTTAGGATAATAAATATCGGCAAATGTCGGCAGGCGGTAAGTATTTTTGTAATACAGTCTCCAACGAAGGGGTAGATTGCGCAAAGGTTTGACAGACAATCCGATATAAGGCGAAAGATGTTGTCTGTCTTTGCCTGTCGATTCATGAATATATTGATTTAATAATGAAGCATTTGCGGTAAAAATTGATGTTTCATATTTTCCTGCAAGTGCACTCAACCAAGTAGTCCGGGCAGGAGTGAGATTTTTTTTCACATTTTTAAATTGTCCGTAAATTCCGTCGTTCGCCCACGAAAATGATAAGCGTTCCGAAACTTTGTAAAGCGCGATCGCATTCAGATAATATTCCTGTTGGTCGTATCGATTGTCGAAATGGGGGTATAATTCGCTGCTGTAATCCATGACGGAATGGTTAAATTTGGCATTCGCCTGGAATTGCCATTTATTGCTAATTGCTTGTGTATAATTGGCTTGTGAAAATAAGTTTCGATCGCGCATGTTTTCGCCCACATAGTTATAGCCCGAAATGGCTGCGCCCGGAATATTCCTGTCCGAATTAAAATAAACTGTTTTGACCGCGAGTTTTCCGCCTGTTTGAAATGTGCCCTTCAAATTGATTTCGCTTTTCCAATTTTCTACTTCGGAATGATTTCGCTTTCTGTGCTCTTGACCAAGTTGGTACGGATAATCGCCTTTGGAACGCAAGTATTCCGAAGAAGCCGAGAGAACGAAAGAGCGATTTAATGCCTGACTGTAAGCTACAGAAGGATTATACATTTCCCATGATCCGGTTTTCAAGCCTGCATGCCATTCGTTTCGTTTGGTTTCTGTCGGAACGAATGTGCGGGAAGTAATCCGGATTACACCGCTCAACGCCTGATTTCGTGCCGGTTGAAAAATATCGTTGTCGCCACCGGTGGTCAGTCCGATTTGTTCGACATTGTCCAGAGAAAACCGTCCCAAATCAATCTGTCCGGTCTGATAATCCGAAAGGCTGATACCGTCGTAAGCGACCGTCGTGTAGTTTGCGCCCAGACTACGGATAGAAACCGTTTTGAGTCCGCCCACGCCGCCGTAGTCCTTCACTTGCACACCTGAAAAATACTTGACGGCATCGGAAACCAGCAAAGCATTCAGTTTTTCCAGCTTGTCGGCCGACAAACTTTGTACGGGCGAAGCTGATAAAAACGAAAATGCCGGCGTTGAGGCTTTGACTTCCACTTCCTCCAATTGCCGTACCACAGACGTATCCGACTGAGCCTTTATCAGTGAACAGTGAACAGTGAACAGTGAAAAAATAACAAACAATAATCGTTTAGCCATACTCCCTGCCTTTTCCTCGAAGGCGTTTGTTTGTGAAACCTCTACAACGGCAGGTCTTCTGACTTACTCTGTTTTGCACGCCTTCCCGAAATGAATTGAGAGCTGAGAATTGAGAATTAAACATTTTCCATTCTCAATTCTCCACTTTTCAGTGGCTTGAGTCTTGTGCAAAACTTAAAAAGAGCTTACAGCAGCGGGACTGTCCGGGATTTTCACCCGGTTCCCTTTTCATCTTTTCCTCGAATGAGAAAATTAGAACCATTGCAGGAACAAAGGTAAAGAAAGTTTTTGAAAAAATTGCGTGTGTTGAAAATAAATAATATTTTTGTAGTTGAAAAATAAATAATGATTATGAATCCAAGAGTTAGATATGCGAAACCGGAAAGCAATTATTTTGTTCATGTCTGGTTTGAAAATGGAGAAGGAACAATTCAATGGGCAAATGAGGCAGACTTATGTCCAGATACCGTATACTTGGACAGCGTAAAATGTTGAAGACAACCGACATTGTGGTAGTTATTCCTTTGTACAAAGAAAATTTGACTGTTTGGGAAGAGAAATCGTTGTCGCAATGTCTGTCTGTCCTGAAACGATATCCGATTGTTTTGGTTACACCCCAAACGTTGAATACGCGTTTTTTCGAGGAAAAATATCCAATCGACAGCATTGAGCGGTTTGATGATTCCTTTTTTAAAGACATTACCGGATATAATACTCTATTGTTGAGCACACAGTTTTACGAACGTTTTTTGAAATATAAATACTTGTTGATTTATCAATTAGATGCGTATGTTTTTCAAGATTTGTTGATGCAATGGGCTGAAAAAGGGTATGATTATATCGGCGCGCCGTGGCTGAAAAAGCCGGTTTATAATTTCCCGATTATATCCCACTTTATGCGTTTCCAGCACAAATACCGTCTCAATCATCATCAATCCTCGAAGCAGTCACTCTATAATAAGGTAGGAAACGGCGGGTTTTCTCTCCGCAAAATAGAAAGCCATTATCAGGCAACGATTGATTCTAAAAATCAGATTGAAAACTATTTAGCGCAAAAACGCACGCATTTTTATAATGAAGATGTGTTTTGGGCAACGGAAATACCGGATTTCTCTTACCCTGAGCCATTGGAGGCGTTAACATTCTCTTTCGACAAATATCCGGACTATTGCTTCAAACTGAATAATCACG
Source organism: Bacteroidia bacterium (assembly GCA_025996895.1). GTDB lineage: Bacteria > Bacteroidota > Bacteroidia > Bacteroidales > Azobacteroidaceae > Azobacteroides. The sequence goes on along the minus strand of BNTW01000069.1, from coordinate 7,620 downwards.
AATTGCCGTTTGGCTGTCATGGTTGGTACAAGCGGAAAATGAAAAAATTCTGGAAGCCGGTGATCGGTTTTTAATGAAACATCATTGTGAAATACCTCACAAATAACGTGTATAGCGAATTTCGCTTTTTCTTCTCTTTCGCCACTTTCCGGTAAATATTCAAATAAGCCTCAACATTTTTCTCATACGAAAACAAAGACGCGTATTGTTTTTGGGCTTCTATTTTTTCGGGATGAGTGTAAAAATCAGCCAATCCATTCAAAACCAACGTTTTCATATATTTTGGTTCAAAGTTTTCCCAATAAAACGAAAAAGTTTTTCCGATTTCTTTCAACGAAGTAAAAGTTGAAGAGAAAACGGGTTTTCCTAAACGCATGGCTTCGATAACCGGCATGCCAAATCCTTCAAACAGAGAAGGAAAGAAGAACGCTTGCGAATGATTGTACAGGTAATTTTTTTCTTCTTCCGTGACTGTTCCGGGCAAAAAGACATTTGTAATCTGTTCGATTTCGATTTTCGCTTTCATCTGTAAAGCGGCTTCCCGAAAATTTTCGCCGGCAATATACAAATCGTATTCCGGCATTAATTTCATCATGTCGAGCAAAACGCCGAAATTTTTCCGTTCGGAAATTTGCCCTATCGTAAAAAAATAAGGCCGTTCCGGCTGAATAAAATCCGGCCTTTTCTCTTGATTTGCATCCATTTGCTGGATGCCGTTATAAACAACTTCTATCGTTTTCCCTTTCAAGTCGAAATGGCTCCGAATATCGCCGGCCACATAATTTGAAATCGTGCAGATACAATCCATTTCATTTATTCGCTGTTGCGTCCGGCGGATTGTCCGTTTTCGTTGCACACCTTGTCGCAAATGAAAGACTAAATCGTGAATGGTAAAAATGATTTTCGTTTTGAAATCGACCGGAACGTATCTTGCCCGGTGGCTGATACAGTGCCAAACATCAAATTTCGGCAACAAAAACGGAAAATACCGGTACTTTTTGGAAACAGCCAAATAAGAAACCTGCGTGCCGAATTTCCCGGCAAAGGTTTTAGGAACTAAAAAAGTGAAGTCCATATCGTCGGCCTGCACTTTCGACAGGGCTTCACCAAAACTGTACGAAACTTGTCCGAGCCCGGTGTTTAAATTGTCTAACAGACAAAGGTCGATTAATACTTTCGTTTTCATGTTTATTTTAAATACCGGTTAATTCCTTTTTCCGCCCAAACGGCTTTTTCATTTCGTTTATCGTAATAATAACCGAAATTCTTCTCTTTGTTCTGCATATATAAATCATTGTGCCACAAATGATAAACAATTCCGGAAAATTTGAGATACAAGCGTTTCGCTCCGCTGTTCGTCATACGGGAAGCAAAATCGTAATCTTCTCCACCCCATCCTTCAAAAAATTCGTCGTAACCGTTAATCCGGATATAATCTTCCTTCCAGAACGACATGTTACAACCCAAACCGGCTACTTTATTTTTCTTGTAACGAGAGGAAAAATAACGGCTTAACACCAAAGAATGCAACGCATTAATCCGGCGAAGCAAGCCATTGGAAAACAAATTGATTTGAGGCAATCGTCCCTTTTTACAACATTCGTTCGTAAATTTTTCCGTCAGATTTACCCGGCCCCCTTTTAAATAATAGCCTTTCCGCGAAAAATACAAATGGTCGGCAACAAAATTGCGGTGCAAAATCAAATCGCCGTCGATTTCGATAATATATTCATAATGAGAAGCGGCCACCGCTTTGTTTCGGCTCATGGCCAAACGAAAACCGTTGTCTTCCTGCCAAACATGAATGAGCGGAACAGGAAATGTTTCTTGAAAAGACCGGATCAAATCGCGCGTTTCCTCTTTCGAGCCGTCGTCGCCGATAATCACTTCGTCAGGCAATATCAACTGACAGGCGATACTCTGCAAACACAAATTCAGCGCGGCCGGCCGGTTGTATGTCGAAACAATCAACGAAACTTTAGGATATTTTTTTGTCATTCTCCGCAGGATTTAAAAAAGTATTTATCTTTTCAATAATTATTTCCGGGGCAATATTCATACATTCGTATTTTTCGGCATTCGCACACGGATTTTCGCCCCAAAACGAACAGGGACGGCACACCAGCTCTTTTTGTACAGCGTTATTAATATTTTGATTGACAGGATAATATCCCAATTTTGGATGAGAAGGTCCCCAAATCGAAACAACCGGTACGCCGAGAAAAGCCGCCAAGTGCATATTCGCCGAATCCATAGACACAACGACACGGCAAGCCGAAATCACCGGCATCTCTTCGTCGAACGATAACGTACCGACCAGTGAAACGATTTTGGGATACTTTTCTTTCCAACGTTCCACCTGAAGTTTTTCGGCCGTTCCTCCACCCAACAGCAACAATTCGACATCGTCACGCTCATGATAATACCGGATAATTGCTTCCATTTTATCCAACGGATACATTTTTGCTTTTAATCTCGAAAAAGGTGCAATTCCGATTAACTGCTTGTCTTTCTTTCCGTTGTCTTTCTCCATCAAAAAATCAAACTCATTTTTCAATCCGGTATAACCCAATTCCGACAACGTCCGGATATATAAATCGTAAAGTGACGGCGCGTCAGCCTGAAAAATGCTTTTAAACTTTTCTTTCGACAAAAAATCCTTCAAATCAATTCTGACGATCTGGCTTTTGCGGAGGGAAAGCAAGCGTTGAAGCTGGTCTTCAAACGTTCCGTCTTGCAATAAGGCCACTTTATCGTATTTAGTTGAAAAACAGATTTTCAGCAACAGTCGATACCGGTTAAAAAGATGCACCAATCCACGCAACGGAACATTTTTTTTGCGGTAAGTCATCGGATAAAGCCGGACATTCGCCGGCATTTGCTTAAACAAACCCGCAAATTTAGGATTTGTCAATACCGTAAATTCATCATTCGGATACCTTTTTCCTAACGAAAAAAGAAGGGGTAAAAGAATGAGAACGTCTCCAATCTGTGAATATCTTACAATTAATGTCTTTGACATATAATTTTTGTAACTTCTATTTATCTTGTAAAAGTAATTGTTTTGTTCTAAGTAACCAAAATTTGTTGTACCTTTGTATTTGTATGATTGACACACATCTTTTTCAGGACAAAAAAGCAGTTTATTATACCTTGGGCTGTAAATTGAACTTTGCAGAAACCTCTACGCTGGGGAAATACTTGACGGGACAGGGCATTCGAAAGGCTCTGGCGGGAGAAAAAGCCGATTTTTGTGTGGTCAATACTTGCTCGGTAACGGAATTAGCAGATAAAAAGTGTCGTCAAGCCATTCGGCGGATTAAAAAACAGCATCCCGAAGCATTTATGATTGTTACCGGTTGCTATGCGCAGCTGAAACCCGAAGAAGTGAGCGGAATAGAAGGCGTGGATTTGGTGTTGGGAAGCAATCAAAAAATGAATTTGCTCGACCATTTGACGGATAAAATCGCCGTTACACCCATCAAAGAGGCGAAAACGTTTATTCCGTCGTGTTCCAAAGGCGACCGTACCCGCTATTTTCTGAAGGTGCAGGACGGTTGCGATTATTATTGTTCCTATTGCACGATTCCTTTCGCGCGCGGCCGAAGCCGGAACGGCAAAATTGCCGATCTGGTGCGCATGGCCGAACAAGCCGGACGCGAAGGCGGAAAAGAAATTGTGCTGACCGGCGTCAATATCGGCGATTTCGGCAAAACGACCGGTGAAACCTTTTTTGATTTGGTGCAGGCATTGGATAAGGTGGAAACCATCGAGCGGTTTCGGATTTCGTCTATTGAGCCAAATTTACTGACGGACGAAATCGTGGAATTTGTTGCGCATTCCGAAAAATTTGCCCCGCATTTTCACATTCCCCTACAATCGGGATCGGACGATGTCTTGAAACTGATGCGCCGGAAATACAACACAGCATTTTTTAAATCCAAAATAGAAAAAATTAAAACGCTATTGCCGGACGCTTTTATCGGTGTCGATGTAATTGTCGGCGTGCGCGGCGAAACAGACAAGCATTTTGAGGAAGCCAAGCGATTTTTGGAAGAATTGCCTTTTTCGCAACTGCACGTTTTCACTTATTCCGAACGTCCCGGAACAATGGCGTTGCAAATTGAGCCGGTCGTTTCGCCCCGCGAAAAACAGGAACGAAGCAAGCAACTATTGCTTTTGTCCGGCGAAAAGACAAAGTCCTTTTACCGTTCACAAATCGGAACGACCCATAAAGTGCTGTTTGAGCATACCCGGCGGGATTCTTTCATGCAAGGATTTACCGAAAATTATATCAAAATAGAAAGTGTTTATGATCCGAATCGAATAAATCAATTGATTGACGTATCGCTGGAAAATTTTAATGAAGAGCAGACGACATTTATCATATCACTCTACGGCTAACGCTCAACTTTCAATTGTATGATAACTCAATTTATAACCGAGTGTAGTATAATTGCCAATAAATCATGTGGGTTGTTTTATTTTTTTATCGTCGGAAATCAATAGCAAAACATCGCCCGGTTCAATACGCGAAGAGCCGGTCGGCACAAAATATTCATCTTTCCGTTTCACTAATACCACTAAGGTATGGGGTAGAATGGAAATTTCTTTCATCAAATTACCGTTTTTCAAATCTTCCGGACGTACGGTAACCTCCCGCATCACCGAATCTATTTCATCCGGCAATTCGATTTCAAATTCGGACAAAAGCGGTTTTTCTTCCGGCGGATCAACTAAATGCAACCAGCGGGCAACTATCGGAATCGTCGTTCCTTGTAATAACAACGATACCAATGTAACAAAAAATACGATATTAAAAATCATGGGTGCTTTTTCGATATCGGCCGTCAACGTATAAGTCGCAAAAATAATGGGCACAGCACCTCTCAAGCCTACCCACGATGTATAGGTTTTTGCCCGGAATGATAATTTCTGGAACGGCAATAAACACAGGAATACCGAAACGGGACGAGCGATAACTATCAAAAACACACTGATTAACAATCCAATTCCCATGATTGGAATCAAATCTTTCGGATTAACCAATAACCCTAAACAGAGAAATATGATGATTTGAAATAGCCATGTCAATCCATCGAAAAAACGTTTACTCGAATATTTTTGGGCAAACCGGGCATTCCCGATAATCAAGCCGCCAATATATACCGCCAAATAACCATTGCCCTGCAAATCGTTGGTCAACGCAAAAATAAAAAAGCAAATAGCCACCAGCAACACCGGATACAATGACAAGTTCTGCAAATGGATTTTATTCAGCACCCAAACAAAAAATTTCCCCAGCAACCAGCCCATGAATGCGCCGAACAATAACTGGAAAAAGAACGAACCTATCATCGTCCAAACACTGCCGGCTTGCATCTGAATCAGTTGAATAAAGGTAATCGTCAACAAATAGGCCATCGGGTCGTTACTTCCGCTTTCAAATTCCAACAACGGCTTCATACGTTCTTTCAACGCAATGCCTTTCGAACGCAAAATGCCGAAAACAGATGCCGAGTCTGTAGAAGACATCACAGATGCCAACAGCAAAGCTTCGAGTAATGAAAAACTCATTGCACCCGCTAAACTATTGGTAATCCAATAAATGAAAAAACCGGTAATCACCGCTGTCAGCAAAACGCCCAAAGTCGCCAAGACGATTCCGGGCACGGCAATGGGCCGGATATCGGAAAATTTGGTATCCATCCCTCCTGAAAACAGGATGATATTCAACGCCACCAAACCGATAAATTGAGCGACCTGTGGACTATCGAAATGCAGTCCCAATCCATCGCTCCCGACCAACATTCCCACGAAGAGGAATAATACCAGAACGGGCAGCCCCGAACGATAACTCATTTTTCCGGCAAATATTCCGGCAAATAATAAAATGCTACCTATCAGGACAATATTATCAATGGATAAATACATAAACTATTTTTTAATTTCTTTTTTTATCGTAAAAACCGAATCCAAGGCTGCCCTGTTCGGAAATTCGGTATGCTGTACTCATACAATTTTATTGTTGCAATGCAGGACAAAGATAATGGTTTGCTGCTGTTTATGCAAGCCAGAGGCCTGCTATTATCAGGACGAAGTCCGGAGACTTCGCCCAACTGCTTAGCAAAATTGAATATCACTCTACGGCTAACCTGGGAACTTTATCAGAAATTAAAGCATAATCCTACGCCGGTTTGCGTGGGACTAATAGAAAACGATACAGCATTATTTTTGTACAACGTAAGTGCTTTTTTCATTTTGCTTTCGCCCACATAACATAAAATAAGTCCGCCGGCTAATACGCCACCGCTACCAACTAACAAAGCTGTATTGCCTTTACCACCACCCAAACGAGTGCCTAAATCATAGCCGACAAAAAATGCCCCGACACAACTGACCACCGAACCGGCTATATTTAAATTTTTACCGGTACTGATTTTTATTTTTGTTACTATTTTATACTTTGCGAGATAATTCAAATTCACCTAACATTTTATTCAATATTTTTATTTCTTCTTTTTTTGTATCATCGGTATAAATTTCATCTACTCTACCAAGTACAAGTCGAAATTCGTTTTCCGTAGATATTTTCCCTCTTCTTACAATACGTTTTATTTTCTGTGCATCACGACCGGAACAAGTATTAAGATCTTCACTAAACTTGGCATAGAGAACTTGGTTGAGTTCTTCTGTATCTGCTAATGTGTTTAACCCTTTACCCCATTCGTTAGTGTCTCTATATACAGATCTCATTCCTCGTAAATTTTTAGTATTATACCCATCATTAATTACATCTTTAAACATAGTCAAACTTGTATGTTCACCATATTTTTTAATCATAAAATTCAATATTGTCAGACACCAATCGTTAATATGGTTTAACTCTTGTAATTGTTTTTCATTGAATTGCTTTTTCATATCATATATTGTTAAAAAATTACCAACCAGTATAAGGATATAATTCACCAAAAAAATAATTTGATTGATTATGAAAATATCGTCCAGCAGGATTATAATACCACACTCCTCTTATTCGGTTTCCCACATTCGGATGTCCTACTCCTCCGTAATAGTCGATCAACTGCTGTTCTCGGCCTCTTATTGCTCCTACATTTATTGCCCCTTGCACCCATTTATCCAGAGTAGGATTTTCATAACCAAATGATCTCATATGATGGATAGAATACCTGCGCATCATAACAGAATAGGAATCTCCAAAACCACTCGCTCTTCCTGCATATTTTGCTCCGCTTGCATTAGTCAGTGTATATGTAACATATATTCTTTGCGTTAAATCATAAGTAGCTGCCGTTGCATATGCTACAGGAATAAGCACATCATCCAAAACACCTGCTCCTGTCCAATCATCAGATAAAATTGCAGCAGATACCGCTGTTGCATAAGCATACGGACTAACGCTACTCTGATTTTGCTGGTAATAAGTTTCGCGGGCATTATCAATTGCATTATCCACTGCCTGTTCAGGAGTGGTTTGCTTTTTTCCATTCAAAGGTATTTCACCGCCTCCACCGGCAGAGGTTGTCCAACGAAACTTCCAATCCGAACGGGATCCTATAATGGTTAATTCTACACCTCCCACTACAATACCACCCCAGC
>BNTW01000068.1 GCA_025996895.1 Bacteroidia bacterium | reverse complement strand
AAAAAATGTTCCGCCGTTGGGTTATATTTTAGGCGACGAAGGAAGCGGGGCAGTGCTCGGCAAACTTTTTCTGGGAGCCTGCCTCAAAAATCAATTATCATCGGAAATCAAATTCCCGATGGAGGGGCGTAGAAATACGCCCCTCTTTTATTTTGCACAAAATGAATAATATTCAATCAATCCGTCCATGGGAGACGACACAATTTTTCCGATTTCAAGGTTCAAATCTTTGGCCGTTTGTTGCAAAACGACCTTGTAAGCATAAGCAACCGAACCGGTGAAATGCACCGGATTGTTTTGGTAATCGTATTGCCTGACGTTTTTCACAAAAAAATCCGTAAAAGCGTGATAGAGCAAATCATACACCGTTTTATCCGCCAGATTCTCCCGAATAAACGGTGAAAATCCGGCTAAAAAGCGGTTAGGCAACGGCTCATTATATACCTTATTTAATAATTCGGGCAAAGTAAAAGAATATTGTGCAAAAAACCGCTCTTTGATTTCCGATGATAATTGATTTTTGAGGCAGGCTCCCAGAAAAAGTTTGCCGAGCACTGCCCCGCTTCCTTCGTCGCCTAAAATATAACCCAACGGCGGAACATTTTTTGCGATTTTTTCACCGTCGTAAAAGCAGGAATTAGAGCCTGTTCCCAGAATACACACAATACCTTTGTTTCTTCCACACAAGCCTTTCGCTGCCGCAAGCAAATCACTTGCCACTTCAATGGTCTTGGCCGGAATTGCTTCGGCGATTGCCGACCGCACGATTGCATTTTTTTCTTCCGAAACACAACCCGCGCCGAAAAAATAAATGGCTTCCACCGGAAAATCCTGTAATTGAGGAACTAAAGTCGTTTTCAATTCGTCCGTAATGTCTTCCTGCGAGCGAAAAAACGGATTGGCACCTTTGGTAATCACTTGCAAAACCGGTTGACCGCTTTGTATCAACCGCCAATCTACTTTGGTCGATCCGCCATCGGCCAACAAAAAACAGTTATTGTTCTTTTCCATAATCCGAATTTATTTTTAACAGCGAAACCGCCAAAATGGGCAACGCGCAACAAATCATTACCCAAACAAAAAAATGATTGTAGCCTAACCATTCCTGTAACTTGCCGGCAAACATGCCCGGAATCATCATACCCAACGCCATAAATCCCGTGCAGAAAGCGTAATGCGCCGTTTTATATTTTCCTTCGCAAAAATACAGCATGTAGAGCATGTAAGCGGTAAATCCGAAGCCGTAACCCAATTGCTCAATAAAAATGCAGGCGTTGATAATCCATAAATTGCTTGGCTGAAAAAAACTGAGATAGACGAACGTCGCGATAGTCAGCAACATACTCAAAGTCATTGGCCACAGCCACCGGCGTAATCCACCTCTCGCAGCGACAAATCCGCCGACCACACCTCCCAGCGTGAGCGCGAGAATGCCGACCGTTCCATACACGATGCCGACTTCTTCGGTGCTTAATCCAAGCCCGCCCGTTTCCCGCGTATCTAACAAAAAAGGAGTGATTAATTTCAGGGCTTGCGCTTCCGAGAAACGATAAGTGAGCAGGAAAAATATCGCCTGTAATGCCTGCGGTTTTCGGAAAAAAGAAACAATCGTAGCCGCGAATTCTTTCCAAACAGTAGAAAAATCGGTCAATGTTGGACGTTCGTCTTTCGGACGAGGCAGAAAAAAGCGGTGATATAATCCGAACAGCACAAATAACCCTGCCAAAACGAAAAATGTAATTGACCAGGCCACAGCGATTTTGCCGGTTGTTTTTTCGAGCCAGCCGGCGAAAATCACCAAAATTCCCTGTCCCATAATGGTCGCCGCGCGGTAAAACATACTGCGGATACCGACCATTTTTGCCTGCTGATTGGGTGTTAAGGCGGACATGTAAAATCCGTCTGCTGCAATGTCGTGGGTTGCTGAACTGAACGCGAGCAGCCAGAAAAACGCCAGCGTCGTTTGAAAGAAAAACGGCGCGGGAATGGCAAACGCGATACCCGCAAAACCCGCACCCATGCCGATTTGCATGGCCGTAATCCACCAATGCTTGGCTTTGAGCAAATCGACCAGCGGACTCCAAAAAGGTTTAATCACCCAAGGAAGATATAACCAGCTCGTATAGAGGGCAATATCCGCATTGGAAAGTCCCATGCGCTTGTAGAAAATGACCGAAATCGTCATAATCGCCACGTAGGGAAGGCCTTCCGCAAAATAGAGTGTAGGAATCCACGCCCAGGGACTAATAGAGCCGTTGTTTTTTCGCACCGTAATAATGTAATAAAATTTGTTCGTAACTGTACCCTTTTTCGCCCATGACCGCCGCCCCGATTTGGCAAAGTCCGACGCCATGCCCCCAGCCTGCACCGGTCAAAACAAAGGATCCGTCTTTTTTCTCGACCGTAAATGCCGAACTGAACAAGTGCGAAGCCGACAAAATCCGGCGGATTTCCAATTCTTTGCCGATAATCATTGTTTGTTTCGTTCCAACAATTTTGAGGCGGATTAACCGGCCGGAAGTGCCTCGTTCAACGGGAATTAACTCTTCAACCAATCCGAAATCGATGCCGGAACGTTCGCGTATCAATGTCGATAATTCTTCCTGCGAATAGTGAACTTGCCAGCGGTAAAAATCGGTCGTTTCGCGGTCGTAATTGTTCAAGATTTGTTCCAAAATTTTCGGGTCCTGTGTGTTACAAAATGCTTCCGGAGAGTTTTGTATCCATTTCTCCGCTTCGGATTCTATCCGCAAATCGGGAAAATCGGAAGCCGGAAGATTGTCGAGCAGTTTCACCAAATACGGATATTCAACATTTTCCCATACATTATGAAATTCTTCGGTAATTCCGCCACAACATTTGGAAAAACGTGCATCGCAAATCGTTCCGTCGTACATCAGCACTTCGCCCCGCGTTTCATTGACCGCTCGCTTCACGGTTTCCCAATTTTCGGAGGCACGTGTAATTCCCTGATAACGTTGGCAATGGTCGTCGGCGCAGACGTCAAAATGTTGATGCTCTTCGCGGTCATACCACTTGATGAGTGGAGAATGGAGAGTGGAGTATGGAGAATTAATTGCTTTCTTCGGCTCTTTTGATTTCCTTATATTAGAGATTAGCCAGCTACGCGAAATGACGGCATGGGCTTTCAACAGTTCCAACGAGGCTTTGGCACTCATTTCGGACGAAATCACGCTCAACAAATAATCTTCTACCGCAATACGATTGATTACAATTATCTGTCCATCAATCACTTTCAACTGCAACGCACCTCGAAATTCCTGATTTTCTTTTCGCTGCCAATGAAAATGTACACCGATGGTTACACCTTTTAAAATAAAAGACGCTTTTTCGTTTTTCGGTTCAAACAGCAATTCGTTGTAATGATTTTCACGCCATTCGATTTTTCCATCCTGCAATGAAATGCTGTGTTCGCCTGTTACCGGATCGCCCAAACACACATATTCCGAGCACAGAACAAATGAAATTTCTGTGTCTTGCAAAATCCCCACTCGAACTACCGGCTCTGTTTCCATTGCTTTATTTCTTTACTGATTTCCTGCATTCGGCTGTCCGAAATGCAAACTTCCTGCAAAATCCGGCGAATATCCGTTGCCGTTATTTTCCGAAAATCCTTTTCCAACGCAGCGTCCGAGTTATCGTCCCAGCGGCGGCACAAATACAGCACATCGTAAATCCGCCCGATGGGATATTCGCGCGAGAATTGCAAGCCCAACGCATAATCCTCACCATAGCTCGTATTCGGCACTTTGATTTCTCGCAACAAAGGCGTGTAAAAAGCTCTCGGCGCACCCAATCCGTTGATACGCAAGGCATTGTTTCGTCCGTTTTCGTCCGTCCATTCCTTGTGGTCAATGACCCCGGGCGGAAGAGTACGAAATTCAAAATCCGTTAAACGATAGGTTCCTACCACCATCGCACACTGTTGCGCATAAAAAGTATCGACAATTTTCTGTAACGTATTTTTATCGGAATACACATCGTCGCTGTCCAATTGCACGGCAAATTTTCCGCAGGCGGAATGAAAAACACCCACGTTCCAACAGCCGCCAATGCCCAAATCGCGGTATTTGGGAGTAATGTGAATTAAACGGTCGTCCGTAAAACGGTCAATAATTTCGGTCGTACCGTCGGTCGAATGATTATTGACCACAATCAAGTTGAACTTGAAATTCGTCTGCTGGTTCAACACTGAACGTATCGCATCAGCAATCGTCCGCACACGGTTTCGCACCGGAATAATCACCGAGATCTCATATTCAAAGGGTATCTCATTCACATTCATCGGTTTAAATGCCGGTGGAAGATAGGCACCGATGGTTTTCAGATGTTCCGTACAGGCTTGTTCCATCTCGATTTGCACTATCGGAAAATGTTGAGCAATTTTCAGCCGGAGATCGTACAAACCGGCATAGCGGTAATTTTCAGTACTTACCGGTTTGGTACAGAGCAGGCAATAGGCGATATTTGCGTGTTCCGCCATAGTGCGGACAAAAGCGGACGAAGTGAAAGAATCTACCACCAGCCATTCACCCATTTCCTGTTTTTCGTCCTGCTCTTTTGTCGTCAACCAAAAAAACCTCGCCGAAAACGTCGATTTTTCAAACGAGCGGACGATTTCTTTCGCTTGCGTGTTGTCACGAAAAGGAATAAAACAGTTGATAATATTCATTCTTCAGCATTATAGAATAATGCAAAGGTAGAAATATTTGTAAATAAAACCTACTGAGTTTTTTCCAAAGCTTATTTTGTATTATCTTCAAAAATAACTTACCTTTGTGTGCTGATTACAACAGCAAAATTTTATCAACGTGGCAAATACAAAGTATATTTTCGTTACAGGAGGCGTGGTTTCGTCGTTGGGAAAAGGAATTGTAGCCGCTTCCTTAGGCAAATTGCTGCAGGCGAGAGGATATAAAGTTACAATTCAGAAATTTGACCCATACATTAATATCGACCCGGGAACACTCAATCCTTATGAGCACGGCGAATGTTATGTGACGGAAGACGGACGGGAAACCGACCTCGATTTGGGACATTACGAACGTTTTTTGAATATCCCGACTTCCAAAGCAAACAATGTAACCACCGGACGTATCTACCAAAATGTTATCGACAAAGAACGTAGAGGTGATTTCTTGGGAAAAACGGTGCAGGTTGTACCGCACATCACCGACGAAATCAAACGCAATATGATGTATCTCGGCAAAACCGGAAAATACGATTTTGTGATTACCGAAATCGGCGGGACGGTGGGCGACATCGAATCGTTGCCTTACATCGAAAGTGTCCGCCAAGTGCGTTGGGAATTGGGCAAAAACTGCTTGTGCATACATCTGACGTATGTGCCGTATATTGCTGCAGCGAAAGAAGTGAAGACGAAACCAACGCAACATTCTGTCAAATTACTTCAGGAACAGGGAATCCAACCGAATATTTTGGTGCTTCGTACCGAAAAAGAATTGTCAAAAAATATCTGCCGGAAGGTGGCTCTTTTCTGCAATGTTGATGAAGACGCGGTGATACAATCTTACGATGTATCAAGTATTTATGAGGTGCCTGTCGTATTGTCGAAGCAGGGAATGGATAAAATCGTATTGCAAAAATTGGGCATGCCGGCCGATGGCGAGCCGGATTTGACGCTCTGGAAAAATTTCTTGGACAATATGAAAAATGCCGATAAAACCGTTACAATCGGATTGGTCGGCAAATACGTGGAGTTGCCAGATGCTTATAAGTCTATCAACGAATCGCTTTTGCAAGCGGCGGCTTACCACAAGCGTAAGTTGGATTTGCGGTTTATTCATTCCGAAAAAATCACCGAGAAAAATGTGGAAGAACTGTTGGGCGATTTGGATGGGATCGTGGTTGCTCCGGGTTTCGGACAGCGCGGTATCGAAGGGAAGTTTATTGCATTGAAATACGCACGCGAACACAACAAGCCGACTTTCGGTGTATGCCTCGGTATGCAGTGCATGGTGATTGAGTTTGCCCGCAATGTTTTGGGATTGTCCGAAGCCAACTCGACCGAAATGGACCCGAAAACGCCGCACAAGGTTATCGACTTGATGGAAGAACAAAAAAATCTGACCGTCATGGGCGGCTCGATGCGTCTGGGCGCGTATGATTGCAAAATCGAAAAAGACACACAGGCCTACAAAGCCTACCAAAGCGATTTAATCCGCGAACGCCACCGCCACCGGTTTGAGTTTAATAACGAATATAAACAGGCTTTTGAAGACAAAGGAATGAAATGCACCGGCATCAATCCCGACACCGGACTGGTGGAAGTGATTGAAATTCCCGAGCTGAAATGGTATCTCGGTACGCAGTTCCACCCCGAATACAACAGTACGGTAGCAAAGCCTAACCCCTTGTTTATGAGTTTTATAGAAGCAGCGATAAAGAATTGAGAGTTGAAAATTGAGAATGAAAATTTAAAAATTAAATGGATAAAAATACAATTACCGGAGTTATCTTAGTCCTCGTCGTTTTAGTCGGATTTTCTTATTTCAATCGTCCGAGTAAAGAACAAATAGAAGCGCAGAAAAAACAGCAGGATTCGATTGCGTGGATACAGCAGCAAGTGATGAATGAAGTGAATGCTGCTGCCGAAAAACAGACGGCCAACAGTCTTGCCGAGCAAGTACCGGATTCGGTTGTACAAGCCCAATTAACGGATAAATACGGTAATTTCGGCGTTTCTGTACAGGGCGAAGAACAATTGATTACGTTACAAAACGACAAGTTGATACTTCAAATTTCGACACAGGGCGGACGAATTTATTCCGCTCAATTAAAGAACTTTACGGATTATCAGAAAGAGCCGTTGTTTTTGTTCGACCGGAACGAAGCGGATTTTGGAGTTACATTTATCACCGCCAACAGCCGGGTACTGAACACGCGCGATTTTTATTTTGAAGCCATTCAATCATCTGATTTACAAGCGATTTTACGTCTGCACGCAGGTGAAGACAAGTCGTTGGATTTTGCTTATACCCTGCAACCGGATAATTATTTGGTCGATTTTACAATTATTTCCCGTAATTTGCAAACGGAATTAGCACCGACTCTGCGCACGCTGGACATTCAGTGGGCGCAAAAAATCCGCCAGCAGGAAAAAGGCCGGAAATTTGAGGAACAATATGCCCGGCTGACGTATAAATTTCTTTCAGACAACGTGGAAGATATGAAAAACACGCGCGACGACGTCAAAGACATTCCCAACAAGCTGAAATGGATAGGTTATAAAGATCAGTATTTTTCGACGGTGCTGATTGCCGATAATTATTTTGAAACGGCTAAATTGGATTCCCGCATACTGAAAGACTTGGATTATATAAAGGAATACAATACCTCGACCAGTTTGCCGTATAACGGTGCAGACAGCATCGGATTGCATTTTTATTTCGGGCCGAACGATTTTACACTATTCAAAAAATACGATAAAACACTTTTTGAAGGGCAAAATCTGGAATTGGAAAAATTAGTGCCGTTGGGTTATTGGATTTTACGCCCCATCAATCAATACATCATTGTTCCGATTTTTGATTGGCTGACAAGTTGGACAGGACATTTGGGCTTGGCCATTTTCTTATTAACGCTGATTATCCGGGGTGCACTGTTCCCGCTAACCTATAAATCATTGCTTTCGTCGGCAAAAATGCGCGTGTTAAAACCGCAAATCGAACAAATCACTGCAAAATATCCCGGACAGGACAATGCTTTAGTTCGGCAACAAAAAACAATGGACTTCTACAAGCAGATGGGTGTGAGTCCGATGGCGGGCTGCCTGCCGATGTTGCTGCAAATGCCGTTCATTCTGGCGTTGTTTTTCCTTTTCCCCTCGTCTATTGAATTGCGCCATCAAAGTTTCCTATGGGCGGACGATTTATCAACCTACGATTCGCTGATTCATTGGAATACGTCAATACCTATTATCGGCAATCATATCAGTTTGTTTTGCTTGCTGATGTCGCTGGTGCAGGTGATCAACACCAAATATACGATGGATCAGCAGAATACAGGACAGGAACAAATGCCGGGCATGAAACTGATGATGTACATCATGCCGTTCGTTATGTTCTTCTTTCTGAATGATTATTCTTCCGGTTTGAATTATTATTATCTGGTTTCAACGCTTATCACAATTGCGCTGACCATTGCTTTCCGTTTATCGTTAGACGAGAAAAAATTACTGGTGAAGCTGGAAGCGAACAAAAGTAAGGCGAAGCCGGTGAAAAAGAAATCCGGTTTTATGGCGCGATTGGAAGAAGCGCAACGGCAACAACAAGCCGCATTGCGAGAACAACAGAAAAAGAAAAACAAACGTTGAACGAGAAAGTCCCAACCATCGAAATCCGGAATTTGTCGATAGGCTATAAAAACCGAAACAGGGAAGACCGAATTGCCGACAATTTACATTCGACGCTTTACAGCGGGGAATTGACTTGCTTGTTAGGTGCGAATGGTATCGGAAAATCCACTTTATTGCGGACACTTGCCGGCATTCAACCGTCGCTTTCGGGCGAAATTCGCTTAAAAAATAAGCCGGTGTCCGATTATTCCTCGCACGAATTGGCAAAAATCATCGGTTTGGTACTGACCGAAAAAGTCGATGTTCGCGATATGTCGGTGACGGAATTGATTGGCTTGGGACGCAGTCCGCACACCGGATTTTGGGGAACTATTTCACGCAAGGATAAAAAGATTATCGACGAAGCCATGAGGCAAGTGAATATTACGGCATTGGCACAGCGTTCCATTCATGCGTTGAGCGACGGCGAACGACAAAAGACAATGATTGCGAAAGTCCTTGCCCAGCAGACGCCGGTGATTTTTCTGGACGAGCCGACGGCTTTCCTCGATTTCCCGAGTAAAGTGGAAATCATGCAGTTGTTGCATCGCTTGAGTCGCGAAACCGGTAAAACGATTTTTCTTTCCACACACGATTTGGATTTGTCGTTGCAAATGGCCGATAAACTCTGGTTGATGGACAAAAATCGGGGAATTACGGTCGGAACACCTGACAATTTGTCCGAAAATGGTGTTTTGGAAAACTTTTTTACCGGTAACGGTGTTTTATTTGATAAGCAGTTACATTTATTCAGAATTAATAAACAGCTTCAATGAAAAATATACAAAATATCATTATTCGCAGAGCCAAGCAAAAAGATTGTCCGCGCCTGCTCGAATTGGTTAGAGAATTGGCTCGCTACGAAAAAGCCTCCGAAGAAGTTACAATTACGGAAGAGCATTTTGAAGAAAGCGGTTTCGGCGAAAATCCGGTTTGGTGGGCGTTTGTCGCCGAAGTGAATGGAAAAATCGAGGGATTGGCGTTGTATTACATTCGTTTTTCGACATGGAAAGGGCAGCGCATGTATCTCGAAGATTTTTATGTTACCGAAGAAATGCGGAGCAACGGTATCGGCAAAATGCTGTTCGACCAGCTGATTATTGAGACCAAAGAAAAAGAATTGAAAGGCATCGTGTGGCAGGTGCTGAAATGGAATGAGCCGGCCATCAATTTTTATAAAAAATACCACGCCAAATCCGATGAGGAATGGCTAAATTGCGTGTTGGAAATCCGGCGATGATTCGGTATTTCAATCCCGGACACGAAAGCGCGGTGCTGAATGCGTCAAAATATTATCGTCCGCCGGCTAATCAGGTGCTTATGCAAAACGAGCTAGCGTATCTTCCGGCGTGGTATGCACAAGCGGATGATTCTGTGTTCGTCGAAAACCCGTTACCGAACGACTTTTTAACGGATATTCAAGCGTTTCCAACTTTAGCAAAAGCGGTCGTTTCTTCCGAATTAACAACTTTATCGTCTCAAACAGTGGATTTGTGGGGCATTTCGCCGCAAAGCGTTTATTTTTTCGAGAAACTGAAACAAACACATTCGCTGGATTGGCAAATTCCCGAATGGAAAGAAATTTACCGCAAACTAGGAAGCCGCGAAGCGGCGCAACCGGTTTTATCGGAATTGATCCGAATCATTCCCGAAATCGAAAGCGATATTCTGCCCCGCCGGTTTTCCGACATCGACACGCTCGAAAAGGAGTTGATACAAAACCACGGGCAACAAATCGTGAAATCGCCGTATTCCTCTTCCGGGCGCGGGCTGGTTTGGTTGCCGTCCGAAAAAATCGCTCGCTCCGAACGGCAGATTATCAGCGGAATGTTGAACAAGCAAGGAAGTGTTTCCGTCGAAAAAGCGTTGGACAAACGCTTGGATTTCTCCATGCACTTTGAAATTTCCGCCGGCGGAAAAACCGAATTTATCGGTTATTCCGTTTTTCAGACTAACCCTAAAGGCGTGTATGAACGTAGTTTGTTGGCTTCTCAGGAAGTATTGGAAAAAATGATTATCAATCGGATTGATTTTTCTCTGCTCCAACAAGTTAAAACCGAATTGATTCAACAAATCGAGAAAAATTATGCCCCGCATTATGTTGGCTGTATCGGTGTGGATATGCTGGTTTATTTTTCCGAAAACAAATACAAATTGAATCCCTGCGTCGAAATCAATATGCGCAAAAGCATGGGTTATTTGGCCATCCGCCTGACGGAACAATTTCTACACCTCGAAACGCACGGCTCGTTTTTCGTGAATTATCACTCCGCTTCGGCCGAAACATTTCAAATTCACCAAACACTGAAAAAACACTACCCGCTCATTGTTAAAAACAACCGGATAGTATCCGGTTATTTCAATCTGTGTCCGGTTTCGGAAGACACGCACTATCAGGCCTATTTAATGCTTAATCTTTTGCACTAAAAAAACAACTGTAACTGCGCCAGCAGCGTGTTATTTTTGCCTTTCACCGCGTCGTCCGAATAAACATAATTCAACTGGATACGCGACAAGAAAGCAAAATAATAATTAATACCGGCTGTTACATCGCTTACACCGTTTTTATATAAACTTGTATTATTGTTGTAAAAATCATATTTTCCTACAATCTCCCAGCGGTTGGGTACTAATTTCCAAACGAGCGAGCCGTAATATCCGTTGCGTTTCAACACACCGTCGTCGGCAGAAATATATTCGGCACGACTGTAAAAATAGTTGCTGTTGTATTCACCACCGACCACCCAGCGGTTACGCACCTGGTCGTATAATCTTCCCGAATAAATAGAGCCGCCCAAGCGCAAACCTTTAATCGGT
Organism: Bacteroidia bacterium; assembly: GCA_025996895.1. Classification (GTDB taxonomy): domain Bacteria; phylum Bacteroidota; class Bacteroidia; order Bacteroidales; family Azobacteroidaceae; genus Azobacteroides. Next base: position 2,865 of record BNTW01000068.1, on the reverse strand, counting down.
TGCCAATAAGCGGTACCGATAAAATCTTTGCGATTATCAACATCTTTTGTGTTGAAACCTGAGCCGTTGAACAATCCGGTGTAATATTCCAACTGATAAAAGCCGTTTTTGGGGAATAAAAGTCCCGACAACTGCACTCCGGCATCGCGTCCCGCTTTGGAGCCGGTCGAAAGTTGATTGACATCGCCCACGCTACCACTCATTGCCGAAGCGGAACGCGAAAAATTAATGGTTTCGATACGGGTTGGCGACATCGGATTTTCTATCGTAAAAGGAATTTTATACTGCCCTATCCGTAGATTGAGAGATTTCAATGGTGTCCATTCGCCGTATAACTCATGCAGTCTGGCATTCGGCCCGAAATCATACATCAACATATAACCGAATTGGTTTTTTTCACCCAATTTGCCGGTAGCAAAAAGTATCGCGCGCGCCACATCAATCGAACTGTTCGGATTGTTGCCTTCGGGGTGTTCCGTCAGGTTATACACGATTTGTCCGTAGCCCGAGAGATTAAAATATTCGCTTCGGAAAGCATTTTTCAATTTTTGTAAATTGTTTTCCTGCGCAAACAAAGCGGGAACTAACATCAGGGTAAATCCAAAAAGCAGTAATTTTCTTTTCATATTATTTATTATTTAAAATCATTTTCCATTTGCATAATCGTTTTTCCAACAAGTCAATAGCCGAAAATAAGGCTAGACCAATGAGGGATAACGCGATTATTCCAACAGCCATATCCTTGTAAGCCAGTCGCATCCATGAATTGACAATGTAAAATCCCAACCCTTTGTCCGTTCCGAATGTTTCGGTGAAAAATAAAACCGAAGCCGATGTGCCAACTGCTACACGAAGCGACGTCAGCGTTTCAGGTAAAATAGCAGGTAAAACCACCCAACGAAACAACTGCCGTTTATTAGCACCCAACGAAATCAATACGTGAAAATCTTCGTGGGGAATATGCAGGGCAGCGTCGCGGACAGACACAATGACCTGAAAAACCAAAATCAGCACAATCATGGTGATTTTCGCCGATTCGCCGATACCCATCAGCAACATTACGACCGGCAATAATGCCAATTTCGGTATCGGATAACTGAAATAGAGTATCGGACTGCCGATTTTATTGATTTTCGGGGAATGCGACAGCAACAAACCGATAGGAACGGCTATCAGAAAGGCCAAAAACAACCCTTCCGTCAGACGGACAACACTCGCCAGGATATGTTCCCACAAACTTAACATAAATGATTGAAATCAACAATATGTGTACCGACCCGTTCCGCTTCCTGAAGATTGTGCGTAACGAACAGTGTAGTAATCTTTTGTATTTCCCATAATTGCAAAAACAATTCGATAGAACGCTCAGCCGTAAAACTATCCAACGACGAAAACGGCTCGTCCATTAACAGCAGTTGTGGGCGGAGTATCCACGCGCGCGCCAATGCTGCCCGTTGTTGTTGTCCGCCACTCAATTCTTTCGGATAACGTTTTAATAAATCTCTGATTTCCAGCTGATTGATAATTTGTTCGTCTTCGGGAGAAAAAGGAATATTTCGGATTTTCTTACCCAGAAAAATATTGTCTTTCACCGTCAGCCAGTCCAACAAGCCATAATGTTGCGGAATATATCCGATAGTTTGTACCGCCGGATTAATCGGTTGATTGCCCAACCGGATTTCGCCTGTCTGCGGTTGCAAAATGCCACAAATCGTTTTCAGAAGCGTCGATTTTCCGCAACCGGAAGGACCAGTCAAACAATAGATAGCACCGGCTTCGACACTCAAATTGAAGTTTCGCAAGACGGCGGTTTTTCCGTACGATACACTGACGTTATGTAGGGTGAGAAAACTCATTGCTGTATAAAACGGTCGTCAAATAAATCGTTAGTAGAAAAATCCGGCGAAATAAGTCCTTTGGCTTGCAACCATTCCGTAGTCGATTGAATATCAGCTGCTTTCGGCATTTGTGCCAATGTATAACCGGGCAATTTCACTTGGCCGATTAACGGCTCAGGAAAACCAATGTCGTCAATCAAAATCGCTTTAATATCTTCGACCGAATGATTTTTAATGTATTCAACCGCTTCATTATAAGCGCGATAAAATGCTTTTATTTGGTCGGATTTCCGATCAATGGACGCCGTTTTGAACATAATTCCGGTTACGGCAAAGCCCAAATCATCCATGCAAACGATTGATTTCGCGCCTTTGGAAACCGCAATCGTAATGAAAGGGTCAGGCAAAGCCGTCGCATCCGATTGTCCTTTCATCAGCATTTCGAAGCGGATAGGAATTTTATTAATCTCTTGTTTTTCAACGGTTTCAGGCGAAATTTCTGCGGAGAGTAAAGCCTTTTCCACACAAAAATCAATGACCGTATTCCGCGAAACGCCGATTTTTTTGTTTTTCAAATCCGAAAGTTGATTTATATTCGGTTGCGCTGTCATCAGGCAAAAGGTGGCATTGCAAGCCGACGTCAGTTTCAAATGGACACCGCCGGCTTTTTGCAAGATTGCACCGGTGTAATCAATGACCGTTCCGTCGATGTTCCCGCTTTGGAAAGCCGCATCGCGGTCATTGGCCGAATAAAACTTCTGAACTTCCACCTTGACGCCGTGCTTGTCGAAAAATCCCTGTTCTTGCGCAACGGCCAACGGCACATAATCCATCGACGACATCACGCCGACTTTCAATACATTCGTTTCTTTTCCCGTCTGTTTACAAGCAGAAAAAGCGATACAAAAAAATAGTAAAAAATAAAAACTACGACACATATTATCTATTTTTTCAAATGGACAACAAAGATACAAAAAATCGGATAAAATTTTTGTAAAAACCTTTGGAGAATAAAAAGAAAACATTA
>BNTW01000067.1 GCA_025996895.1 Bacteroidia bacterium | reverse complement strand
ATTCTGTTTTGCCCCCGTTTCTGAAAGCGGTTGCAAAGGTAAACCTTTTTTATAAAATAACAAATCTTTTATGAGAAAAAGATATAATAAACCCATTAATTAGCTGTGTTACAATTAATTATTTTTTGAGGGTATAAAGAAAATACTATCGAAATTAGGTTTTATCAATTAAAAATACTATTTTTGAAATTTGATACATCGTTAGCTTTTATGTCCATGAAAAAACTCATTATTTATTGTGTTGCTTTTTTGTTTTTAAATAGTACGAACGTTTTTGCCGATGAAACGGACTCTCTGTATATCCGTTTGAATAAATTAATGGATACGAAAGAACAGTATATGCAAAATAAAGAGCAAAATATTCTCCAGTTGAAGCAAGTATTGAGTATCGGCACTCTCCTTCCCGAACAAATCTATGAAGTCAACCGTAAATTGTACGAAGAATACCGGAAATACCAATCGGATTCGGCGATTCATTATGTGCTGAAAAATCAAGAAATTGCCGGTCAACTCGGTCAAGAGCCGTTAAAAATAGAGGCTGACTTGCAGTTGTCGTGGTTATACATGATCAAGGGAATGTATATCGAATCCACCGGTTTATTGGAAAATATCCGGAAAGAAAATTTGCCGGAAGACTTTGGTCGGCACCTATTATGAAACGTTCAGCACGCTGTATAGCCAATACAACAATTCCTCCTATTTTAGAAAAAGTGAGCAATACCGGGATTCCTTGCTGTTGGTGTTGGATCCCTCGTCGTTTCAATACCGAGTGAATCATGCCGCCAAGTTGGTGTACGGAGGTCAGGATACGGAACAAGAGCTATTGTCCTTACTCCGGGAAACGACGGATGAAAATCCCGAACGGGGGCTTATTGCCTATTTGTTGGGGTTCATTCACAAACGGCAGCGGAATTTGGGCCTCAGCGAATACTATTTCATGATTTCGGCCATTGCGGATCTTGAAAATTGTATCAAGGAAAATGCTTCGTTTCTTGAGCTGGCGCTTATTTATGATGAAACGAGCAATATCAACAAAGCCCACAAATTTATGCAGGTAGCCGTCGACGATGCCCTTTTTTGCAATATCGAGTTTCGGATAAGCAAAGCCTCTTCTTCTTACCGGATCATCAATGCCGCTTATCAGGCAAAAGAAAAGAAACAAAAATCTAACCTGCAAATATCACTGATTGCAATCAGTATTTTGCTGGCATTCCTTGCTGCGGGCATTCTGTACATTTACCGCCAAATGAAAAGGTTGTCGTTCATCCGGAAAGAGCTTTACCGCACCAACCGGAAATTAAGTGAACTGAATAACGATTTGACGACTGCCAACGACCAACTGAAAGAATCCAACCTGATCAAGGAAGAATATATCGCTCATTTTTTCGATTTGTGTTCCACTTATATCGACAAGTTGGAGAATTACCGCAAGACATTGAATAAACATGCTTCCAATCATCAGATCGACGAGTTATTTAAATTGCTACGCTCAACCGCTTTGATTGATAACGAATTAGGCGAACTTTACCGGAAATTTGACGTTATATTTTTAAGTCTATATCCTTCTTTTGTTGAAGAATTTAATGCTTTACAGTTGAAAGAGGAACAGATTGTCCTCAAACAGGGAGAATTACTGAACACCGAATTGCGGATTTTTGCCTTAATTCGTTTAGGGATAACGGACAGTATGAAAATAGCCGGTTTTTTGCGGTATTCGATCAGTACTATCTACAATTACCGGGTAAAAGCGAGAAACAATGCTGTCGTTCCCCGTGAACAATTTGAGGAACAGGTCATGAAAATTGGAAATTATACGCAAAATCCTTGAATGGAACTGTCTGACTACAGCGACAATTCAGAGCGTTTCTTTTAAAAGTTTCAATGCTGCCCTCGAAACTTCAATTTTATACATCCCGGCGGCGGTATGCAGTTGGAGCGCCGACGAGCGGGTATCCAACTGCCGGACATATTTCCGGTTGATGATGTAACTTTTCCCTGTGCGCATGAAAATATCGGTGGGCAGTTTGGCTTCCAAGTCGCTGATGCTTTCAAAAACATCTTCTTCCTTGCCGTCGGCCAGTTTCAAAACCACGTAGTTATGGTCGGCTTTGATGTAGGCGATGTTATCGGGTTGCAGGAAAAGAACACCCTTCAAACTCTTGAATTTCAACAGCTTTTCTTCCTTAATAGCGTCCATCAGGTTTTGCATTCCCGAAATTCTTGTTTGCACTCGTTCCTGGTAACGGCTGACGGCTTTTACAAGTTCTTCCACTCTGATGGGTTTGATAAGGTAACTCACTGCTGCCAAATCAAATGCTTTCAGCAAGTATTCGGAATAACTGAAAGCGGTGGTAAAGATGATTTCAGGCGGACTGAAATCGTTGTCTTTCAGCGACAACAGGCGGTCGGCGAGCCACAAGCCATCGTTGCCGGGCATCTGAATATCCAGAAAAATAAGGTCGGGACGGCGGTGCATGATTTCAAACAGGGCATTTTCTGCATTTCCGCACACAGCCGCGATTTCCATTTCGCCGGGAAAAGTTTCCGAAAGTTTCTGTTTCAGCGATTCCTGCAAGAGCGGCTCGTCTTCGATGATGATTGAACGTATCATATTAATAGTACTTTAGTGATTAGCTAACTCATAATTAAAAAACAGGGGTACTTCCACCGAAAAGCGAGTTCCGGCGGCATGGCCGTTTTTTTCGAGGTCTTTTATCGACTGAATGATTTTCTGCTCATTGAAACGGTTGTAAATCTCGATTTGACGGTTTAGAATATTCAATCCGTTTTTTGTGCTGCGGATATTGGGGTGTTCCTGCGCATACTGCCGTCCTACACCATTGTCTTCGACGCTGATTTTTAACTTGTCATCATGCTGAATTATATGGATTAGCAATAAATTACCACTATTTTCCATTTTTGGCGAAAGTCCGTGTTTGATAGCGTTTTCGCAGTAAGTATGAAGAAGCATATTGGGCAATCGAACGCCGGGATCAACGCCGTCTGGAACATCAATGCGGAAGTCAAACTTGTCCACGTAGCGGATTTTTTCGAGTTCGAGGTACATTCGGATATATTCCAATTCTTCACCAAGTGTGTTGGATGCGTTTTCAACGCGGCGCAGCGTTTCGTAAGTGAAATTGGAGTAGATATTCAATAAGCGCATGGCCTCTTCTTTCGGGCGGTTGGCAATATAATATTCGATGGTTGCCATCACGTTGAAGTTGAAATGTGGAATAGCGCGCAGGCGGATGCTGCGGATGCGCAAGTCGTTGAGTTCGCGCTCTGTTTCGAGTTTTTCGATGAGGGCGCGGTTTTTCTTTTGGATTAGAGCCAAAGACACCAATGACGACAAGAATACTAACGACAGAATCAGAACGATTAGAAACCAAGTTGTTTGCCAGAATGCTGGTTTTATGGTGAAACTGAAAGTTTGAATTTCTGATTTCGATTCGTCGGTGCCTGCATCGGCGTAGATTTCAAACATGTAATCGCCTGCGCGAAGGTTGTTGAAGGTAACTTCTCGCTGCTTTGTCGGCTCTGAAAATTCGTTCTGAAAACCTTTGAGGCGGTAATAATAGCGCACGTTTTCGGCGGCGGAATAGGATAAACCGATATAGGCGAAACGGATATTGTCGTGTTTGTAATTTAATTTCAGAAAATCGGCGTTTTCGGTTTGCCATTTTACGTTGTCGGGGGAAGAACTTGCAGAAAGAATGTACAAATTTGGTTTCGACTGATTTTTCGTAAGTTTTTCGGGATTAAAAACAGCCAAACCGTTGATTGAAGGCAAATAAATGTTTCCTTCTGTGTCTTCCGTCATACTTCCAGACGAAGATTCACCGCCATTGTAGCCGTTTTCTGTATTGTAAAACGCATACTTTTCAAAATCGCTGTCGAAAATAAAAATTCCGCCCAAAGTGGAAATTACAGGCGTGTTGCCGTTGCGTGTAAAATATATTCCTTGAATAAGATACGGCAAAGTTTTTGTCAAATTTACCGTATCGTCTTTGGCTACAAAAAGGCGATTTTCAGACGCAAAATATATTTTTCCGTTTTTGTCGGTATTCATATATTTTACCGCTTTTACATCTTCTTCAAAGATGGTTTTCACTGTTTTATTTTGGCTATAATCGAAAACCGTAATTCCTTCCGTGCCGCCCAACCATAAACGGTTTTTTGCATCCATGCAGGGCTTTGCATAAATGGACTGTCCTATTTCTTCTTGGCTAATATTGCTTATAACTTTTCCGTCGGGCGCAAAGACAATCAAATTCACGCCGTCGCCTTCCAATAAGTTGCCGTCGGACAGCGTAACCACAAAACGCGGCGTGTTTTGCATTTCGAGATTCAACCAGCGCTTTTCGGTTTTGCCGATTTTCAGCACGTCGCCCGGACCCGGAAAATACATTTCGCCTGCTTTTTCCGCGCTGTAATCATAGAAAAACGCCGTTTGATACTTGCTTTCGGGATATGCAATTTTACGGATTCCGTTTTGTCCAAATTCAAAAATTTCGCCTCCGAGCGTTCCGCCGACAACCGCACTGTTTTGAGAATTAAAAAGAACGGTACGAAACAAATCGTTGTCATTCTGCGTTTTATACGTTTTAAAATGCAATGACAGTTTGAACAAACCTTCGTAAGTTACAATCCAAATATCGTCGTTGCCGTCAATCAACAAATCTTGTATGATGTTTGCCTCAAAAACGGTATCAATTTTGTTTCCGTCGAAACGCAGCAAAAGTCCGTCGTTGTTGAAAAACAAAGTTCCGTCGGAAGCAAACGCCATTTTTACAGGTGCATTTTCCAAATGAAGTTTCTGTTTTATAAGAACTTGCATTTTTTCGTCAGTAAGGCGATAAATGCTGTCTTTGGCAAGGAAAACGATTGAATTTTGATGTTTGCAAGCAGCCATAGCAGGAATGCCTGCGTATTCGGTTATGATTTTTTGATTGGCAGTAACTGTAACAGTATCTGTATTAAACAAATATAACTGTCGCTTTTCCGTATCAAAGAAAGTTTGCGTTTCATCGGCATAAACGTCTAAATGGCTGTTTGAAAGCGTTTTTACAAGTTTGTTGTTTTCAATTTTGTATAACGCTGCCACGCCCGATTTATCTTCAAAAAGCGCGTAACCGTCGGGCAAAAAATTTGAACTTATCATAGTGAGCCACAAATCGGCAGCAAGCGGAATTTTGGTTACACTGTCGGCTTTTGAATCATAAGTGTACATAACCCGGCTGCTGAATGCGCGAATATTTCCGCTGTCATCTTTATCCAAACGGTAAATGTTTGCAAATTTCCCTGACAGGTAGTTTTTGAAAGAAAAGCCGTCGTAGCGTGTCAATCCGCTACTTCCTGCAATCCAGATAAAACCTTTGCCGTCTTGCAGGATACGCTCGTTTTTCATCGACGGCAGTCCGTCCTGCGTAGTATATCGCCTGTAACTGTACTCGCTTTTGAGCAGTTCTTGCGCGTTAAGCATTCCGCACAAAAGGCAGAACAGGACAGTTGCTACTATTGTAATTTGCTTGTTCATAATTTTAATATCTAATTTAACGGTCAATCCATAAAATTCACCAACCGTTTGTGAATGTCTTCTTCCGAAGGCAAAAACTTGGCGTATTCTTCGGGCAAATCGCTATATTTATTATATGTCGCCACGCCCATCGGGTCTTTGGCAAGTTCGAGCATATATTCCACTTCCAGGCGGTTTTTGTCGCGGCAAACAATTACGCCAATGGTCGAGTTGTGGTGCGGCTGTTTTAATTGCTTGTTAATCAACTGCATATACATCTGTACCTGCCCAAAATCCTTTGGCTGAAATTCCCTCGCTTTGAGTTCAAAAGCCACATAGCAATTCAAATTCAGGTTGAAAAACAGCAAATCGACAAAATATTCCTTTTCGTCGAGCGTGAGGCGGTATTGCCTGCCCACAAAAGCGAAATTTCCACCCATTTCCTGCAAAAATTTCACAATATTTTCGACAATCGCGTTTTCCAATGCCTTTTCGGAAATCGGCTGGTCGGGGTTGAGCAGTTCGATATTGTAATCGTCTAAAAATTCCCACGCAACCTGTGCTTTCAGCGTTTCGGGTACGGCGGTGTCGAAATTGTTTTGTGCCAAAGCATGATTTTCAAAATAATTGTTCTTGATTTTTTCGAGCAAATCATTTTTACTCCACCCTTTTTCTTTTGTCATCAGCAAATAGAAATATATCTGTTGCAGGGATTTGCATTTTTCGAGAATGATACAATTCTGTTTCCAACCGACTTCTGACACCATTTGTGGCGGTTTTTCAAATTCTGCCCCCAGTGGGGGCAGAATTATATTGGTTGGAATTTCTGCCCCCGCTGGGGGCAGTTTCTCATTTTCTGCAACCACCGGTTGCAGTTTTGGACTTTCCGCCACCGCAGTGGCAGAATTTAAGAGGTTGGCATAAAACTCATAAAGTGTTTTCATTCGCCAGATATTCCGTGCCGAAAAACCACGCACACCCGGAAATTCGGTTTGCAAATCCTTTGAGAGTTGCTCTACTACCGATTGCCCCCAACCTGCCTCTTGCACCTTTCGGCTGACAGTTTTCCCTATATCCCAATAGAGAAAAAGCGTTTGCTTGCTCACTGTTTTGAGCATTTCGTACCGCGCCGACTGTATTTTCGCAAGAATTTCCTGCAAAAAATCCCGATATTCTACCGACAAGCCCGAATCGACTTTTCCCAAACGGTTATTTTCCATTGCTTAATTTTTTTGACAAAGGTACAAAAATACTTGAATTTTATTTTTTCACAAATTTTGCCGATTGATTACCTACGCGCACAATATAAATACCATTGGGCAAATGCGAAATGTTGATGGTTTGTGCGCCGTTGCGTAGGGGCAGGGCGCGCCCTGCCCCTACATTATGCCCTGCAATATCAAAAATCGCTTTTTTATTGTTTCGTTCCAACTTGAGTGATATTGATTTGTGTTCCTGCGGTTTGCGTCACTAATGTCGAGAAATTGAGAACATTGTTGTTTAACGTTCCCGACCCGCTGAGTCCGGCTGAACCGATTGTTTGTTGCGGAATCGTCATGGCATTGCCGCTTACGGTTGCTCGAACCGATTCGTTGGAATTAATGATATTATTCAAAATAATATCATTTGCATTGGTTGACGATTTCGTAATTGTCAACGTGTACGTTTCCGTGTATTTCTGCCCATTGACAATGTATTCCATATTCACACGATAGGAACCTGCATAATCTTCCCGAACATCTGCTACGGGGTCGTCACTGTCCGAACAATTAGTAAACAAAGGCGCTGCCATCAACATAAGAATTAATCCAAAAAATTTTGTTTTCATTGTGATAAATTTAAATTGTTTATAAATAATGATAATCATTTTATTTTTTTACTATTTTTTTTACTGAACTTGTGTTTCCGTCTTGTATCGACAATAAGTATATTCCCGCCGGAAGGGAGGAAATATCAAACGTTGTTTCCTTGGTTTCGATTACCGGCCGCCCGATAGAATCGAAAAGCCGGAAAACAGGCGTTTTCGTCCATGTTCCGGAAACCGTTACCGATGTGCTTGCCGGATTCGGGAAAACCGACACCGTCATGGCTGCCGTTTCATCCATACCCGTTGTTCCAATCGTAATATATCCTTGCTTTACCACCTCATGGCTGCCGTAACTGTTGGTTGCTGTTAACTTCACCGGATAAGTACCCGGCAGGTTGTAAGTAACTTTCGGGTGCTGTGCGGTAGAAGTTGCCGGAACACCGCCTGCAAATGTCCAACTCCAGGATGTTGGTGCGTTTTCGGACAAATCGACAAACTGGGCGATCAAAGGTGCGCCACCGGCACGTACATCTACCGAGAACGCCGTCGCCGGTTTTTGTCCCAACGGACGAGCGCCTGTTCCGTAGAAAACAGGGAAAGTGGCATAAGTGGCAATCGGAATTCCCTGTCCAGTAATCGAAATCTTGTCGGCTCCGAGCGCTACATAGCCTGTAAACGGCGCATTATTGAACGAAGCGAATGCAATCGCATTGTCGTTGATACTGTAATTAGGAAAAGAAGTGGTCGAATTTGTGAACAGCATATTCATCGTATTGGTCGAAAGATTCATGCCGAATGTGGCAAAATTCTGATTCGTGTCCATATAGTCGAAAGCGACGATGTAGGGCGAATTTTTGGAGAAAGTCGGGTTGCCGACACTTACTCCCTGTTCGAGCGCCGCGAACAATTTGGAAATCTGCCCCGAACCGAAGGTGTTGGCATTATTATTCCACACATGCACCAGTCCCATATCCCAATAGTCGATCGTAGCGCCTCCGAGCGAGCTGCCAATCACATTGTAAGCATCGTAAAGAATATATTCGCCCGTATGGTCAAACTCGATGGATTCGGCAAACATCACGCCGCCCGATTGCGTATTGCCGCTGCCGGTTGTCGGGTTATAAAGCTGGCAAGCCGCGATTGTTTGCGAAACAAAGTCATACACATATATTTTCGCGTCCTGCGCCGTGGTAACAAACGCCAGCCGGTTGCCGTCGCGCGAGATGGCGCAGTTGGCATACGCTCCATCGTTGGCTATCAATCCTTGTTGTCCGGTATTGAGATCAACGAAACCGATGTTGCTGTTAGCATCTACAAAAAATACGTGTGAACCGTTGTCGGTAACGCTGGGTTTGCTTTTCATCCGGCTGTAAGTCAGCGGTGTGAATGTCGAGAAATCGCTTGTTTTATATAAACCGTAGGGGTCGTTATTGGCAAGATTGGTCAGCAACAGGCTTTGTTGTCCGGGATTGGTAGATAAATCGCCGGGCGTACCGCTTCCCGCATCTTCCATAACTCCCACTTTATCGAATGCTTGCGCCACCAATTTCGCTTCCGCATCGCCATACAAATCTTTAGCCGACTGAATGACGGCTAAGCGCAAATCCACAAATTTGGACGTACTTGTCAGGTAATTGCATAAGGCGCGGTAAAAAACCTGTTCGGCTTTTTCTTTGCTGGAAGAGGTGGCATAAGAAAAAAAAGCGTGAGACGGAATCGTGTTGTTGATATGTACGCCGCCATTGTCTTGGTCGCCAAGATACATTTCCGAGACATGCGCCGGTTGCCAGCCGCCATCTCCCAGTCGAGAGCCGCCATTGTGCGGATTCGACATATCCCGTAAAAAGCCGGTAGGATAGTTATTTCGATCTTTAATAATATCTTCGCCTATCGACCAGTTTGCCCTGTCCACCATTGAACCGAAAATATCGGCATAACCTTCATTCACAGCGCCCGACTGGTTTTGATATTCCAAATTGGCTGTGTTTGCTACTACGCCGTGTCCCATTTCGTGGGCTACACAATCCAAGCCTCTTATTAAAGGCAGAAACGACGAAGAGCCGTTTCCAAAGTAAATTCCCGAACCATTCCAAAAGGCATTATCGTAGGATTGTCCGTTTTCGTCGGGCAAGTTAATGACGCAAATCATATTCATTCCCTTATCGTCATAAGAAGTGCGATTGAAGGTATTTTTCAGGTAATCATACGTTTGCGAAACATATTGCATGGCAGATATGGCGTGAGGATTATTCCATTGCGCCGAATTGGAAGCGGCGAGCGAAGCCGTACTGTTGGACGTGTAAATGTCGGGGTTGTTATGCGCATCGTAGATTTGTATTAACCCTGAAAAATTCGTCGCATTAAACATGGACTTGGTCGTATTGAGCATATAATGTATGCCGTTTTCTTCATAAGTATCCACCGTGCGCTGTACATTCTTCAAATCCAAGCCGGTTCCTTTGGCCGGACCGGCAGATGGCGTATTGTTGAATTTGTGCAGAATTTCTCCGGTGCGGGCGTCAATATAATAAATCCATTCGTCCCTGAAATTGGGGCGGATAATCACTTTATAGCTAATCCGGTAATTATGGAACCGGTCGGGATAATAAATGGCATCAGCGGTGAGCGGTTCCTGTATTTTTACTGTTTTTCCCAGATCGGTTTTTGTTATACGAATAGCATCATCCTTCGTCAGTTGGGCGGGAAGCGTGTCGATAAGCGCCGGATTCAGCGTATAACCCATAAAAGTTTCTTCCTGTGAAGAAATATGAAAAGTAAATTCCATACCATAAACCGGAATGTCGCGAAAAAGCTGAATCCCTTTCAGGTGGCTTATTCCCAGATGATCCTTATGGACGGTTTCGACACGGATTTGTTTTTCCGGCGTGTCGATGTGCAGCAAAGGAGCCTCTTTGAAAAAATCATGCAGCATTTCCCTGTCGTTCTTCACGGTGACCGGATACGATTGCGAACGATTGCGCCGGATATGGGCGGGTTTTCGTTCTACCGGTTGCATTGGGATAACCGAAGCCGAATCGGTGCTTATCTGTCCGGGCAGTTGCAGCGGATTCAGCGTTCCGTAGGAATTGCCGGCTGCTCCCGGACTCAATTGGGGACTCAACGATCCGTTGATATGAATAGCGTCTTTGATGAAAGAGGACGTACCTGTTGTACTGTCAATCGGAATCCGGTTGACAGACTTGAATTTGCTTCCTTGCCCGAATCCTGCCACAACGCTCACGAGCAAAAGCGAGAAAATAAATAATCGTTTCATGATTTCATTCATTTAAATGGTTAATATCTTATTTTTTGATAAATTTTGCCGATTGGTTACCAACCCGCACAATATACACGCCTGACGGCAAATGCGAAATGTTGATGCCTTGTGCGCCGTTGTGTAGGGGCAGGGCGCGCCCTGCCCCTACATTGCGCCCTGCAACATCATAAATCGCCACATCGGCTAAACCTGTTAGGTTTTTGAAACCTAACAGGTTTATGAGCCGCAATTCGTCTCCCACAATCGTAATTTTTAATTTGTAATTCGTAATTTCATTTATGCCTGTTGCGTCTTCTTCTATCTTGAAATCCTGCCAAACCGGTGCAACTTTATACAATTCCTTTGTGCCGCGCGGAACAATCAGAGTTACGTTGCTAATAAAATCGTTGTAAGAGTAGTTATAAAATACCGCCTGATAATCAAGCTCTTTCACAATATCAATGGGCGTTTGCCAATTCACCCTTACTTGTTGCAGATGGGGCAGGTAGGCAAATGCACTGTTTCCGATATGAGTAACCGATTGCGGAATAGTGATGATTTTCAAACTGTCGTCTGAAAGAAAAACGCTTTCGGGAATGGAATCGAGTGTTTCGGAAAAGATTACTTTTTCCAAAGCATCGCACCAACTGAAAATGCCTTTGCCGGTAAGTTGTCCCCGGATATTTACTTCTTTCAGCGAATTGCAAACATAAAATGCGTAATCGCCCACTTCGACAACCGTTTCGGGAATGGTTACTGTTTTGAGCGAGTCGCAACGATAAAATGCGTATTTTCCTATTTTCGTAACCGATTCAGGCAGATTCAATTCTTGGATATTTAAATGCGAGAAAAAATATTGGGGAATAGTTTCTACCCTACTGCCCAGATATAAATTCTCAAGGGAGGGTTTAACATTTGTAAACCCAAACAAAGGATTTTCATAGTCCCTGCCCCCTTGATAGTTCAGATTGGGAACATTGTAATATAAAGTTTTCAAATTCGTACAACGGTAGAATGGCGCAGAATTGCTTATTTCATACGTTCCTTCGGGAACGGTAAAGGAAGTCAGCCCCGTGCAATCCGAAAAAGCATAATCGCCGATTTTTAACGCATTGGGATTATCGAAATCGACGGAAGTAAGTGCCGTACAGTTTTTAAATGTTTTTGACCCGATGGACAAACTGTCGGGACCGGTGAAAGTGACCGATTGCAGCGCCGTGCAGTTTTTGAATGCCTGATAACCAACTGTTTTTAACGAATGGGGAAGCGTTATGCTTGTCAATCCTGTACAATCATAAAAAGATGTTGAAGGCAATGTTTCCAATCCTTCGGGCAAAGTAATGGAAGTTAAGGACGTACAGCCCTCAAATATTCCCCAACTTCTGTGCACATAATAAGTTCCTGTATTAGTGCTCCACGATTCGCTTTCATCGTAATGTAAAATGTTGTCGTTGTTCAGTTTTAATTGTATATTCGGCAAAAAATTGACATGTTGCAAATTGGTACAACCATAAAAACATAAACTGCCTATATCCAGCGAATCGCCGAGCAAATCCGCTGTATTTAGGGAAGTACAACCGTAAAACGCACTTGAGCCGATTTTTTTAACCGCCGCAGGAACAGCTATGTTTTGCAGCGAAGCGCAACCGTTAAATTCACTCCCGCCAATTTCGGTTAAAGTTGCGGGCAACGACACATTTTGCAACGAAGCACATCCGGTAAATGTACGTGCTCCCACTTTGGTTAAACTTGTAGCCGATAAATCTACCGAACGTAAAGCGGTTGCGTACTCAAATACATCGCGATGACCAAATTTCCGAATAAAGTTGGGGACTGTGATTTCCTGCCAAGTCTGTACAGTCGCAGTATCGTTGTTCCAAGGTCGTAAATCTATTTCAAGAACAGGTACCGTTACCTCTATTTCAGCCGGAACATGTCCGGGATAGGCTTCAAGCATTTTGTATGTTGCTTGAGACGGCAAATTATTGATAACGGCATTTGCCGGAAAGCCAACAACAATACCATAATAATCATCCGGACCTTGAAACGGCGAATTAGCAGCTGCCGGGCAATAAATAGTAAAGCCGCCGAGCTGAATTAGTCCATTGTCTTGCGCCTTCACGCCTGCCGTTGCCAAAAGTATGGCGAGGATACTAAAAATTAAAATCTTTTTCATTTTTCAAAATATTAAACGTTATTATTTTTATAATTCTCGGATATCATACCTACAAAATAATATACAAAAAAAATGAAAACAAGGGAAAAAAGGCGGATATTGACGAATCGACACCGGCGGGTGACGAAACTACATTTTGAAAGGACGAAATGACAAAGGCAAGACAAGACTGAAGATATGGCTTTACTCGAACATTTAAGATACCTGTCCGGAAAATTCTGACGGAAACCCTCAAAAATTATTCTTAAATTACTACTTTTTTTACCCTTTTTAAAAACATTAAAATACTATTAATCAGAATATTAAACTGATAGAACCACTACTTTTTTTATTCTAAAAGAAATAACGATACTTTCTGATCCTATATTTGTTACATAATTTTTGTTATTATATTAATTGTTAATTTTAATTTATTAATTTATGAAAATGAACTTTTCAAAAAAATGTTTCCTTTTTATGCTTATTTCCTTGTGTCTGACGGCAATTTCGTTGCCTGTGGCTGCACAGAATAATATAAGCGTAAAAGGAGTAGTAACAGATGCTGAAGGAGAATTCCTGATCGGCGTATCTGTGATTCAAACAGGTTCCACCAATGGGACAGTTACCGACTTGGACGGGCATTTTGCTCTCAATGTTCCGCAAGGAGCAATCCTCCGTTTCTCCTATATCGGATATGAGACGGTTGATTTGCCGGCAAGTTCGGATATGAATGTGCAACTAAAAGAATCCAGGGATTTGTTGGACGAAGTAGTGGTTGTCGGCTATGGCGTTCAAAAGAAAAGCGTGGTAACGGCGGCTATTAGTAGTGTGAAAGCTGCTGATATTGAAAAGGTTACGCCTTCACGTATCGAAAACGTATTAAAAGGGCAAGTTTCGGGTGTTTCTATGACATCAGGCTCAGGGCAGCCGGGTAGTGGATCAAGTGTCCGCATTCGTGGTGTAGGTACTACCGGAGATAATACTCCTCTTTTTATTGTGGATGGAATGGCGGTGGATGGTGGTATCAGCAACCTGAACCCTGCCGATATTGCGTCTGTCGAAATTTTGAAAGATGCTGCTTCTGCGGCTGTTTACGGAACGCGCGGTGGTAACGGTGTTATTCTGGTTACAACTAAAAACGGTACGGTAGGCAAACCCAAAATCAATTACGAAATGAATATTAGTTGGCAAAATCCGTGGAAGAAAAAGGAACTGCTTAACACCACTGAATATATGGTGTTGCAAAACGAACTGAATTTCAACAACGGTGAATCATTGCTGTTTACACCACAGGACATTGCCAATGCACGCGCAGGACTGACTCCCAACACCGATTGGCAGGACGTGGCTTTCAACAAAAATGCACCGGTGCAAAATCATCAAATTAGCGTGCAGGGTGGAACGGTATTTATGATATTGCAAAAAATGAAGGTTTTGTCAATGTAGGTAAAAATTATGATACAAGTGAGTTTGCTGTTAACAGTATAAAACAATGGTGGGAATTAACAGGTAAAACTCATTATCCTGATGCAAAATACCTCCTGATAACAGCAGATGGCGGCG
>BNTW01000066.1 GCA_025996895.1 Bacteroidia bacterium | reverse complement strand
ACATTTGACAAGCCATTTGGATTTGTTTTGGGCAGTAACCGAGTCGGGGCGCACATACGAAAAACGCTCAAAAGGCAAAAATAAAAGCCCCACAACAGCCCAATTGACCCTCTTTTAATAGGGGGTAGGTTTTTAAAATAGAAATTCTATTTTTGTAATTAACTGATTATAAATAATATAAAAAATAAAAACAACTAATTTGGGAAGTTAGTCGTTTGATAGTGTAAATAAAACAAATATTTCTACCTGTTTTACAACATAAAAATGTACTTTTTTAGAAAATGTTCGCATCATAAATTGTTACGGAAACAGATCATTGCAAGAAGCGTGCCAAAGTTATTTTTCTCCTTTTCTTAAAAAAAACTGCAAATATATTTTGTTGTTTGAACAATATGTTTTACTTTTGCAGCGAAAACAATCTAAATGCAAAGTATTATTTGTTTTAGTTCTCAAAATAATATTAAAATTATAATATAGGTTTCATTTAGTAATTTAATTTAATTAAGGTATGAAAAAGATTGAAGCAATTGTGCGTAAATCCAAATTTACGGAAGTACGGCAGGCATTACACGACGCAGACATTGATTTCTTGTCGTGGTGGGACGTGAAAGGGCAAGGCGACGCCAAGCAGGGTTTGATTTTTCGGGGCATTTCTTACGATGTGAATACCATCGACCGGATTTATCTCTCGTTTGTGGTGCGCGACCAAAATGTGGAAAAATCGGTGGAAACTATTTTGAAAGCGGCTTATACCGGCGAAAGTGGAGACGGACGGATTTTTGTATCCGACATCAGCCAATCGATTCGTATTCGGACGGGAGAAAAAGGCGACGAATCACTTTACAACAAATAGTGAAGAATGGAGAGTGGAAAATTAATTGAAAAAAGTTAGAATTTAGAAAAGATGAAAAAGTTAATAGCATTAGTCGGTTTATTATTTTCCTGTCCGGTGTGGATGATGGCACAGGAAGCAGCAGCGGAAGTTCCTACACTTGATTCGGGCAACACCGCGTGGATTTTGGCAGCTACCATGTTGGTTATGTTGATGACCATTCCGGGGTTGGCGTTCTTTTACGGCGGTTTGGTACGGCGCAAAAACGTGTTAAGCATTATGATGCAATGCGTTGTCCTGACGGCAGTTATCACGATTGAATGGATTGTTTATGGTTATACGGCGGTTTTCGGAACAAGTTTTTCGGAAACGTGGCTGGGCGGTTTTATCGGCGGTTTCGACAAATTTTTCCTGCACGGCATCCAATTGGATACATTGACGTCGGGCAATATCCCGGAACTGTTGTTTGTGTTGTTTCAATGTAAATTTGCCGTGATTACACCCGCGTTGATTGTGGGTGCATTTGCCGAACGCATTAAATTTTCGGGATTCCTTGTATTTTCCATTTTATGGTCGCTTTTGGTTTATAATCCAATGGCTCACTGGGTGTGGGGCGGCGGCTGGATGCAGGAAATGGGTGCTATCGACTTTGCCGGTGGTACGGTTGTGCATATCAATGCCGGTATTTCCGCATTGGTGATGGCCTTGCTGTTGGGACGCCGTCGGGGCTACGGCTCTAACCCGATTGTTCCGCACAATGTTCCGTTTGTCGTTTTGGGTACGGCTCTCTTGTGGCTGGGTTGGTTTGGTTTCAACGCCGGAAGCGGATTAGGCGCGGACGGATTGGCGGCTAACGCCTTCTTGGTAACCACTTTAGCTACGGCAGTTGCGGCTACCACCTGGATGGTATTGGAATGGATTATCAATAAAAAACCGACCGTAATCGGTATTTGTACCGGTGCAGTGGCCGGTTTGGTGGCTATCACACCGGCAGCGGGAACGGCCGACGCAATGGGCTCACTGTTTATCGGCTTGGTGGCCAGTTGTGTTTGTTATTTCTTCGTTGCTTATATTAAACCCAAAATGAAATACGACGATTCGTTAGACGCTTTCGGCGTGCATGGTGTCGGCGGTTTTGTCGGTGCGATTTTGACCGGTGTATTTGCTACACAGTTTATTACCGGCGAAGGTGGCGTACAGGGTGCATTGTATGGCGATTGGCATCAATTGGGTGTGCAGGTGATTGTAAATATCGCTGCCATTGTATTTTCTGCCGTAATGACGTTTATTATTTTCAAAATAACGGATAAATTAGTAGGCGTGCGCGTTTCGGAAAAAGACGAATCGATTGGTTTGGATATTTCGCAACACGGCGAAATCGCGTATAGCGAAGGCGAATAATCACAACATTATCAAACACTTTTCCCATGAGTTGCAGGCCTGTGCTTGCAACTCATTTTTTTTATATCTTTGCACTTATTTTTTGAAAATGGGAATAGAAAAAGGGATATTTCAGCGGACGGAATTGCTGCTCGGCAACGAAATGATGAAAAAAATCGCGGACACACGCGTCATTTTGTTCGGCGTGGGCGGTGTCGGCAGTTGGTGTGCCGAAAGTCTGGTACGTTCGGGCATCCGGCATTTGACTATCGTGGATTCCGACCGGATTTGCGTAACCAACATCAACCGGCAGTTGCAAGCAACGGCACAAACCGTTGGACAGGTGAAAGTGGAAGTGTTGAAAAACCGGTTATTAGCCATCAATCCTACTGCTGAAATTCAAGCTCTTCAAACCATTTATAACAAAGAAAACAGCGATTTCTTCCAATTAGACCTATACGATTATATTATTGATGCTATTGACAGCTTGGAAAACAAAATGTATTTAATTCAAACCGCTACGCGAATGCCGGCGGTCTTTTTCTCGTCGATGGGCGCGGCTCTCAAAATGGATTCCACCAAAATTAAGGTAGCCGAATTTTGGAAAGTGCAGGGATGTCCGCTGGGCGCAGCTCTACGAAAAAAATTGAAAAAATCCGGGTTGCCTGCGAAAAAATTCCTTTGTGTTTTCAGCGACGAAGTGCTGGAAAATCGAGGGAAAAACGCCTCGTGCGGAACGGAAAAATGCCTTTGTCCCAAAGCGCAAACCGGTCCGGGCGACCCGAATTTAGTCAATCACGAATGGTGCAGTCTGAAAGCCCAAATCAACGGTACGCTCGCACATACGACGGCGATTTTCGGCTTTACGTTGGCCGGATTGGTTATTCAGGATTTGTACAAATCATTTGTATAACGCAAAGATACAGGGGCGTTTCGCCAAACCGGGCAGTTGCTTTTTCCATTCGGCCACCGTCTGCGTGCGAATAAATTCGGTATCGAGCGTAATGTCGGCAGCAATACACAATTTCGTCGAAGGCTTGCAAGTTTTCAAAATATCCTGCAACATTCGGTCGTTGCGGTAAGGCGTTTCGATAAACAGTTGCGTTTGGTGGTGCGTATAAATACGCTGTTCCAATGCTTTCAAGGCCTGAATGCGCTGGTCGTTATCAATCGGCAGATAACCCAAAAACGCAAAACTTTGCCCATTGAAACCCGAAGCCATCAGTGCTAACAAAATAGACGATGGCCCGACCAGCGGCACCACTTTAATATTTTTTTGCTGAGCAATGGCTACCACGTCCGCACCCGGGTCGGCAATCGCCGGACAACCGCACTCAGAGAGAATACCCATCGAATGTCCTTCGTTTATCGGATTTAAAAAACTCGAAACTTCCTCTTTCGACGTATGTTGATTTAAAGTGAAAAACGTCAAATCCTCGATACGAATTTCAGGAACGGCCTGTTTGAGAAAACGGCGTGCGGTGCGGACATTTTCCACGATAAAATAGCGAAGCGACAAAATGATTTCCTGATTGTGGGCAGGAAGCACTTTCGACACTGCCGTATCGCCAAGTGTAACCGGAATAAGAAAAAGTGAAGCAGACATATTTTCATCTCTATAAATATAGTTGTATCTTTGTTGTACCATCAAACAAGAAACAACAGGAGCAAAGATAGTGAAAAAAATGGAATTACCGGCTGATTTTATTTTCCGTACTCGTGCGTTGCTGGGCGACGATTGGGGCGCATTTGAACAGGCTTTGAGCGAGGAAATCCCGACGAGCATTCGGTTAAATCCGGCGAAACCCTTGCCGGAAGCGTGTTTGACATCGCTTGCGCCTGCCGAAAAAGTCGCTTGGGCGTCCGATGCGTATTATCTCAATGCCCGGCCGGTTTTCACGCTCGACCCGCTGTTTCATGCCGGCTGTTATTATGTGCAGGAAGCGTCGTCGATGTATCTGGAAACGGTGATGAAAAAACAGGTTTCCGAAAAAGTCAAAGCCTTGGATTTGTGCGCCGCACCGGGTGGAAAATCTACACAGTTGATTTCGACGTTGCCTGCGGGAAGTTTGCTGGTCGCCAACGAAGTGATACGTTCGAGGGCACATATTTTGGCCGAAAACCTGACCAAATGGGGAAATCCGCACACGATCGTTACCAACAATGACCCGGCCGATTTCGGAAAAATTCCCGGTTTTTTCGATGTTTTGCTGACCGATGTTCCCTGTTCGGGCGAGGGCATGTTCCGCAAAGACCCAAATGCCGTGCAGGAATGGTCTGTGAGAAATGTACAGCTTTGTGCCGAACGCCAACGACGGATTTTAGCCGACAGCTGGCCGGCACTCAAAGCGGGCGGAATCTTGATTTACAGTACTTGCACCTACAACCGCGAAGAAAACGAAGACAATTTGCAATGGATTTGCGAAGAATTGGGTGCGGAAATTATCGAACAGCCTCGCCGTTTTC
This sequence comes from Bacteroidia bacterium, assembly GCA_025996895.1. Taxonomy (GTDB): domain Bacteria; phylum Bacteroidota; class Bacteroidia; order Bacteroidales; family Azobacteroidaceae; genus Azobacteroides. The sequence continues at coordinate 9,688 of BNTW01000066.1, read as the reverse complement.
TGCCTCATCGCACCAAAGGCGAAGGATTTTTTATTGCCGTTTTGCAGAAAAACGAAACGGAAAATTCAACCGAAAATAACCGGACAAAAAAAAGACAACCGACTAATAAACAGACCGTTAAAATTCCGCAGGAAATCAAGCAACTGCTTGTAAATGCCGACGATTTTTCTTTTTTCGCAGATAAAAACGTTTTTTCTGCATTTCCGTCGACTCTTGAGCCGGATTATCTTTTTTTGAAAGACCGTTTCAAAATTCTTTCCGCCGGTGTACGTTTGGGCGAATGGAAGGGCAAAGATTTTATTCCCGACCATGCGTTGGCGATGTCTGTCGCACTTTCGCCCGGTGCTTTTCCGAAATGGGAATTAGATAAACCGGCGGCGTTGCTTTATCTTCGGAAAGAAACCATTCCACCGCTTCCTTCCGAATTTTCAAAAAGTTATGTATTAGTTACTTATAGAAATATTCCGTTAGGATTTATTAAGAATATCGGCAACCGGTCGAACAATCTCTATCCGCAGGAGTGGCGGATACGCATGGCTATTTCTTAATCGTTTTCACCTGAAAATCGACAAAAACCGGCAAATGGTCGCTGTATCCGCCTTCGTAATTCCGTCCGTTAAAGGTTTTTTTCGGTCGCCGGCCACCATTCGATTTGTCTTTGACCAGCAGAAAATCGGCCTGAAAAATCCGTGCAGTTTCGGGCAACACCTGAAAAGCGGAATTGGAATTTAACAAATTGCCGGAAACAATGATTTGGTCTAAAAAATTCCACTGATTACGATATTTGTAAGTGCCTATCGGACTGTTCTTTTCAATCGAAAGAAACAGATTGAACAAATCCATCGGCTGCTCGGAATACATCGGGGCTTTGGTATTTAAAACTTGCGAAATGCTTCTATCGGAAGGCTCGTCGTTGAAATCGCCCATGATAATTAGATTGGCTTTCGTGCGCACGCGGGCAAGACTGTCGGTTTTTGCCCGAAGAACGGAAGCAACATGCAGCCTGTCCGGCTCGCTTTCCTGCTGTCCAGCTCGGCGCGAAGGAAAATGTACGACAAAAACGTCGAGCGTATCGCCGGTGCTGATTTGACCGGTTACATGCAAAAGGTCGCGCGTTCGCTTTTTGGAATGTCCCGGAAATTTAATGCGGATACAGTCGTGCGAAAGATATTTAAAACGGTCGCGCTGATAGAGCAATGCAACGTCAATCCCACGCGGGTCGCGCGATTCGGTCAGCACATAGCGGTATTGCATTTTCCGCAAGGGCGACGATTGGGTTAAATCCTTCAGCACTTTATTGTTTTCCACTTCGCTCAAGCCAACCAGCACCGGCGTATCCCACTCGCCGACTGCCGTAATCACTTTCGCAATATTTTCTAATTTGTCGTAATACTTGTGTTTGTTCCAATGCTTGTTGCCTTCGGGCGTAAATTCCACATCTTGCTTGTTCGGCTCGTGTTCCGTATCAAACAGATTTTCCACATTGTAGAACATTACGCGGAACGTGTTTTTCTGCGCTGAAACGGACAACGCACACAACAGAAAAAACATCATAAGGCCCGGCTTCAATTGTTTCATCGTTTAAGGTTTAACATATTCATACGCTCCCATATCCGGTCCGTCGTCCCGAAAACGGCTGATTCCTTTCATATCGTACGGAAAATCCCGCGCAATGGCTACACTGGCGGTGTCGCGCGCTGGCGAAATCGAATCCAAACGAAAATCGTAGAAAAGTGTGCCGTCTTTATCCACATTGGCAAATTTCGGATCAACGGCAATCAGACAATCAACTACTGTAGGGATAGTATCTTGACTATTTGGATCATCATTCTTAGCGTCTTTATTCGGAATGACACAATTTACGAAATAATGTACATTCCAAAAACCGTCTTTTTCTACGTTTTTATTTTCAATGGATATATCCGATGTTTTTTTCGGTCCCCAAATAATATTATTGCCAAAATTGGCCTGATAAATCGGATAATCGATTTTTTCGCCGGTCTGCTCATTAACGATGTAGGTGCTTCGAAGGTGGATGGTTTCGTTGTCCGAATTTCCCCAGCCGGCTTCGGTACTGCTGAAATAATAATTGGCCATCGTGCAATGCACAAAAAAATACATGCCGCCGGTCAAATCAAGCAATGCGCCTTTGGAATTGGAAAACTCGCAATTTTCCGCGTCCATCATGCAATTCACCGCCCGGATTAAAATACCTTTGAAATTGGTCAACACCGTGTTGGTCAGTATAATTTTGGAGTGCAAAAGTGCGGAAGGTTTGATATCGAGACCATACATGCCGTTGCGGATTTGCGCATAATCAATTTCATTATTGAAACTGTTGGCTTCGAGCCGGATACCGCCCCACTGGCCGGGCACGCGGTCGTAAGGAATATCCACCAGATAATCGAAGCGGTCGCCCCTGATAACCACCGGTTTTTCCAACGTGCCTTTTATTTTCAGCGTACCGCGAACGATAATATCAGCGGCGTTGTGCATATAAAAAGTCGTTCCTTCCTTGATTTGCAGCGTAACGCCTTCATCAACCACCAGACTGTCATAAATGACGTATGGCTTTTCGTTGCTCAACGCTGTATTAGAAGTAATCGTCCGGCCTTTCCAGATAAACGCATCTTGCGCGGAAGCCCGCAAAACCACTTTTTGTTGTACGCCGTTCGTAACGAAAACAATGTGGTCGGAATACAACACCGGCTCGTTCCGTCCGGTTTCCGCCGGTTTGGCATCGACAAACACAAACAGGCTGTCATTCGCGCGAATTTCGACGTCTTTGAAAGACGCACCCGCCCGTCCATCAACATTGATTTTGAAACCACTCTGCTCGCCGTTTTCCAAATAAACCGATTCAATCAACAACGGTTTACTATTCGGATTATATATCTTAAAAACCTGAAAGGGTGTATTGACGGTTGAAATAATCGTATCGAACACGACAGTATCGGTCGAAAATGCCAACTGGTCGCCCGTATTGCTGGAATAATCGTCAAAACCATCGCTACAGGCATAAAACAGACATAGCCCCATAAACAGCAGAAAAATGGAAATTGTTTTGTTCATGTAACTAAAAACGAATTTTGGCGGATTTTATTGCAAAATAAAAATATTTTACTTTTTATAGTGATAGATATAAAGTAATTTCAGGGTAATCACAAGAGCATATATATCAGTTTATGCCGGTTTTTGTAGGGGATTTTACTGTATTTTGCTTCGATTTTTTGTGACCCCGACAGGATTCAAACCTGTAACCTTCTGATCCGTAGTCAGATGCTCTATTCAGTTGAGCCACGGGGCCGGTCTTTTATTTTTGCGACTGCAAAGGTAATGCAATTTTTTCGGTTTTGCAACTTTTTCGCCGGTTTTTTTAAGGAATAAATTTAGGTCCAAAGATTAAATATCCGATGTTCAAGCCGAAGTTCCAGTTGCCTTTCGGAGAACTGTAATGATTGGCATACAAACTGACGGACATAAACGGTAGCTGTGCCACCAGACTGATTTCGCCCAAATAAGCCGATTTGCCAAACAAATTGCCGTAATAGGCTTTATTTCCTTCGCCTTTCAGGATTGGATACATCGGAAAAAACACATGGAAATCGCCCCGGAAATGAAAGGTGGAATTGAGTTTCCAGATAGGCATAACCCCGCCTGCCATATATTGGTTAGCGTGAAAGGCCTCGTTGAAAACCAACAAACTGTGTGGAGTAGGCGTGTAGCCGGGGGCTTGAAGCATGGAAGCCGTGTAATTACTCCATAAATTTTTGCTGGAAAACACTCCGTCCAACGCATAACCGAAATTGAAATGGCCGGTCATCGTATGAAAATTCCGTATGCCGGTACTAATTTCGATGTAAGATTGGTCTATCTCAGTATTCGACGACATGCGCGCGGCGGGCGTAAAAACCTCTTTCCCCGAAACATATTGAGCAATTATATGATGGTCGTGTCCCGTTATTGGAAATTGCTTTGCATCTAATGAGTTTTTTCGGTAATATATACCCGTATTGAACAAGTAATATTTACTGCTTTCAAACTCCGATTTAGAATACGAGCTGTTGTTAAGCGGATAATATTCGTCGTGCAAAAATCCATATCCTACCGTAAAATTGATTTTGGCCTGCTCTTGGAAGGGTAGAATGGCATTTAGTTTTCCAAAAGTTTCGGATTGATTGATAAATGCCGATATTTCGGAGTCCATAAATAACTTTTCGCTTTCATAATATTGTTTTGAATGGGTAGCAAACAAGAGAGACAAATCCAATGGAATGCGATAAGGAACTTCTACTATCCCCTGTAAAGCCAACCCGTTATAAAAATTTCCCAACTGCATATCCAAATTGAAATTCGCGGATAATTCGGTCAAACTTTGGTAGTTCGCCCCCAAATACATTTGGTTGGCACTCATAGACGATACGTTACCGCCGAAACCGACCACGATTTCATCTTTCATTTTAATATCCAAATACAAGTCAAACGTCTGGTTATCAGGGTCGTATTCGGCATGAGGCATGATTTCTTTGATTTTAGAATTGGTCAATAAACGGAAATAACTCCGTTTAAAATTATAAATGGTAAAATTCTTGTCGATGTCACGACGAAATTGGTTTTCAATATAGACCTTTTGGGCTTCCGTCGTTCCGGAAATATAGATGTTCCGGAAAATCAATCGAGGCAATGATTTTTTATAGACTTCTCTACGCACGTTTAATTCCTCCGGCGAAATTCGTCTATCCGTCCGGTTTTTAATGGAATCTATTATCTCCATCGTCGTATTATACCCCAATTCATAAAGTTGCTGTGCCTTATTGAAATCCAACAGGCTGACGTCTTCGATTGTAAAATTCATCATAACCCCGTCTTTCTCATCGACTTCGTATTTAGTGCGTTGCATGACCATGTTTTCCATTTGGTCATAAAGTCCTTGTTCGGCCGGATTTTTCTTTTTCGATCCGGCCACCGAAGAGCCAATGATAAAATCCGGATTCCACGCTTCTTTCATGGGAACAACAGGAAAATTATCGTAAATTCCACCGTCCCACAGAGGGATTTCGTCCTTCACAATCGGTTTAAATACCAACGGAAAAGACATCGAAGCCCTCACGGCATCGCCCAAATCGCCGTTTCGAAAAATCACCTCTTTTTTGTTATACACATCGGAAGCAATACATAAAAAAGGAATAAAAAGTTGATTGAAATCCCCTTGACACTGAGCGTTCGCTTGCGTATAAAGTTGGAGAAAAGCTTGATTCATCTGAATAGGATTTATCAGACTGTTCGGCAAAATGGCTTCACGGATATTGATGGTCGTATCCCGCAACGGAACATTAAACCGGATAAAAGACGGGTCGTCAGGCTTTTGGCGGAAATAATATTGATAATCCTGTTCCACTTTTCCGGTCTGCCAATAATAAAAATCTTTAGATAAAAACAATTTTAACATTTCTTCGGGCGAATAGCCCATAGCATACAAACTCCCCACAATTGCACCGATGGAAGTGCCTGCTACATAGTCGATTGGAATATCGTTTTCTTCCAATGCCTTAATAATTCCGATATGTACGGCACCCTTTGCCCCACCGCCGCTGAGCACCAACCCCACTTTTTGCGGATAAACAATATTTATACACAAAAACAATGACAGGAAAAGAAAAAATGCCTTTTTCATTTCAAAAAGGTAGTATTTTGCATTCCGTGCAAAGATATAATAATTTTAGAAATAAAAAGGTTGTAAATCTCAAAATCTTCATGTAAGTTTGCACTCTGAAAAAAATCGGATATGCCTTTAAAAATACCGCACAACTTACCGGCTGTAGAAATCTTGAAGCAGGAAAATATTTTTGTAATGGACGATTTGCGTGCTTCAACGCAGGATATTCGGCCGTTGCGAGTAGCGTTACTCAACCTGATGCCGGTCAAAATCACGACGGAAACGGATTTTGTGCGCTTGCTTTCCAACAGTCCCCTGCAGGTGGAAGTGGATTTTATCAAAATGAAAACCCATCAAAGCAAAAATACTTCGGATGAACATTTGGCTACTTTTTACCATAATTTTGAAGATATTCGCACGCAAAATTACGATGGTTTTATCATTACCGGTGCACCGGTAGAACTGATGGAATTTGAGGACGTTAATTATTGGGATGAAATTACGGAGATTTTCGATTGGGCGGCGAAACATGTTACTTCTACCTTATATATCTGCTGGGCGGCACAGGCAGGGTTATATCATTTTTACGACGTGCCGAAATATCCGCTCGAAAAGAAAATGTTCGGCGTATTTAAACATCAGGTCAATGACCGGAGTGTGCCGCTGCTTCGCGGTTTCGATGACGATTTTTTTATTCCGCACAGCCGGCATACGGAAATCCGCAAAGAAGATATTTTGAAGAATCCGGCGTTGAATTTGTTAGCCGAGTCTAAAGAATCCGGCGTACATATCGTTATGGCACGGGGAGGACGCGAGTTTTTTATTACCGGACATGCGGAATATTCGCCCGATACGCTTCACAATGAATATATACGTGATTTGAACAAAGGTCTTCCAATTGATATTCCGAAAAATTACTACAAAGACGGCGACCCGCAAAAAGGTATTTCCGTCAAATGGCGCGCGCATGCACATTTGATGTTCAAAAATTGGCTGAATTATTACGTTTATCAGGCTACGCCTTTCCATCCGAAAGAAATCGAAACGTTGGGTAATTTAAGGGACGAATAGTCTTTTATTTCAAATGAAAATTGTGCGAAAAATCGAATTGTTAGCTCCTGCAAAACACTTGGAGGCGGGAATAGAAGCGATTAACCACGGCGCAGATGCTGTGTATATCGGTGCACCGCAATTCAGTGCGCGTTCTTCGGCGGGCAATTCGTTAGACGATATTCAAAAATTGGTGGAATATGCCCACCTATTTCATGCGAAAATATATATCGCGCTCAACACTATTCTCAACGATAAAGAATTGGCAACGGCCGAGCAACTGATTTGGGACATTTATCGTACCGGTGCAGACGCCATCATTATTCAAGATCCGGGCATTTTAAATCTTTCGCTTCCGCCGATTGCCTTTCATGCAAGTACGCAGATGGATATTCGCAATGTGGAAAAAGTCCTGTTTTGGGAAAAAGCCGGTTTTTCGCAGGTAGTTTTAGCCCGCGAATTGACTATCGACGAAATCCGCGACATTGCCAAGCAAACGTCCGTTGCGCTGGAAGTGTTTGTGCATGGCGCGTTATGCACTTCTTATAGCGGGCAGTGCTACATCAGTCAGGCCTTGTCCGGCCGAAGTGCCAATCGCGGAGAGTGCGCCCAATATTGTCGTCTGCCCTATACATTGCAAGACGCAGAAGGCCGGATTTTGGCTTCGCAAAAACATTTATTATCGCTGAAGGATTTAAATCAATCGGATTATATAGAAGAATTGTTGGATGCGGGCGTAACTTCGTTGAAAATCGAGGGGCGTTTGAAAGACACGTCTTATGTGAAAAACAGTACGGCTTATTACCGGCAAAAGTTGAATGTGATTTTTGAAAAGCGACCGGAATATTGCGCGTCATCTTCGGGAGAAGCCATTCACTATTTTGTGCCTAATCCGCAAAAAAGTTTTAATCGCGGTTTTACAAATTATTTCCTGCATGGACGAAACAAAGACATAGCTTCGCCCGATTCTCCGAAATCTATTGGCGAACCGGTCGGCAATGTCGCGGAGATAAAAGGCAATTATTTTACGCTGTCGGGACAAAAAACGATACACAACGGCGATGGTTTGTGCTTCGGGGCAACCGGTTTTCGGGTAAATCGTGTTGAAGGCAATAAGATTTTTCCCGCCGAAATGCCTCGCTTGCGTCAGGGAATGACTTTATACCGCAATTACAACCACGAATTTGAAAAAACATTGTCCGGAAAATCGGCCGAACGCAAAATTCGTATCGACTTTTTATTGGAAGAAAACAATTTCGGTTTTTCATTGACGGCCACCGATGAAGATGCTTATACGGCGACTATTGCCGTTGCTTTCAAAAAGGAACCGGCGGAAAAAAACCAGCAAGCGAATATTCGCGAGCAATTATCCAAATTAGGAAATACACCGTTTCAACTAACAAATCTCGTTAATTGTTTGACTCATAATTGGTTTATTCCTTCTTCGGTTTTAAGTGAATTGCGCCGGAATACTGTTACTACTTTATTGCGCGTCCGAAAAATTGCACTCCGCCAACCCTTGCAACCTATTCAGCCGACTTATCACTCTCATCCTGAACAAGAATTAACCTATTTGGGGAATGTTTTCAACGAAAAAACGCGAGAATTTTACCGGCAACACGGTGTCGAAAAAATCAGTCCGGCTTTTGAGCAAAGTCCGCCGGCGAATGTTCCGCTGATGTTTACCAAGCATTGCCTCAAATATCAGCTGGGATATTGTCCCAAGCAAACGCCTCAAAAACCCGTTCAAGAGCCTTGTGTGTTGTTATCCGGAAATCATAAACTCCGTCTTCAGTTTGATTGCAAAAAATGTGAAATGCGAATATGTTAAAAAATGAGTTCTATAATTTAAATTATATTTAGTATATTGAAAATAATAATATCTTTGTAGCCGAAATCTGAAATTTATGCGAACTTCACGACAAAATATACCGATACTGACGGGTGCAAAAATCGACTCATCTTCCATCAAAATATCCTGGTCGTTTCTAAGCGGACAGGGTAATGATGAACACACTAATTTTGAATTTAAAGAGTATGATCCTGTTTCCGACGAATGGATTGTTTTGGCAACGTCCGGCACCTCTTACGCGCTTGTTCCAAAATTCGACAAATACGGCTGGGCGAAATACGGAATGGTTGTCAAAACGGACGAAGGCACTGCCAGCAGACTGATTATGTACGACGGCGCGACCTTTCAAACCTATTAACTTCTACCGGTCGGTCAAAATGCGATGAAAGATTAAATTTCTTTCAAAAGTTATTGCGAGTTTAAAAACTATTTGTATCTTTGCACCGCAATTGAGAGAAATTGCAGAAAACAAAAACGGTGTGGTAGTTCAGCTGGTTAGAATACCTGCCTGTCACGCAGGGGGTCGCGGGTTCGAGTCCCGTCCATACCGCGAGGTACCGAAGACAAGAGGTGCCAAGAGTAAGACAAACCCTACAAATTCAATGATTTGTAGGGTTTTTTCTTTGTTTATGTGTCAGGGAGGAAAGACATTTAAATGCCAAAAAAAGACAGTTTTCCGTTGCTAATTCGTAACCTACTCCCGAAATCAGACACAGGTTACGATTTACGAGCAAAAACAGGTTACGATTTGTCCAAAATTGGCAGTATGCTGTCGCGATTTGGCAGTCGGTGCAAAAACCGACATAAACTGCCCCCCTCCACCGATTTAAAATGATCCGGTAAAGTTAATGTTCCAAGAAGTTCAAAGTTGTTGTTATTCTTCGTTGTTTTTTTGTTAATTAAAAGCGTTTATAAATACTGATTATCTTTGATAGCTTTTCGTCTTCTCAAAGATTCACCAAAGAGTTCTACCCGTAAAGATTGATGGACTATCCTGTCCAGCACAGCATCGGCGATTGTTTTCTCGCCAATGACATCATACCAACCCTTGACCGGTATCTGAGAGGTAATAATCATCGATCGTTTTTCGTGTCTATCCTCAATAATATCCAAGAGAGCCCCCCTGCCTT
>BNTW01000065.1 GCA_025996895.1 Bacteroidia bacterium | reverse complement strand
CGTTCGCTTATAACCCAAATAGCCCAAGCAGGCCAGAAAAAACATGTATATCAATACGATAATACCTAATGTTAATGTGTTCATTTTTCTGGATTTTCTGGGTTAATACTCTCGTCGTCGTCTTTCTCGTTCCATCTGGCTATTCCGTAGATGAGGGCAAATACCACACAGCCGAAAGCCATCAGGTACGTAATATAAATTCCGGGGTCTTCTATTCCAAACATAACTATAATCTAATTAAATCATTTTCACTAATATATTCCAAATTCTGCCGGCGAATGACTTCCAAGGCGCTTTCGCGGTTATTGGTGCGCAAAATCAAAATGGATTTTTCCCCGAAAGAAAAGCAATACATATATTCGATGCTCAATCCCGCTTTGGTAAAATACGCCAAAGTCTTGGCAAATTCACCAGCATCCGGTTTTGTGACAATCGCCAACACATCCGTCAGATTGGCGCTTACGTTGTTTTCGCTCAATACGCGATAGGCTTTTTTAGAATCGCTCACAATCAGCCGCAAGATTCCGAACTCGGAAGTATCGGCTACGGTTGCCGCAATAATTTTGATATGCTCATTGCCCAGCAAAGCCAATATTTCGCTGAGTTTTCCGTATTTGTTTTCCAAAAAAATAGATATCTGATTAACTGTCATGTTGTTTTGTTTTTAATGTGATTAAAATTTCCGTAAATCTTTTACACGTATCGCTTTGCCTTCCTGTACGGGCAAAGAGCCTTTGCTGACCAATTTCAGGCGGGGCGTGATTAGCAATTCGTCTTTCAGGCGATGGGTAATATCCCGTGTTAATCGTTGCAATACGGAATAATCGTCGGTAAACAAGTCGCTCAGTTCCACTTCAATCAGCATTTCGTCGTTGTTATCAACCGATTCGACCGTAATCAGGTAATTGCTACCTAATTCATTGAACTGCATCAGTATTTTCTCAATTTGAATCGGGAAAATGTTTACGCCTTTCAGAATCAACATGTCATCGCTGCGGCCTTTGAAGCGCGCCAATCGTTTGTGGGTGCGTCCACAGCCGCATTCGCCAGTCAGAACGCAGGTCAAATCGCGTGTCCGGTAACGGATTAACGGCATGGCTTCACGGTTGATGGTGGTCAGTACCAATTCGCCTGCTTCGCCGTCGGGTACAGGCTCCAAAGTTTCGGGATTGACAATTTCCACAATCGTGTAATCTTCCCAGATATGCAAACCGTTTTGTTCCGTACATTCAAAGGCGACACCCGGTCCGTTCATTTCCGACATACCGAAACAGTTGTAGGCTTTGACGCCCAGCAATTGTTCAATGCGTTGCCGTTGTTCTTCGGAATGAGGTTCGGCGCCGATGCAAATCGTGTGCAGTTTCGTGTCGCGGCGCGGGTCGATGCCTTCGGCGTACATCACTTCCGCTAAACGGGTGGCATAACTTGGAATAATATGCAGGCAGGTGGTTCCGAAATCGGTAATGAATTTGATTTGCCGCTTGGAATTACCCGCTGCTGCCGGAACCGTGAGGCAACCCAATTTTTCCGCACCGTATTGAAAACCCAATCCGCCGGTAAACATGCCGTAACCCGAAGTATTTTGAAAAACATCCGTATCGCGAATGCCCACCATGTACATGCAACGCGCCACTTGGTTCGCCCATTCATCCAAGTCCTTCGCCGAATGAAGAATAACCGTCGGATTTCCCGTCGTCCCACTCGAAGAATGTAGGCGTACACAGTCTTTCAAGGGAATAGCCGCCAATCCGTAGGGATAATTGTTCCGTAAATCTTCTTTGGTTGTGTAAGGCAGTTTGCGCAGATCGTCCAACGAGCGGATGCCGTCGGTGGAAATGCCTTTTTCCGCAAAGGCTTTTTTGTAGAAAGGTACATTCTCCGCTAATTTCAAAGTGTGTTTCAAACGTTTCAGTTGCAAGGCTTCTAATTCCTCGCGACTTAGGGTTTCAATTTCTTTTTGCCAATATTCCATTCTTTTATCCTGATTGTAGGTAGAGACGCGGCATGCCGCGTCTTTTCTGTATTAGTTCGCAAAAGTATAGTTTTTTTTTCAGTTAGCATACAAATGACAGATGGATTTTCCTAACAAAAAAACGCTTTGGCATTGCCGTAACTGATTTTTTCGATCATCTCGCCTAAAAATTCCAATTCTTCTACCGGTAACAGTCCGTTTTCGACATCGTTTCCGATTAAGTTGCAGAGTGTCCGGCGGAAATATTCGTGGCGAGGGTAGGAGAGGAAACTGCGCGAATCGGTCAGCATACCCACGAAACGGCTCAATAAGCCCAAGACCGACAATGTGTTCAACTGTTTTTCCATGCCGTCTTTTTGGTCGAGAAACCACCATCCCGAGCCGAATTGCATTTTTCCGGCAATCGTTCCGTCCTGAAAATTTCCAACCATTGTGGCCACTACTTCATTATCAGCCGGATTTAGGTTGTAGATAATCGTTTTTGTCAGTTTGTTTTGCCTGTCGAGTGTATCGAAAAACTTAGCCATGGCTTTGGCCGGAAGGAAGGTCCCGATGGAATCGCAACCAACATCTGCCCCCAGACGATTGAACAGGCGGGAGTTGTTGTTGCGGACGACGCCGTAATGGAATTGCTGCGTCCAGCCTTTTTCGTAATCCATTTCGGCGAAAGCCGTCAGCATGACGGATTTAAATTTGATAATTTCGTTGTATGTCAATGTTTTACCGCTATACACTTTGTTGAAAATCGCTTTGATTTCGCTTTCGGTATAGTCTTCGGCATAAAATTCTTCCAACCCATGATCGGAAAGCACACAACCTTGTTCGGCAAAAAAATCCTGCCGCCGGCGGAGTGCCGAAATTAAATCGTCGAACGAAGAAATCGCAACGCCCGAAACTTTCGATAATTTTTCAACGTATGTGCGAAAATTTTCGGGATTTTCCACTGCCATCGCTTTGTCCGGTCGCCAAGTCGGCAATACCTTGATTTCAAAACCATCGGTGCGCGTTTTAATATGGTGTTCCAGCGAATCCACCGGGTCGTCGGTCGTACAAATCCTTTCTACTTTGTATTTTCGCATCAGGTTGCGGGCCGAATATTCGGGCGTTTGCAGTTTGGCCGTACATTCGTCGTAAATCTCACGTGCCGTTTTCGGCGAGAGCCGTTTTTCAATGCCGAAAGCCGTTTTTAATTCCAAATGCGTCCAATGATACAAAGGGTTACGCATGGTGTAGGGTACGGTTTCCGCCCATTTTTCAAATTTTTCCCAGTCGGACGTGTCTGTTCCGGTGATATATTTTTCGTTGATACCGTTCGCACGCATAGCACGCCATTTATAATGGTCGCCACCGAGCCAAATTTCCGTCAGCGATTGAAAACGATAGTCGCTGGCTATGCTTTCCGGATTTAAATGACAGTGATAATCAATAATTGGTTGATTTTCAGCATATTCGTGATACAATTTTTTGGCCGTTTCCGTTTGCAGCAAAAAATCTTTGTCCATAAATTTTTTCATGATACTTTATTTTTTCGTACAAAAATAAGGATTTGTTGTATATTTGCAAAAATATAAAAGATTATGGCTAAAATAATAACATTAGGGGAAATCATGTTGCGGCTTTCGACTCCCGCGAATACGCGCTTTGTGCAATCCGACGTTTTGGATGTGGTCTATGGCGGCGGTGAAGCGAATGTGGCGGTGAGTTGTGCCAATTATGGGCATGATGCCTATTTTGTAACCAAATTGCCGAAGCATGAAATCGGGCAATCTGCCGTTAATGCGCTGCGGAAATACGGTGTAAAAACGGAATATGTTGTGCGTGGCGGCGATAGAGTGGGAATCTATTATTTGGAAACCGGCGTGTCAATGCGTCCGGGTAAAGTGATTTACGACCGTGCCCATTCGGCAATTGCCGAAGCTAAGCCTGCGGATTTCGATTTTGACGCCATTATGCAAGGTGCGGATTGGTTTCATTGGTCGGGCATTACGCCGGCGATTTCAGACAAAGCGGCCGAATTGACAAAATTGGCTTGCGAAGCGGCCAAACGGCATAATGTTACGATTTCGGTCGATTTGAATTTTCGTAAAAAGCTTTGGACAAAGGAAAAAGCGCAATCGATTATGCGTCCGCTGATGAAATACGTCGATGTTTGTATCGGCAATGAAGAGGACGCCGAACTTTGTTTGGGCTTCAAACCCGACGCGGATGTTACGGCAGGACACACCGACGCTGAGGGCTACAAAGCCATTTTTATCCAAATGGCAAAGGAATTTGGTTTTAAACAGGTGATTTCTACGTTGCGCGAGTCATTTTCTGCGTCGCACAACGGCTGGAAGGCCATGATCTACAACGGAAAAGAGTTTTATACGTCCAAACGCTACGACATTTATCCGATTATTGATCGAGTGGGAGGGGGCGACGCTTTTTCGGGCGGTATCATTCACGGCTTGCTCACAAAGCCCAATCAGGGCGAAGCATTGGAATTTGCGGTAGCGGCATCGGCATTAAAACACACAATTAACGGCGATTTCAATTTGGTTTCGGTCGAAGAGGTAGAAGCTTTGGCGGGTGGCGATGCCAGCGGAAGAGTTCAACGATAAATAAGGTTTGGCACATTTTTTTGCTGTTATATTTTTATGTTTAAAAAAGCGTTTTTATGTTGTAAAACATATAAAATTATTTTAAAAAATGAAAAATAATATGCTACACACACACATTACTCACCTGGCGGTTTAACAAAAATTCACGCGTTATGTGCCCCGTAACGCGTCTTTTTTCTCACGCGCGTAATATACAAAATTTATTTTTAATACGCAACATTGCTGGCCTCCGTCATTGCGAAGGCGGCAGTTGTTGTGTCATTGCGGGCTTGACCCGCAATGACAAATTTTCCGAATTTTCGCTGACAGGTGATTTCCTGACCAATAAATTCGGGGCAAGCTATGCCGGACAAACGGCACAGGGATATTTGGACACGCAGTACAGCACGCATGAAACAGCGTTGAAAATTCCAATAGGAAACGGAACAGTGTGTTTGCTGCTCATTGCAGGGATTTATGTATTAACGGTGGTCTTTGGAAAAATTCATGTATATTTGTGCCTGATTATAGAAAATAAATATCATGGCAAAACAAGAAAAAATGACAAACTACAGGTGGGTGATTTGCGCTCTACTGTTTTTTGCAACGACAATTAACTATTTAGACCGGCAGGTTTTATCTCTGACCTGGCCGAATTTTATCGGACCGGAATTTGGTTGGACAAACAGGGATTATGGAAATATAACGGCTTGGTTTTCTATTCTGTATGCTGTCTGTATGTTGTTTGCCGGACGCTTTGTGGATTGGTTAGACACGAAAAAAGGTTTTTTGTGGGCGATCGGCATTTGGTCGATCGGGGCATGTCTGCACGCTTTTTGCGGAATTGCTACTGCCGGAACGCTGACCGACACGTGGTTGTTTAGTTTTTCAGGTGCCCGCGAATTGATTAAAACCGTCGGAAATGTCGGCCAAGTAGTCAATATCAGTGTAATGTTTTTCATTTTTTCACGTTTTGTGCTTGCTTTGGGCGAAGCCGGAAATTTCCCTGCGGCGATTAAGGCAACCGCCGAATATTTTCCGAAAAAAGACCGTGCGTTTTCGACCAGCATATTCAATTCGGGCTCAACAATCGGCGCGATGGTGGCACCTGCCTGCATTTTGTATATTGCAGCAGCGTGGGGCTGGGAATCCGCCTTCCTTATTATCGGTGCCTTAGGATTTATCTGGATGGGATTTTGGGTGTTTTTTTATAAAAAACCGGAAGCGCAACCGAAAGTAAATGCTGCGGAATTAGCTTATATTCAACAAGATAAAGATTCTTATCCTTCAACGGAAGATAAAATAGAAAAAGGGCAAGTCCATAAATTGTCTTTTCTGGATTGCTTTAAATTCAAACAGACGTGGGCATTTGCTTTTGGAAAATTTATGACCGACGGTGTGTGGTGGTTTTATTTGTTTTGGATGCCTAAATATTTGCAATCGGTGTTTCATTTGGAAGGGACTGCCCAAGTTTTTCCGCTGACCGTTCTTTATACGATTGTTATGCTGTCGGTTATCGGCGGGTGGCTGCCCTCGTATTTTGTTGAAAAAAAAGGCATGAATCCCTACGACGGACGCATGCGGGCGATGTTAATTTTTGCTTTCTTCCCACTTTTGGCGTTGTTTGCGCAACCCTTAGGCAGTTACAGTTATTGGTTTCCGGTCGTGATTATCGGGATTGCGGCGGCGGCACATCAGGCTTGGTCGGCAAATATTTTTTCTACTGTGGGCGATATGTTTCCGAAGACGGCTATTGCCACCGTTATCGGAATTGGCGGTATGGCGGGCGGTCTTGCTTCCTTTTTTATCCAAAAAGGGGCGGGAAAATTGTTTGATTATGCAGGCGAAACGGAACTGACGTTTTTAGGCTACACAGGCGAGCCGGCCGGATATTTCATTGTATTTATTGGCGGTGCATTGGCTTATTTAATCGGCTGGGTGGTAATGAAATCATTAGTTCCGAAGTACAAGCCGGTTTAATACCGGCTGACTTGCTTCACCCCTTTGACCGCTTTTATTTTTTTTATTAAGCTATCCATAACGGACGTATCGCTCAAAAGAACGGTCAATGAGCCTTGAAACAAGCCGTCTTTGGAATCTACGTTGATAGAGCGCAACATCATGCCGTTTTCTTTGGCAATAATGGACGTAATGTTGGTAACAATGCCGATGTCGTCCTGGCCGACCACTTTCAGCGTTACCGGATAGTTTGCACCCGATTTGCCCGCCCACCGCGATTTGACAATGCGGTAGCCGTAGCGTTTGAACATCATCGGCGCATTCGGACAGTTCAAACGGTGTATTTTAATTCCCTGCGAAGACACAAAGCCAAAAATCTCGTCGCCGTAAATCGGATTACAGCATTTCGCCAGCGTATAATCAATTCCGGTGAGGTTTTTATCAATCACCAAGACATCTTCTTTCTTTGAAATTTCTTCTACCGGTGTCGGCGCATAATAATTTTCTACGCTTCGGTCGGTGTGCTCAGCTACTTCCTGTTCTTTTTTTTCCTGTTCCAAATAGCTGTCAATCACCGTATTAACGTCTAATTGTTCGTTAGCGATAGCCACATAAAAATCGGTAACCGTCTTGTAGCCCATTTTCTTGATCAGGCGGCTTAATTTGGCTTCGTCTTCCTCAATTTTCCGGTTTTTGAAACGGCGGTACAGCAATTCTTTAGCGATAGCTACCTGCTTTGATGATTGTTCTTTCAGCGATTGTTTGATTTTCACCCGCGCCTTGCTTGTAACCACGATGTTTAACCAGTCCTGTTTGGGTGTTTGATTAGTCGAAGTCTGAATATCGACCTGGTCGCCGCTTTGGAGTTTGTGCCGTATCGACACGTTTTTTCCGTTTATCTTGGCCGAAACGCATTGAGATCCGACCCTTGTATGCACGGCAAAAGCGAAATCCAAAACCGTTGCGTTGTGGGGCAGTTTGAACAAGTCGCCTCTGGGTGTGAAGACAAAAATCTCGTCGTCGTACAAATCCATCTTGAAATCGTCAATCAAGTCGGTAGGCGAGGAGTCTTTGTGTTCCAAGACTTCGCGCACGTTGTTGAGCCAATCGTCTAAACCGCTTTCCCCTTTCAGACCTTTGTATTTCCAATGGGCTGCAAGTCCTTTTTCGGCGATTTCGTCCATGCGCTTGGTGCGGATTTGGACTTCCACCCAACGTCCCTGAGGCCCCATCACTGTTGTGTGAAGCGATTCGTAACCGTTGCTTTTCGGCACAGACAACCAATCTTTCATGCGTTTCGGATTGGGCTGGTACATATCCGTAACGACCGAATAGACCTGCCAGCACTCGGCTTTTTCTTTTTCCAGTGGTGTATCTAAAATAATCCGAATGGCAAATAAATCGTAGATTTTTTCAAATTCTATTTTTTGTTTAAGCAGTTTATTATGAATGGAATGAATGGATTTTGTCCGTCCTTTGATGTCGAAATTCAATCCCAATGCTTTTAATTTTTCTTCCACCGGTGCGATAAATCCGGCAATGTATTGGTCGCGCGAACGCTTGGTTTCGTTCAATTTATCTTTGATAAAATCATAGGCCTCGCGGTTTTGAAATTTCAATGCCAAATCTTCGAGTTCGGATTTGATTTTGTACAAGCCCAATTTGTGTGAAAGCGGTGCATACAAATACGAAGCTTCGGCTGCAATCTGTAAGCGGTGTTCATCGTTCGGAATGGATTTTGCGATACGCATCAGATAGAGGCGTTCGGCAATCATAATCAAAATCACGCGCACGTCTTCGGCAAAAGAAATCAACAGTGTACGAAAATTTTCGTTGTCAACGACAGCGTTTTTGGCATACAATTCGTGCGTCTTGATTAAGCCTTTAATAATTTTTGCCACATCCGCCCCAAAATCTTTTTCAATGTCGGAAAGCGTGCAAGAGCCTTTCATGGCCAAATGCGACAGCAAAACCGCCAGAATTGCCGGACGTTTCAATCCAATTTCGTCAGCCACAATCAGCGCGGTATGAATAGTGCGAATTAAAATATTCAATCCATAAATATCTTTCTCGTAACTGTTTTGCGCAAAAGCCTGTTCGAGGTATTTTTTGATTTTTGGCTTGTCTTCGGGCAAAGCCGTTTCACCGACACACCGCAACAGGCAGCGATAAGCCGCTAAAAAATCTCGTTTTTCCTCTTTGCTTAATTCGTTCATTTACGCTTGTTTCCTGCCGGATTTTTTCAATTCATCTGTTCGGGTCTGATTTTTTCGATAATTTTATAAGCCGTATCAAAACCATCTTTTACCACGCGGGCATTTCTTGTTCCATCATAATAACCCCACAGGTGCAATATCTCGTATGCTTCATCTACCGCATTCAAGAGCTTTTTATCCCATTTGCTGATGTTTTCTTCGTAATACTCAATAGACTTGCGTCCTTTCGTCTTTTTAATCCCATGTAAAGCCAAATACGTGTCTAAAGCAATTAATACGCCGTTGTAAGCAATTCCGCAAGCGGTTTTTACATACTTTTTGTCTTGATAACGTCCGTCTTCTTTGCCGGCTTTCGTCAAAGTCTCTTTTGCATTATCCATATAGCGCAGAGCTTCGGAATAATACTTTGTTCTCATTTGTTCTTGTTCTTCTCTTGACATAACTGAATTTGTTTTTGATTAATAAGAAAAAATTACAGGGACAAAAGTAAGAAAAAAAATTATTATTTCTATATTTGTAGATAAATTAAAATAACAACAGCATGATAACACAATCCGATTTACAGCAAATCCGTGAGAAAAAGATAACGCCTAAGCGAATCGAAGAACAATTGGAAGCGTTTCGCAAAGGCTTTCCGTATTTGCCTATTGTGGCTTCCGCTTCGGTGGAAAAAGGCATTCAACTTTTTTCGGAAGGAGAACAAAAAACGTATTTAGATGCTTGGGAGGCCTATTTGCAACAAGATAGGGTGATTGTCAAATTTGTTCCGGCTTCGGGCGCGGCCAGCCGAATGTTTAAGGATTTATTTGAATTTTTGTCGGCCGAATACACTGTTCCGACCACTTCGTTTGAACAGGTATTTTTTGATGGTATTCATAAATTTGCGTTTTATGAATTGTTAAATCGTCATTGCGCGCATAACGAAGGTAAAACGATTGACGAATTGTTGGCTTCCGGTCAATACAAAGCCATTGTGGAAAATTTACTTTTGAAAAAAGGAATGAATTATGGACAGATGGCGAAAGGCTTGATACAATTTCATACTTATTCGGATGGCGTGCGGACGGCGATGGAGGAACATTGGGTAGAGGGTGCGCTCTACGCCTGCAACAAAGCCCGTCAGGTAAATCTGCATTTTACCATTTCGGAAGAACATGCGATGTTTTTTGCTGTTTTGGCCGATATAAAAGAGGAAGATTATGCTCAAAAATTCGGTGTGCATTATGAGATAGATTTCAGTTTGCAGAAGTCTTCGACCGATACGCTGGCAGCGGACGCCGGCAATGAGCCTTTTCGTGAAGCTGGTCGCTTGGTTTTCCGTCCGGGCGGGCATGGCGCACTGATTGAAAACTTGAATGATCTTTCTGCCGATGTGGTTTTTATTAAAAATATTGATAATGTTGTTCCCGACAGGCTCAAACCACTGACAGTCAGATATAAAAAATTGATAGCCGGCGTTTTAGTGGCTTATCAGAAGCAAATTTTTGATTACCTGCATTTGATCGATGCGGGAACCTATACGCACGAACAATTGTTGGAAATGCTCTATTTTCTGCAAAACGAATTGTGCATTAAAAATCCGAATACGAAAAATCTGGAAGATGTGGAATTGGTCTTGTATATCAAGTCGAAGTTAAACCGTCCGTTGCGAGTGTGCGGTATGGTGCGCAATGCGGGTGAGCCGGGCGGCGGGCCGTTTTTAGCCGTCAATCCCGACAATACGGTTTCCCTGCAAATTTTGGAAAGCTCGCAAATCGATCTGAAAAATCCCGAAATGAAAACTTTGTTTGAAAAAGGCACGCACTTCAATCCGGTGGATTTGGTATGCGCCCTGAAAAATTACAAAGGAGAAAAATTTCATTTGCCCGGTTATGTGGATAAAAATACCGGCTTCATTTCTTCAAAATCGAAGAACGGCAAAGAGTTGAAAGCCTTAGAGTTACCCGGTTTATGGAATGGTGCGATGTCGGATTGGAACACCGTATTTGTAGAAGTTCCCATCGAAACATTCAATCCGGTAAAAACCGTCAATGACTTGCTTCGGCCGCAACATCAAGAAGGGGATTAAAAAACCCCCTTCTTTTTTTATGTTTTTAGCCTTTTTAATGCTTTGCCCCAATAGGGATAGCAGCACCAACCATTACGTTCAAATGATTCATTTTCGCCGGCATACCGTCGCTGTTGACGGAGTACGAGCCTAAACTGCTGGCAATGTAGAAGCCCGGACCGAAATGCAATGCCAATTCAAAAGCACCGTAATAACTCGGTATGAACGAATAGCTTAATCCGACCTCAAACCCACTTGCCGGACGATAAGCACCTGCCAGCGTGAGTTCCGTATTGGTTTTTACCGGATTGAAATAGCTGGTCAAAAGCAGACCGGTATTCACTTTGCCTTCGCACAAAGCATATTCAACTCCCCAATTCAACTTGGCACGGATTCCCGACGAACTTTTTTGCGTACCGGTTTTGTCTTCTTTCAATTTGACGGCATCCGTAAAACGGTCGCCCAAATCTTCAATGATTTTACCCAGCGAATTGTCCGAATTGTCTTCAAAACCGATGTTATGATTGCCGGTTACGTCTATCGCCGTTTCGTCGGTATGCAGGAAAGTTGTTTTCGATTTGTCCCAATTAATGAAACCGACATCAGTCAAAGCGGCAGAGAAAGTGAAATTGTCCATAAAGGCATATTCTTCAGAAAAATCAAAATATTTTCCCGGTTTGAAAGTCGCTCCTAAATCTAAGCCCAAGCCGAAGCCGTTTATTGCGGAAAAATTATCGAAATCTACATCTTCAATCACGCCGTCTTCGTCGTATTTAACACCCGGGCCGGTTATCTGCATACTGGCTAACGAATGCAATGTCCATTCGTTTCTATCAACATTCAGAAGCAGCTGGTCGGTATTAAAACTGCCGTGCATCGCCCCGAACAAAAGCTTGATTTTACTGCCAATCACTAACGATTGGTTTAGAATGGAATACGACCCACCAAATCCGACTTGTGTATAACCCAACAAGTCGCCTTTGGTATTGCTGAAATTATACTCTTTGCCTGCTTCGTCTGTTCCCAACGATACGCCTTTTTTCGCAAAACGAAATATATCGCCGGGAATATTGACATCTGCACTTGTGCGAACACTTACATCAAACGACAAAAACAAATCTTTCACATAAAAACCAAATCCCAACAAGGTATAGTCCACATTTGTATGCAATAAATTGTTATCGGAAATGCCTTTTAAAAACTGGCTTGCCGAAACATTTTTGTTCAGAAACCAAGCGGATTTACCGTTTTCACCCAAACCCGGATACAAAAAATTGTCCAAAGTAAATGTATTTGTCCGGTAATTGACTGACAGGTTAGTTAGTCCGGGAATACCGATATATCCTTTTTCGGGACGTTTGGCCGGATTTAGCGCACTTTTAGTAAATGACGAACTCATAAAAAACTCCGTATTCGCCGATTGTCCCCACGCTGTTGGAAATGCAAGAGCTATTCCGATGCTGATAAGCAATAATTTTGACTTTATATTATTCATTGTAGAGTAGTTTAAAAATTAAAATTCAAAGTGAATACCGCTGTCCGAAATAATCCGTATTTTGTTGATACGAATGTAATCTTTTCGTGTTACATCCACTCCCTGTCCGTTAAGCTCAAACCTAAATTCAAGATACTTGGCATTTTCCAACTCCTTCGTTTTATCTTTCGGAATGGTAATGAGCAAGTTAGGCGTCCGGTTTTCGTCCAGTACGTTATCGAATTTCAAGATTTGACGATTATCAGCATCCAAAATAGCTGCCGAAAGCGAAACATTCAAATTGTCATCGACAAAAAGAAGCACCTCATCGGCGATAATCGAAATATTTCCGGTAGCATATTCAAACAAATCGCTGTAAAAATCTTCCCCTAAATCCACTTTGTCGGCGAAAGTTACATTCACTTTTTCAAAATTGAACGGTAGATTTAACAGGTAATCGACATTCAGATCAATACCTTTGGAAGGCTTTAAAGTGGCTGTTTCATTCTCAAAACGCAGTGCAATCGTGTAATCCAACCGTTGGGGAAGTACGTCGATAACTTTATTCAGATTATGAAAATTCTGGCTTCCCGCGATAGTCGCTTCTCCGCCGTCGGACAAAACAAAATGGTTGTTTTTGTCTTTTTCATGCTTCAGCCCTTCGATATGCGCTTTGTCTATACCGTTGTCCAATTCGGCATCAATGTAAAAATTGCAACTGAGGTTTGTAGCCAAATCGAAATCGAGGTGCGGTTTGATAAATTCCAATATATCGCCTTTGCTTCCGAAAGAGGAATACAACTGATCAAAATTTTCCACTTTGCCGGAAAACGCTTTGGAACCGTTCAGCACACATTCCAAATCCGACAGAACAATAGCGTCGTTATCTACGTCTAATTTTAATTCAAATTTCGGATTCGTATTGACATTCACCGATAAAGGAGCAGCTGTTTTCAAAGAAAGTTTATACAATAATTTTGTATCTTCGACAGTGTAATCATATGAAGATACATTTATGTTAGCGATGGAATAGAAATCTCCGTTATTTGGAATATCTCGCAACGGAATCTCCTTTGTAAGTGTATTGCCGGGAAGGCCTACAATAGCAAAGCCCTTAGGAAAAGTTACTTGCAGTTCCAAATTAGCATTGTCGCTTCCGGTTAAAAAAGTAATGCTTTTGAAGGCGATACTCAAATTCACTACAAAATTGTTGAGATTTACTTTTTTTGGAGTAATAGTCAACTCGCCCTGATCAATCAGATTGACATCACTGACACTGTAATTTGCTTCCGACGGTTGGATCAGTGGAACATTTATTCCGGCAGGAAGTGTTATGCCTCCGGTAAGCAATATACCATTGATGTCGGCCACCAGATTGGTTTCTGCAATTTCCGGATTGATTTTGTTCAGACCATACTGCCACGAAAAATCGAAATTGCCGGTATATTCCAGATAAAGCAAATAGTTGTTGTCGAACTCGATTTTACTGTTTTCTCCACCGTTGTATTTCTTTTGCAACTCTTCGGCAATCCAAATGGTATCAATATGGCCGATAGGAAAATTAATACCGTCGGGGCTAAACTCGACGTTTTTGTCTATCTTTTCTTCGTCCAAATCATAATCGTGATTGACACAAGATGGCAAAATAAACGGAAGAAATAGAGCAAGGATTAAAATTGTTTTTTTCATCTTCAATTAATTTTAGAGTAGTATTTATTTCATTTTGCAAAAATATATAAAAATGATAAGAAAGCAAGAATAATTGCAAATAAATTTAAAAAAAGGAGCGCACTTGTTTGTGCGCCCCAACCTCGGGAATTTGAGTTATGCGAACTTCCCGATTGTTATTTTGTGCTGTGTGTGTCATTGCGCGCTTGACGCGCCCCCCCATTATCTCACGATAATTTTGTGCGTCTGCGCCTCCCCGTTGCCTAACACCGCTTTCACGATGTAAATCCCGGTAAGGGCGTTGCGCGCAACGCCCCTACGCAAATCCATTTGATATACATTATTCTCAATCTGACCCGCTTGTTTTACTTTCCGTCCTTGCATATCGAATAATTCCACCGAATTGATCTTTTCCGGTGAAGAAACGGTTACTGTTTCATTGTCTTGATAAATCGCGATTTTGTTTTCATTCTTTATCTC